>CAYGZA010000115.1:0-17211 GCA_964354135.1 uncultured Planctomycetaceae bacterium
TCGATGTCGGCGCAGCCCACGTTTACCTCGACGCCGTAGTTGCCGATATGTTCAATGCCGCCGCCGGTGACGGCGCATCGCTCGGCGTAATCAAACACGAGCGCGCCGGGCACTTCGATTCCGGCCTGTAGCGACGAGGCATAGTCGGCCGGCGGCTGCCACTCGGTATGAGAAAACGTGATGCCTTCGAAGCGGAGGTCGTGCGCCGCCGCTCCCGGGCGCCCGACGACGCGCACCACTTGCGCTAGTCGCGGCGCGACGATCTCGGCGGATGTTACGTCTTCTCTTGGCCGCGGCAGATAGTAAAGCCGTCCTTGCGGGCGATCGAGATACCACTGGCCGGGAGTGTCCAGCGCCTCAAACACGTTCTCCACCCAATAGACCGAGGGCCTGGCGGTGCCGTCGCCGGAGACGGCAGACGAGACGAGAGCAAACAGGCTCGGGCGGTCGAAGGTGACCGTGCGAGTGCTGCCGCTTGCGCTCTCGATCGGCAGCCGGTTGTCCAACCACCGCGTGATCCCCACAACTTCCACGTCCCGCAGATTGCGCCAAGTAGGCACGATGTTCCCCGGGGCATAGACGAACTGCTTCGTCGGACTCCTGAGAAAGTCGCCGGTATAGCCCGGCAGAGACTCGATGCGGTATTCCCCTTCTTTCGGCAGCCTTGTCCGCGGCCGGCGCTGGCCGTTCACAAAAAGCTGCCGGAAGTTCCACTTGCCTTCCTTCACCTCGGGAATGTCCACGATCCATGCCTTCCGACCGTTGGCCTCACCCCAACGGCCGCCCGCGAGACGACGTCCCCCGCTAAGAACCACTTTCTCTCCCGCTGCCACAGCGTAAACCACCGGAGCTTTCTCCGTTCCGGAATCCTCGGGACCGAACACCAGCGGCGAGTCGAGATAGTACGTCCCGCCTCGGAGCACCACGCGTACGGGCCGTGGCTCCTTCTGCGTCTTGAGCAACGCCCGAACGGCCTCACGAGCGCGGGCCACCGTCGCCAGTGGCCCGTCGTTCTTGCCCGGATCGGCCAATCTGCCCGACCAGTTGTCGTGGCCCCTGGGAGAGACGAAGAAGTCCGCCGTGGCCGCCCTCGCGGTCGGCGCCTGGGCAAACGCCGTGCATGGTCCGTGCAGCCCCTCCGGCGCAGTGCCCATGGCGAGGTGAACACTGACAATCACGGCGCAAGCCAGCGAGTTCTTGGCAGGTCTCACGAAGACTCTCCTTGCACGTTGCCTTCGATCTAGTGGGCCGACGCACCTGTTCTGACATCTTGGGTGGCATGCCGTCACGGGCGCAGCCCAGGTCGGCATGCGACATGCCCACCCGACGCTTCGCGTCGTGAGGGCATGCCACCCATCAAATCAGGTGCGTCGCCCTACTAGGTTGCTTTTGGGGACAAGTTCCGGTTTCGCAGATCCGATATCGCCGTGGCGAATCCTTCGATCCGGTTGTCGGTGCAGCGGATGTCGCGGGTCTGGGCCCCGATGAGGATGCCGATCCGGGAGGCTGGCTTTCGGGTCTCCCTAAGCTCGTTCTTGATCACCGCGACCGACTCCGTTTCGCCGTTAATGTCGATGGCAACGCCCTTTTCCGACCCGCTGTCGACGATGCGGTTTCGCTCGATGCGGTTCCGGTGCGGCGCAAACGCCTTGTTCCCGCCGCGGAAGTGAATGCCGGCCAGGCCGCTTCGCCGGATGTCGTTGTCGCGGATGAGGTTGTCCGAATCGCGGTGACCGATGGTCATGCCGTAGGAGCAGTCCTCAATCACGTTCTTTTCGTACAGCCCATGCTGTGCGCCCCAGCAAAAGTAGATGCCCTCGGCAGAGCGCTGCATTTTGTTGCCCCGGACGATCGAACGTTGCGACCCGGAGCCCGAGTGAACGGCCAGCCTGGCGCCGTCGTGGAGGTGGCAGTTTTCCACGACCACGTCGTGTGAAATTCCCCAGACGATGCCGTCGCAGTAGAAATCGCGCACCGTCACCTCGCGGATTGTGATGCGATTGGAGCTATCCAGGCGGATGCTGCCGTCGTCGAACGCGCCCTTGTCGAGCATCTCATTGTGGGCCTTGTTGCCATCCAGAGCGAGGTTCTCGACGACGATGTCGGCGACGTTGCTGCATTGCAGAAGCGAGAAATTCGTGGCGATTTGCGGGTCGCCGCCGAGGTGGAAACGCTCCTCCAGGCGACGATCGAGTTTGAAGCGATTGCCGGAAGAGGCGACGAGCGTTCGCTGGACGATGTTCGTGCCCTTGCCGTAGGGGTCCTTGCTCACCAGCCGGACGCCGCCGCCGACCTGAAACCCCTTGGGGTCGGCCAGGGTGACCTCCTGATCCCAATGGTCGCCGTCGACGATCAGCTTCGTGGTGACGGACGGTTCCTTGACGAGCACCGAGTCTGTCCCGCTCCCCAGGAGGCGGACTCTCGACTGAAGGAAAACCGAGTTGCGCATCCGGTACGTGCCCGGCAGAACACGCACGGTGCCGCCTCCCAGCCGCGCGACGTAATCGACAGCGGCCTGGATCACTCGATCCGTGGTGCCGACGAGGTCCGCTTTCCTCGGGCCGACCGTGATCGTCAGGCGCTCGAGCCAGTCGGGTTCGACGGAATCACCGGAGATCGCCCGCGGGTTCATGTTCTTGGGGAGTTCGTCGGCCAGCACAAGAGCTGCGCCCAACGCGCCGGCGGCCAAACCGCTGACGGCTCGCAGGAATTGCCTGCGCTCGAATGTCTGCGGCTGAAATCTCTGGGGATTGCGCGGTGTCATGGTGTTCTCCTTGCCTAGAAGTAGTTGATCGTTCCCTCGGGGATCCAGGAGAAGTCCGTGGTAAGGACCACTTCGTCCACGTCGAGACCCGGGGTGATGTTCGAGAGAGTACACTCGTGCTCGCCGGCCGGGAGAGCCACGCGCAACGCCCGCGGATCGAGCTGGCGGTCCAGCGGCACCTGGGTCCAGAACCAGCAGTAGGCTTGCTCCGTCTTGCCCCACATGCTTTGGGCTACCCGCGCGTCATACCAACCGACTTTGACCCCGACATGCTCAGGCACGATGGATTTGCCGTCCAGCGCGAAATGTGGGGAAATCTCGCCGTCGCGGCTGCGGACTCTCAGCCACACCACATAGGTCCCCGCCTCCTGCGCAGTCACCTTCCATGTAAGCGCAGCGCGCTTGGCGGGGAGTTTGCGAATCCGCTCGCCCAACGCATACGGGTTATCCGGGAACGAGTTGTCATCGCCGGGCACTCCTACGCCCACAAAGCGTGCGCCGGAGCACTGGGCGTCGTTGCCGATCACCTCCAGAGAAGGCTCTTTTCCCCTCATCTCCAGCTTGGCTTTGGCCGCCGCCAAGTGCAGGGTGCGGATCGTCTTGGCCTCCGTCGTGGCCGTTGCGATCGTGCTGGCGGCGCTTTCGTTGCCGTAACGGTCCACGGCCGTTACGGTGTAGTAGTACGCCGTGCCGGCTTTCAGGCCCCAATCCAGAAATGGCGGCGCCGAGGGGGAGCCAACGAGGTTCTTCTGAGCAGAGGCCACGTCCTGACTCATGGACGCATACACGTTGTAGTAGGCGACGTCGAGGTCCGGCGAGGGCTGGCAGGAAAGCAGGATCGCCGCGGAATCGGCCTTCGTCGCGCGCAGGTCCTTCGGCGCTTGCGGCGGCGCGTTGTCCACCGCGCCTTCCGCACGCGGCCGCCCAGTGGCGTCCGTCGTCAAGGCAAGCGAGTCAATCTCGATGGAATGATTGCGCAGCGTCACGACGGCGTCCATCCGGCCGTCCCGCGCGGCAAAGCGGACAGGTTTGCCGGCCTCGTCCCTGGCGCAGACCCACGTCCAGTTGTCGCTCGCCGTACGGGCGGATGCCGGTGTCTTGCCGACCTGGACCGCAGCTTGCCCTTCGGAGGTCCGCTGCGCCCGGCGCGCGCGAATCCATAAGACGAATTGTTTATCCACGAGCGGCGCCGGCGCCGTAAAGTTCCAGCCTAGCCGTCCGTCCTTCTTCAGCTTGGCGGCCAAGTAAGGGTCCTGCGCAACATAATGCCAGCCTGTGGCCGACATCTCCCTGCGCTCTACGACCGGAGTCTCCAGCGTCAGCGTCTCGGCTTCGGCATAGAACCAGCGCGGGGCGTCGCCGGCGCTGACCGCCGCTTCCGCACTATAGAGGCTCGCCAGGCCGGAATGCTCGACGGCAGTGACGACGTAAAAGGCAGGCCCCTCCGCCGCAGGGAGCTTCCAGCGGCAATCTCGGACCGGTTCACGGTTGACTTGCTCGTAAGGACCGCCGCTGGTCCGGGAAGAATGCACGAGGTAGCCCTTAGTCTCGGCACAAAGCGGCGCGGGCTCCCACACCAGGTCGCCGCCCTCCACGCGCGTCTTGACCGGCGGCTTCGGCGGGGCGATGACCATGATCAGAAGGTCCGGGTTGTCCAGCAGCGTCGTCTTCGAGGCGATCTTCGTCCCGTCGGGACTGAGCTGCCCCCAGGCCATGGAGTAATAGTCCAGGCTCTTGGCAAAATGGAATCCGAGGAAGTCCTGCCCGCGGCCGTCGGCGCGCACGCGCACGAAATGCTGGCCGAATTCAATCGTGAACCAGTCGTCGGTAGGGCCCCAAGAGGCGTAGCCGTTGTAGCCCAGGTTTCCGCCGAGATCCATGAAGGGCGCCGGATCGTAGAGCTTCACCTCGCGTCCGTCCGGGTGCGTCACGCTCCCATACGGCCGGGCCAGGTATTGCTCCGACTTGCTCGCATCGGCGTGCCCCGCCCGCGCCATGTTGGCCCAGTGCTTTCGATCCCCCATCGTGCCCACGCGCGTGACGCCGCCGTCCTTGTCCAATCGGTAGACGTGCTCGCGCGAGTAGAAGATGTCCGGGAATCCGGTGCTGAAGTACATCTCGTCGATGGCCGTGCCGGTCGGCGGCTCGAAGACGACATTCCTCCTGCCGGAGCCGTCGCGCTTGATGGTGAACCCGGTGTGCCGGTCGGGATTGACGATCACCAGGCGATGGGACCACGGACCCGGCCGGACCACGATACCCTGCTGTCTGTACCAGGGCCCGAGTTGCGCGAGCACCTTGCGCTGGCCCGTTTCGGCATTGACCTCGCACAACTGGCCCGGATCCGCCTGGACGTCGTAGTAATAGACGTCGGGATTCCACGGCGACCAGTGGTGATTGAAGGAGTAGTATTTCGCCAGCGGAACGATCGCTGTTCCGTCAGTCCGCGTGGCCCAGAACATGGTCTTGGGGTAGGAGGACTCCAACCGATCACTGGTGGAGGCAAGCCACTTTCCGTTGAAGCTGAAGATCCATTCGAGGTTGTGATAGTAATGGCCCTCGCCGGAGCGGTCGCGCGTCAAGAGCCAGAGCGGCGCTGCGGTGGACGTGTCGCGAAAGACGACCCGCTCTCCCCGACATTTGTCTCGGGCGATCAACTCGTAGGGCTTAATCCCGAAACGCCGCGCCCGCAGCGCCCCCAATCCCTGGTCGGGAAGCGGCTCCTTGATCTTCCAGGTCAAGTAGTGCGGCTGGGCCGAAGCGACCTCCTTGACGATCTCCAGCCGCCGGAAGAAGACCTTCTTGCCCGGGGTCTTTTCCGGAACCCCGAAATAGACGCCGACATCACCGGGCGCCGTTGTCGAGAACGGTATCTCCATCCGCGTCCAATCTGCGGTCGGTCGGATCCTCTGCTCGATGGGGACGCTGCTGTTTTCGTTGGGCACGGGCACGCGGACGTAGAAGGTCGAGTCAATGTCTCCCTTCGCTTCGAGGCGATACCGATAGCTGTCGCCCTGGCGGACCTGGACCCCGGTGCTCATCCAGCCGCTGGCCCGGTCGGCGGCCACTTTCACCACGGCCTCGCCTCCTTCTCGCAGAACGCGGTATCGGGCGGGCGCCTGACGATCCCCGCTCCACCACGGGTAGAATCCGGCGGCGCTGGGCTGTCCCTCGAACTCCGCATTGGGGAGCAGGTTCTTGCGGCCGAAGTACAGGCGGCCAAAGCCGGTCGGACCGGAGTAGTCCCGGACTGCCGGCCAGACCACAAGGCGGGTCGGATGGGCCGGGTCGCCCGGGCGAAAGTCGCTCCAGACCTCGCGCCCGAGACGCAAGGGGAGGAAATCTCCCGCCAGCGGCGGTTTACCGACGCCCAGCTCTTCCAGCGGGATGCGGATCTCCGTCGTCCACGAGTCCGCGCCGATCTTGGTGCGAGTCAGCCAAGCCGAGTTCCACGCCTTGCCCGGCGAGTTGGACAACAGGTTCTTGTAGTCTTCGTGGACGTCCTTGGTATTCGTGATCAGGTGAACGCATTCGCCGGGCTCGTTGGTGTGGCCGATGAAGACTTCCAGGCAGTCGTCTTCCCAGACGCCGTCGTCCGGTTTTCCGGCGGCCTTGAGCTTCTCCGGGTGCGGCTCCGCGCACCAGACGGCCAGGTACAAATAGCGGTCGTCGTGCAGCGCCTTCAGCCACGTGGCGCGGAACGGGGCGCCGCCGCTCTGCGGATCAATGAAGCTCTCGACCCGTGCGGCGGTCTGCCAAGCCGGGTCGGAGAGATCGCCGTCGATCTTAGGCGGCGTCGCCGTCCGCGGCGCAACGGCTTCGTCCGATGCCAGGCGTTCCGCAGAAGCCGAGTGTAAGGCTGTGCCCAAAAGCCAGAGCGTCCCCAAGATCACGAAGCGTACGCGGTCATTGCACGGCAGCATGATGCGCATCCTTCTGTCGCAAAGATTCTCTTGCCGGAATAACGGTGACGTCGTTCATCCACGCAGAGCATTTGGCAACAGTCTACCGCACAAGACGGACGGTAGCCAGAGTCGGCTTGACGGCACCCCGGCGGCGGGGAGGCAGCGTCCAACGAGGCCCCCGTCGGATCGTGAGGGAGCATCTCCACTTGACCTTTGCCTCAACCAGCGCCGACCAACTGTGGCAGCGCACAAGGCCCTCACAATCCGTCCGACGCAGTGCCGGAGGCAAGGCATCAGTCTTCGTTGAACGGCGGCTCACGCCGGCCTGTGTCGGGGAGTACCTTCTTTTCCATAATCATGTCCACGTCCCACTTAAAGGGGCCTGACAGCATTCTGCTGCCGCCGCCGCGGCCGTCGGTCATCGCTCGCGAAAGGTCATCAAACATGGGAGGGAAGCCGTCATAGCGGCTGTTGTCGTGTGCGATGAATTCGCGCACGCGCGCGGCCCGTTGCTTGAGGGCCGCCGCCAGCGGAGCGAACGACTCCCAAGTCGGCGACACCTGATAAGCGTGGTAAAGGTGGTAAACGTTGGCGATATCCTGGCAGTAGAGGAAGTTGCGCTCGACCATGTTGATTCGGGCGCGCACGGCCCCTTCCGGCTCCAGTTCCTTGGCGCGCGCGATCTTCGATTCCATGTACTTGAGCAGGCTCGGCGGATAGTAGTAGCTGTAGTGCGACTCCGAGCACTGAACCATTGTAGGCAGTTTGTAGCCGGGGACGACCGGCGTCCAGCGACTGTCTCCAAACGGATCGCCGGAAGCCTTATGTTCCAGCCGCTCGTAAAGCGCGTCGAACATCTGCCTCATCGGAACGTACGCCTTGCCGAACGCAGCGCGGTAGAAGCCGTCCAGTTCCTTTTGCCAATCGCAGTCCGGATCATCGAGGCACTTGTTGAAGATGTAGTACACCGGGCCCTCAAGCCCCCAGCTCTCGCCGATCCCGCAACAATACATGCCGCTCACCTTCCGCTCGTGGAAGAACTTCACCTGCCTGGCGATCATGCCGGGCGTGCTCTTCGGACCGTAAGCCATCTCATGGTAGTCCCCCCAGTTGTAAAGGTAGACCAGGAACTTGTCAGCCTTGCCGCGCCACCGCTCGAAGTTCTCGTAGGAATAGACGCACAGCTCTATGACCACGCTTGCGCCGAACTTGGCGATGGTCTTGGGAGGCACATCGGTGGGCCAGTAGGCGATTATGACCACCTTCGCGTCCGGCCGGTCCTTGGCCAGGCGCTGGGCGAGCTTGTTGTGGACGATCCAATGGCGTTCGCCCGCATCGGCGGCAATTGCCTTGCACGGGTCACACTCGCAGGGCTGGTAGCCGTCGGTCTGGGCGAGCTGCACCATGCTGTACCCCTCATCAATGTGCTTGAGCATCTCGACGTACAGTAGATCCTGCACTTCTGGGTTGCTGATGCAGAGGTGGTTGTACGAGCTGTCGCGCACGCCCTTGATGACCGCGAAATACTCCGGATGGTCCTTGGCGTATTTTTCCTTCGGCACAGCGGCATAGTAGGAATGGCCGCCGTAACTGAAGTATGGGACGCTTGCCCGGTAGCTGCAGTTGAACTCGTACCCTTCGACATACCAGAATGCGGCCACCCAATCGAATACGGGCGTCCATGAGCGGTTCAGATCGGACGGGAAGGAGATTGTGGCGTTCTTCGGGATTTCCGTGCCCAGCCCCTGAGAGTTCGGCCAGAGCCAGCGCACGCCCGCGTAGTCGTGCAGGAAGATGTGCGCCGCCTTCTTGCTTGCCGGCATGACGTAGTTGCCGTCCCCCTTGATGTAACCGCTGCGGTCGTTGCCGGCCAGGAAGAGGTTGCCATCCACCACCTTGAGCACGCAGGCAATCCCCTTCATCGCCGCCACATTCAGCCCGGCCTTCTCGGCGGCGCGCGTCTTGCCGATGAACACCTTCGGGCCGGCTGGCGCCTGAGCTTCCTCCACAACGGCGAGTCGCGCGCCGGAGGCCTTTTCCACCGTGTCCGCCAGCATCGTGGCCGCCGACATCGCAACTGGGTTCTTGCCGTCGGGTACGACCACGGTATAGACCGCCTTCCCGTCCTGAACCAAACTCAGCGTCGCTCCCGCTGCGCGAATGGTGGGCGCGCTGAGCAGAGAAACCGCCACGATAATCGACAGCGTCCATTTCAGACCGTGTTGTGTTTTCATCGTTCTTTCCTGCATAACTAAGGTGCTCCCCATTGTCTAGACAATTGTGGAGTGTGTCAAAACTCTTCGAAACTGTCCCCTTGTTAACTCAGGGAACCGTTCACGGGTCTTTGCGAATTGGTATTGGGTCATCGGGTGTTACACTCGGCGTAACCGTTCACGGGGTTCTTACCTCTTACTAGGTTCTTCACTTTTCGGGTGGGCTTATGGGGATAATTGAGCGGGCCTCAATGCTCAAGATCGGGTAGACTCGGGGGTTGATGGAATGACAGTCTACCGCACAAGACGGCCGGGAGCAAGAGTCGGCTTGACTTCACTGCGGCGGCGGGCAGGCAGCGTCCGATGAGGCCCCCGTCAGATCGTGAGGGAGTATCTCCACTTGACCTTTGCCTTTCTCGGACGGGCAATGTACAATCACGATCGTTTCCAGCCCCCAATGATGGATCTGTCCCGTTTTCTCCACATCAACTTTCGTCCACCAGTTCAGCGAGGGTGCAACGCAATGTATCCCAAATCCCGAATGGTCCACGTCCTGTATCCGATGACGCTCGCGTTGGCCCTCGTTCTTGCCGGGACTCGGTGCCCCGCTGCCGACTGGCCGCAATTCATGCGTAATCCGGCCCACACGGGCGATGCGGCCGACGAGGCGTTGCAGCTCCCGTTGGGCCTCGTGGCGCAGGTTCGACTCGATGACGCGGTGACGACCTCGCCGGCCGTGGTCGGAGGGAGAGCCTACGTCATAGACCAGATGGGCACGGCCTACTGCATCGACGCCCGTACCGGCCGGATTATCTGGAAGAGTGCGCCCGACGCCGCGGGGGCGATGGGCGCCAACACCTCCTCGCCCTGCGTGGCCCAAGGCCGGGTCTGCTTCGGCACCACCGCCGGAAACTTCCACGTCCTCGACGCCCGCGACGGCAAGGTCGTCAAGAGGCTGAACATCGGCACTCCGATCCTCAGCGCCCCGACCTTTGCCAACGGCTCCGTCTACTTCCAGGCGCTCGATGCCGTCCTGCGATGCGTGGACCTCGACGGCCGGGAGCGATGGAAATGGGACCACTACGCGCGTTACCGAGAGCCGGCAGAAATGACCAAAGCCCTGGAGCGCAAACGTGGCCCGAGCTCTGTGGACGGCCAGTACGACCCGCCAAACTACGGCGGGGGCGACGTGGCGGTTTCGGGAAAGAAAGTGGTATCCAGCTTCGGCTGGGATGTCGCCTGCCTGGAGGACACCGGTACTGAGGCGAAACTCCTCTGGTGCAACCGGGCGCCGACAGGAGGGGACGGGTCGGCGCCGATGTCGTCGTCCATTTCCGGCGACTGGGTCTACAACGCGGGCATGGGGGCCGATGGCGTCCTGGCAATGACCCGGCTCTCCCTCCGTGACGGACAGGTTGTCAAGGATGGCAAGCTCGATGCGGAACCCTGGAGCACGCCCGCGGTCCGCGGCGCCGTGGTCGCGGGGCACGATCATGAAGTCCGCTATTACGGCAAGAACGGCATCGCGTTGCACGATTTCGAGGCGGGTAAGACGCTCGTGAAGTGGCGGGACGACAAGGATGCAACGCCGATGGTCACCTCCCACGCCCTGGCGAAAGAACACCTGGTGGCCACAACCCTGCGGGGCGAGGTCCTCGTGATCGATCTTGCCGCCAAGCCGGGGGCGCCCCCCTTCCGCTTTCGGACGCCCAACGGCAAGGGCATCGGCTCGTCCCCCGCCATCTCCGGCGGCCGCGTCTATTTCGGCTGCGACGACGGCTATTTCTATGTCCTCGGGCCCGACGGCAACCTCCGCCCGGCGGTGGACGACAAACTCACGCTCCACGAGCCGCGCGGCAAGGTCCGATCGGCGACAGGGAGGATGTCCGGCTGGCCGTCCACCTGCGGGAACGCGGCCAATACGTTTTTTGTGGACGACCCGGACCTGAAGCCGCCTCTCCGGGTTCGCTGGGCGACTCGGGGCTTCGGACACTTCAAGGCGCCGTGCATCGCCCACGAGGGAGACCTTGTCAGCGTGACGCTCGAGGGTCTGGTGACTTGCCAGGAACAGGCGACGGGCCGCACGCGCTGGCGGGCGGCCATGCCCGGGCCGGAGTCGTGGACCGGGACGGGCTTGCTCGCCGATGCCGGCCGATTATTTGTGGCCCGGCCGATCTACGGCCGCCCCGAAGGCGTCTTCCACTGCCTGGACCTCCGCACGGGCCGCATCCTCTGGACCGTGGACATCGGCGGCCGGCACATCTGGGAGCGGAGCTCGCCTGTAGTGGCGGGCGATCTGGTCGCCTTCGGCTCCACTCAACCCAATAGAAACGGGCCGCCCGGCACGATGATCAAGGCCTGGAACGTCGAGACCGGCAAGCCGGCCTGGCAGGTGGACCTGAACGTCCATAGCAACCGGGTCGGCGACATCGCCGGATGCACCGACGGCAAGGTGATGTACTTCACCGCCGGCGTGGGAGACTATAAGTTGACACAGGGGGAGAAGAAAGGGGGCGAGGCGGTGGCGATTGAGGCCAAGACCGGCAAGGTCCTCTGGCGATCCACCGACCCCTTCGGCTCGACCTACCCGGTGCTCGCGGGGGACCGGCTGCTCCTGAACGAATACTTCGGCGACCTGAGCTGCGTTTCGGCCGCGGACGGCAAGCCCCTCTGGAAGCGGAAGACCGGGGGCTACGACCGGTTCAGCGTCGGGCCAGATTTTCTGGTCATGCGCGGCTATGGCGGGCACGGGGCCAAGGTCCGGCTGGAGGACGGCAAGGACTACCCCGGCTGTAAGGAACTCGGCGGCGAGACCCACGCCTGCGGCGCCGTGGCTCTGACCCCCAACTGCAGTTTCGCCATTACGCTGGCCGGCCTCAACGTCCGCGAGGTCCAGACGGGGAAGCTCCTGTGGCACTCGCCCGGCTTCGCGCCCCGCGCCTGCGTGAACGCGGTGCTGGCCAATGGACGGGTCTTCTGGACCAGCGCTGCCAGCGGCACGATCTATTGTTGGGAGCCCGCGCCGCCAGGTGCCGGGACGATATCGCGGATCCTCCGCAACTGCTCAGGTCCGGATAAGTAGACATCCTTGCCGACGAACGTCGGGTAGCCGACCGGAGCGATCCTGCCCACGACGTGTACGCTCGCGTCTTTCGGGTCGATCCGCACCAGCACGTCCTTCAGGTACGTCCAAACGAAACCATCGGGGCCGCGCGTCAAACTCTCGTACTCGTAGGACGGGTCCACCCAGTGCGGCCAATAGGCGTCGGTCGAGACGGGCCAGGGCAGGGCCTTGCGGAACAGCACTTCGCCCGTGGACACGTCTACGCCGTAGAGGATGCTGCCGTCGGCGCGCTCCCGCTCCGTTGTTAAGCCGAGCAAACGGCCGGGCGCAACCTCGATAATGAGTCCCGTGGTCCGTGCTTTAGCTATCGGCACGATCTCGCGCACGATCTTCCTCGCAGCTACGTCATAAATGAACAGCTTGGCCTCTTCCGGCGCCCGATTGTTGTTCAGCTCGTCCGCCGCCCTTGATGTCGAAATGGCGATCAGCCGGCCGCCAAGCACTGGGGCGAGCCAGTGGACGGCGTACCCGCTGAGCGGCCTCCAGAAGCCGTCGAGCTTCTCCGTCTTCGGGTCATACCACCCGAAGCCGCCGCCGGTGTAGTTGCGCTCGCCGAACCCGCCAAAGTAGATCTTGCCATCGGCGCCGAGCGCGGAGCTGTGGGCGATGGCGACGCGCGTATCTTTGCCCACGGAGCCCAACGACCGGGGGTTGCTGGCCAGGTCGCCGGGCTGCGGCATCGAACGCCCGGGCGGCCCGCCCTTAGCCAACGTCCAAGGCCGCGTGGGATCGTAGACAAAGAGCGGCCCGCCCGCGTAGCCGCTGGAATAAAGCTCGCCGCCGCAAACGATCTGCGTGTAGGGCGCGTGCCCCGGACGGGGGCCAAGGATCGTGGTCTGGCCGGTCTTGGGATCGAAGGCGAACACGCCGCAGTAATCGTCGCCCGTGCCGTAGAGCCGTCCATCGGGCAGGAGCGTCATGGGATTGATCCGGTGAGGGTAGGTCTCGACGCCCTTCACGTGGATGGCTTTCCAGCCGAGGTCTTCCGGCGTCGCGTTTGCGGCGGCTCCGCGCTGCGGTTTTCCCTTTGGCCGGGCGCTTGCGGCGTCCTCGGGCGAACGGTGCCAGAGCGTCGCGTTGCCGTCGGCGTCGGGGTCGATCTGATCGAAGTACACTTGCGGTTTGGATTTCGCGCCCTTGTCCCAAGGCGATGCCTTGGGCGGCCGCGGCGGCGTGTCGCCGGTCTTTGGAATCGCCTGGCCGTGGTAGAGCCAGTATTCCTTCCGGGGCGCGCCCTGCTCCTGCGGCACGATCGCCCACGCTCCCGGAAAACTCTCGACGATATCCATCACGCGCTCGGTCGGCGACTCCAGCAGCACCTTTTCTTCGCCGGTCTGGAGGTTCACCGCCACGAGGTACCAGGCGGGGATCATTCCGCTGGCGATATACGCGTGCGTATCGTCCACGCCCATGGAGTAGCGGCTCCAGGCGCCGTTGGGATGGCTCGGGCCGACGGGGCCGAAATCCTTGACCACCTTGCGGAGTTTCGGGTCGTATATGTAGAGGCCGACCCGATTGCCCCTGGTCCCCGTGCCGTAGATCCGGCCGTCCGGCCCGACCGCCAGCGGGCGGACCTCGCCGCCCAAACCCGGAACGATCTCCCCCCGCTCCTCCAGCGTGTTGGTGGCCGGGTCGTACACGAACAGGTCCATGCTCCACGTGCGATACCAGGGGGTGGCGATGTAGTACTTGCCGTCCAGTCCGAGCGCCCTGCCCGAAAGATAAAACTGGTGATCGTCCGCTAGTCGCTGCCTCTTCACCTCCCCAGTGCCCAGGTCGAACGCGTAGAGCCACGTCGGCCCCCGGTACTCCTTGAAGTACACCTGAAGCACGTCCCAGGTCTTGCCGTCCATGTTGGGCACCATCCAGCGTTCCCAGACATTCACCCCGCGCGCCGGCTCGCCCAGCGACTCGGTCCGCAGCAGAGGCGCCTGTTCCAGCGCCTCCTTCAGGTCCGGCTGTTCGGCGGCGCGCCATGGCTCTGCGGCGGCAAGTCCCCCGCCAGCCAGCAACGCCACGGATACGCACCATACCATCCACCCAACGCGGCACGTGCTCATATTCTATTCCTTTCTTAGAAGCTCCCTCGATCCAGCAGGTTCAAGAGGACTCGCTCGGCCACTGGGTCGTAGCTGGGTTTGGACCGGTCCACGCGGCCTTGGAGGTCCAGTTGCGCAAACATGATGCGGCCGTCCCCCGAAGCGGCAGGAACCACTGCCATCACGGTCGTTTTCGGTTCTCTCGCCCAGAGGATCTTCTCCGCTCGGGCCATGACGGTGCCGCCCAGCTCCCCGAAACCGACCGTGCCGGGCAGTCCATTCCACCGGATCAGCCACCGCGGGTCAATACCCTCGAGGAGAGAGTGCTTGAGGTCCTTGTACGGAAACACCCGCGAGAACCGCGGGCCGTGACTGATCTTCACGTCGCACAATTCCATCCAGTCCCAGGATGGAGTTGACAAGACAACCATCTTCCCTCCCGCACGCAGAAAGCCGTCGAGGACTTTGGTCTGGCGCTTTTCGTCCGGGGAGAGGCGTGAGGCGTCCCAGACGACCGCCACCTGTTTAGCCGGCGCCAAGGTCCCCAGGCTCGAAGAAGTGCGGAGACTGTGCGACCTGAAGAAGGCTTGCGCCGCATGGTCGCTTCCAAGAACGACAAACTTGCGCCGTTTCACGGCCTCGGGTAGGATGGGTAGGGGAATGGCCCGCACGAAGCGCTGGCTGAGCACGGGGCGTCCAGCCACCCCGGTCATTCGGGCAGTCAGCCAGTAGCATCCCTCGTCATCCGGCAGTTTCCAGGTGACCGGAACCTTTTCGATCGAGTCCGCCTTCGGGGCAAAATCGAAGCTCCACTTGCTCACCGGTTGATCGAAGCACTTCGCTTCCGGAATGAACTTCGGGCACTCTTGGGTCAGCAGCAGATCGACATGAACTCTGGCGTCGTGCCAGGAGTCGTTGATCAGGTGGAGATCGGTGGTCACTTCCTGCCCGGTGAGGTAGTTGGGGTTGAAGAGATCGAGACTGGCAAGCACCGGGGAGAGCGAACTATGCCAGCAGGCGGACAGCGGCGAGGCATATCCGGCCTTCCATATTGGGGAGCCACGCCGTTTGACCCAGTCCGGATCGCTGCGGCGGGTCTTGGTCCAGCCGGCATACATGTACGGCCAGATGCCGTCGAGGCGGGCGCGTCGCATGGCCTCCGTGTGCTCCATGCCGATCTGGGCGATGGCCAGTTGGTCGGCCGCCGGGTCCTCCCGGCCGACCCACTGCGTGGCCGGACGGTCGAAGGTGTTCATGTACTCCGTGTTGGTCGTGGTGCGCTGGCCCGCCGCCTCGAACCAGTTCCGGATCGCCGGCTGGAGGTGACCTTCATCCGTTTCCGTGACGTTGCCGCACGGGTGGACGTCGTAGTTCTCCTTGGTCCTTGTGCCCGTTCGGATCGTCGGCCGCGTGGGATCGAGTGCGTTGACGAAGTCCTGGAACGGCCCTTCTTCCCACGCGTCGTCGCGCCGCGACTCGTTGGACAAGACCCACATGATGACCGAAGGATGGTTCCACAGCCGGGCCATCCAGCCGGCCGAGTCGGTGAGCACGTTCCGATGCCAGACCTCGTACTCCTCCGCCGTAAACCGGTAGTCGGCGTAGTTGTAGAGGACGGGGAACTCGGCCAGGATCATGGTCCCGTGCTCGTCGCAGACGTCGCACCACAGGCGCGGCGGCGGCTGGGTGTGCGTGCGGAAGGAGTTCATGCTCATTTCCCGGGCTTCGGTGACCAGGTAGTCCTTCTCCTTCCCGCGGATGATGTCGCCCCAGTTCCATTCGAACACCAGGTTCGACCCGCGCAGCCACAGGTTCTTGCCGTTCAATTGATAGTGGCGCTCCTTGACGCCGATCTCGCGCATGCCGAATCGGAACGTCAGCTCGTCCAGGATTCGCCCCTTGGCGGTGAGCTTCACCTGGGCGGTGTAGAGAGGGCACTTCTCATAGGTCCAGGGCTGGAATCCCGGCATCGGTACGGTGACGAAGAAGTGCTCGCCCCCGAGGGGGTCCGGGTCCGGCACGAGCCTGGCCGGCGCTTGGCCTTTTCCCATGACCTTCCCGTCCGGCCAGGGCTTCACCTGAGCGACGATCTCCAGATCGTCCACGCGCCCGATGCCGGTCGGCGTGACGCGGATCTTCACCCGGCTGCCGGCCAGGTCCGGCAGCGCCAGCACCCACTTCATGTAGGCCGTGTCGGCAAAGTCGATCCACACGTCATCCGTCACCTCCGGAATCCCCACGCCGAAACCCGCCGGGATCAGGGCATTGCCGCTCCGGCTCCTCCGCACCCCGGCGGCGCCGCGGATCTTCAGCACGATCTGGTTTTCGCCGGGCCTGAGGACGCCTGCCGGGACGATGACCTGAAACGGCCCCGTCGGTTCGTTCTCGCCGACCTTCTGACCGTTGACCAGCGCCGCCGCGCCGGAGGCAATGCGGTTCCAGCGCAAGACGGCCAGGCCCTCGGCCTGAGTTGGGGTGACATTGAAGGTCCTGCGCGCCCAGACGAACTTCGTCTGGTTTGCCGCCTGCGGATTTTCCCGCATGAAGGGGCCCGGCAACGTGACCTGCTGCCAACGGATCTTTCGCTCTCCTGCCGCCGTCGCAGCGCCTTCGTCCCCTTCTCCACGGGCAAATTCCCATGCGCCGTTCAGGAGGATAGAATTCGCCCGAGATCCTTCGTACTCCCGGGCCAGCGAAGGGAGACACCCCAGCCCCAAGATCAAGAGGCAGAGCGGTTTGGTCAGATGCGTCATTTTGGTGTTCCTTTCTCTGTTCTCTGCCAGTCAAACGGATGTACCATCTGGTCAGACTTACTTCTTGCCGCCCGGCGCCAGCATCGGCGTGCCGAGGCGGAACTGGACCGCCACGGGCGAGTCGGCCTCCCAGAGGAGCCATCGCTGGATATGGCCGGGATCGATGCTCAGCCGCGCCTCGTCCATCGGCACGCGGAGCAGCATGGGCACGCGTGGCGGGATCTCGACGGAGCGCTGCCACCAGCCCTTGGCGGTGTCCTCCAGGGAGATGAGGACCACGATGGTCTGGTCGCCAGGATTGTAGATCGGTTGCTCCAGCGCGCCCACCTGCGACCAATCCGTGGTTGTCAGGTCCCCCGCCGCGAACTGGGCAATCGGCCAGCGGTCGCTCTTGGGGTCGGCCTTGTTCCAGG
>CAYGZA010000116.1:0-17175 GCA_964354135.1 uncultured Planctomycetaceae bacterium
CAGCCCGTTGGTGGTCGTCCAGTTCTGGAAGGGCGATTATCTCCGCTCGCAGAACGTCTGGCACCGCTGGATGATGGCCCACAGCATGCCCAAGCCCGGCGGCAAGCTCCCGCCGCCGCAGTTCGTGGCCTCCAGCTCCCGGGCCTACGAAGAAATGATCAAGGCCAATGAGCAGAATCAGATCATGCACGTCGACCGCTACCTGGAGGAAGGGCTCAAGCTGGACTACTGGTGGATGGACGCCGGTTGGTACGTCCAGCAGCAGGGCTGGCCGCAGGTGGGCACATGGGAAGTGGACCCCAAGCGGTTCCCCCGCGGCTTGCGTCCGATCAGCGACCACGCCCACTCCAAGGGCGTGAAGATCCTGGTGTGGTTCGAGCCGGAGCGGGTTACGCCCGGCACGTGGCTGTACCAGAAACACCCGGAGTGGCTCTTGCGCGTAACGCCGGCCGCAGACGATCCGGTGGCCGGGTTGTGTTCTTGGTCGGCCGGGGAGCTGGGCGGAGGCGATCCTTGCGTGACCCACAACCCGACGCCGAAGGTGCGCTTCATGGCCAACATCCGCTGGGACCCGGGCCGGCTGTCGTTTCACCCCGGCCCGAAGGGCGAGTACAGCGTGGTTCGCTTTACGGCGGCGGAGACCGGGGAGCATTCGGTGCAGGCCGCGTTCATGGCGATCGACAAGGACACGACCACCGACGTCCACGTCCTGCACCGCGGCCGTGCGGTGTTCGATGGGAAGGTCAACCTCGGCGGGCAGGGCCGGCAAATCTCTTACGACGGCAAGCTCGCGGCCGCCGCAGGCGACCTGCTGGACTTCGTCGTGGGCTGGGGCAACGGCGCGCACGTCTGCGACTCGACCGGTCTGGAGATTCGCCTCAAGGCCCCGTCGGGCAAGACGTTCGACGCGGCCAAGGAGTTCCACTCGGAGAAGAACCCCGCAGGCCCGTGGAGTTACGGCTATCTCAAGCCCGGGCCGTCGCCCCAAAGCAGCACGTTCCGCCCCTACGACCGGCCCGGCAAGGCCGGTGAGGAGGGGACGCGGCTATTGAACCTCGGCAACCCCCAGGCCCGCCAATGGCTCACCGACCACGTCGACAAGCTCCTGACCGAGCAGGGGATCGACCTCTACCGGCAGGATTTCAACATGGACCCGCTGAGTTACTGGCGCAACAACGACGCTCCGGATCGGCAGGGGATCGCAGAAATCAAGCACGTGACCGGCTACCTGGCCTATTGGGACGAGCTGCGGCGGCGGCATCCGAACATGCTCATCGACTCGTGCGCCTCGGGTGGGCGCCGCAACGACCTGGAGACGATGCGCCGCGCCGTGCCGCTCTGGCGGAGCGACTACGCCTTCGAGCCGATCGGCCACCAGGGAATGACCTACGGGATTTCCTTTTGGCTGCCGTACCACGGGACCGGCACCGTGGCCAGTGCGGCGGCGACGTACTACGGCGGCGGTCTCACGCCGGTCGAGCCGTACGCCTTTTGGAGCAACGCGGCGCCGAGCCTCGGGAGCGGCATCGACATCCGCGTCAAGCAGATCGACTACGACGCGCTCCGCCGCCTCTACGCTCAGTGGCGAAAGCTCGGCGAGTTTTACTACGGCGACTACTATCCCCTGACGCCGTACAGCCAGGACAACAACGTCTGGATCGCGTGGCAGTTCGATTGCCCGGAGCGGGGTGAAGGCGCCGTGCAGGCGTTCCGCCGCGGCCAGTGCCCGACGGAGACGGCGCGGCTGGCGCTCCGTGGCTTGGAGCCGGATGCCCGCTACACGATCACGAATTTCGACGACCCGACGCCTATTCGGATGACCGGCCGCGAGCTGGCCACTGGCGGCCTGCCGGTGACCATCAAGGCGCGGCCCGGCGCGGCGGTGATCGTGTACAAGAGGTGATGGGATATCCGTCGCAAGCTCAGTAGCACGCGGGCCCAACCGCGGACGCGCGCCTTCGCGCGCCTCGATCGCTACTTGACGATCCGCACCATCTCCCACGTGGCCTCACACCCCAACCATAGGCCAAACCGGCGCGGCTCGTCTCGCGTGCCGGCGCGCGCCGATGACGCGATTGTCGCGACAATTGCGAGAATGCCGATTATCCGGCAGCGGCACGCCGGTCCTACTGGGGTTGCCTGGCGAACTTGAGCTTGCGGTCGGGATCGCCGACGCGGAGGGCGAAGGCCCAGGCCCCGCTCCAGTTGACCGACTTGACGAGCACCTTGTTCCAGCCCTTCTTGAGCCGCGCGCCGGCGTGGAACTGATCGAGCCAGGCGTGGCTCCACGTGTTCCGGTCGAAGACGACCGCGTCGTTGACCCAGACCTTCAGGCCGTCGTCCTTGGTGATGAAGAGGCCGACGCTGCGATCGTCCGGACTGTAGACGTAGGCCAGCCCGTAGGCGGCCACCCAGTCGCCGCCCGCCAAGCCGACGAACTCGCCCTGATGGGCCCGCCAGCGGGCCTCGCCGCCCTGGAAGCGCTGTTGCCGGATCGCTGGCTGGCGGCCCATCCCGAGCATCGGCTGGAACAGCGAGAAGAAGAATCCCGCGAAGCCCAGGCCCGACGCCGCCGCAAACGAGCCGCTCGCCGTCTTGCTGCCGCCTTGTAAGCAGCGACTGTCGTTGTCACGTTACGAAAAAAGTGGCCACCGCGCCGCTCTGTGGCAAGGGATGGTGGCTGATGTTGGCGGGCGGTAGGGATGGCGGTCATTTCTGGTAGCGCATTGCCCCATGCCGTCAACAGGAGCAGCATGGCAACAGCCAAGGCAGCTATAATGTCACGGTGATTTTTCACCGTTGGTTTCCTGCGGCCTGGTGCTACCCTCCGATTCGGGCACTTTCGGCACATCTTGTGGTGAGACCGTCTTGATGCTCAGATCGGCGTAGATCACCTCGCAGTCCTTCCCGATGTTGCACCAGAAGATGGGTCGGTTGGGCGCGTTCAACTTGACACCCTCGCCAGCATAATGCCAGTCGCCGAGCCTGCTTATCGCATCCAGAGACGCCATTGCGAGAGGCAACTTCGTCCAAAGCTCCACTAATGCCTTTTGTATCTCCTCGATGTCTTCCTTCCGCAGCTTTTGGTACTTTTCCATGTCTTCCTTCCGAGGCATCCCACCTTCCGCTTTTATGCCGTGCTTTTCCCACAAATCGTTCACCGCGCGATGAAAAAATCCGTCGATCCCCGCGTCGCCCGTCAGGGTGGGAGGGAAGACGCCGCCGTTGTGCTTTGCCGCCAGCCCCAATGTTTCGGCCACGTAGGTCAGCACCCCCTTCGAGAAAGCGAGTTGCGTCTGCTGCGCGGTGTAGCCTTTCGGCACCTCGACACTGAACAAGTCCGGTGCCAAGGGCACATCATATTGGAAGTCGGTCATCAGGTACTCGGCGGTCTTGTTGGAAGTCATCCGGACGCGCACGGGCAACGACGTTTTGGGGTCTACCCATAACTTGGTTTCTGTGGTCGTCTCCGTTTCAGGGATCTTGGACCTGACTAGAAAGACCTCAGTACGATGGCCGTCGATGGTTTCGACGCCCAAGTGCTGCACCTCTCCACCCTTGCCTCCATTCTTTGCTTTGGCGATGGTTTCGCGCAAGACCACGAAGGGCGGAGGCACCGGATGCTGGCCAGAAACGTTCTTGAGGTCCGTGACGAGTGCCCATTTCAAGGGCACAGAAAGCGCGAGCATCTTCTCCTTCTGCCCATCGAAGATCTGGATCGACGCTAAATTCTTGTCCATTAGCGTCTCCGTCCGCTCCTTGTCCGGCGCCATGAACATCCCTGTTTCACGGATTATCTTGGGCTTGTCGTCCGGCTGTGGGACCGTCTGGGTAATCTTCCAGGTGGCGGTGCGAATTCCGTTGATCGCTTCGGCCACATCGGCAAACGCTCGGGTGGTTCCCGCACGCGGCACGAGCCACGAGAGCAGCCCAGCCAAGACGATCAAGACGCTAGCAGCCACAGCGATTTTGGTTATCGGTCTCATGTTCCTGATCCTTTCCATCAACGTGAAGGGATAAGGTCGGTTAGCGGCCCGCTGCGCTGCGGCCACCAATTGGGCGACCCTGCCCGGCGGCAGTTCCTCGGGGATCGGCTCGCGCAGCACGGCGTCCACCGCGCGGTCCAGCAAGTCGTCGGGATTGAAGTCTTTGCGATCTTCCATCCTTCCGGTCCTCAGTCGTTCCGGTGCACCGTGCAGTCGAGTGGCTCCAAGAGGCGTCGCAGGCGCTCACGCGCACGAAACAACAGCATTCGCGCCGCAGTCGGGTTGATTCCCAACCGCTCGGCAACCTCCTCGCTGCTCATCTGCTCGAAGCAGGTGAGGCAGAAGACCTCGGCCTGCCGGCGCGGCAATTGGGTCACGGCAACCCGCAGTCGGTCGGCAAGCTCACTTGCCTCAGCGTCACGGGTTGGGTTCGGTTCCCGGCTGACCGCTTGTGCAGAGTCCACTTCTGCATTGCATCGGGCACGTTGCCGAGAGCGGCTCCGCAGCAGGTCTAACGCTTTGGCTGTGGCCAGATGCCGAAGCAGCGCAGACCAGTTGCGAACCGGTTCACGGCGGTCCACTTTCACCGCTTCCAGGAACGTATCCTGGGTGCAATCCCATGCGTCTGCATGATTTCCGACGAGGCGGTAGGCCGTGCGCTGCACGATTCCCACGTACTGGCCTATAACCGCTTCCCAATCGGTCATGCTCAGGTACTCGTCAATAACCGCGGTCCAACAGGATAGTCGATCCAAGTGGCCATAGTGTAACGCGAAATCTTGCATTGCTGGCATCTCGGGCGTCCGCTCCTGACCGCGTCCCGCCCCAAAGTTGTTGTCACTAAAAGACTTTGGGTGAGCTACTTGGGTGAAAAGAACGAGCCGGAAATCGCGGTCGGTTCGGCTATACCGCTATTCCAAGGGCCACAGGGTCGGACTGACCGCGTACTCGGGCACCAGGGGACCGCCCCGGACGCCAAGAGGAAATCGAAATCCTCGAAGCGGAGCACCGGGCAGAGATAGTCGTTCGGTTTCCGGTGGTGGACCAGGAAGACCGGCAATTGCACCCTGTCGAGTCTCGGTCTGGGGCCGGCCGGGGGGACGGCTGGGGCCTTATCGTGGTAGCAGTGCGTTCCGATCGTCGCAGGACGTTTGCGATTTTTGGCTGCGATTGGCGATGGCGATTCTTTGACGCTTACGCAGAAGCTGTTCTCCCCCAACCTGGAGAAAGCGTTGACCTTCTTGGATGACAAACTTCTTCCCTCCACGTCCAACGCCGTGGAGCGAGGGAATCGCCGTCATCGGAAGATGCAAAAGACGGTGTATCGTGTTCGCACCAAGTCACACATCTCTTCGCGGATTGCCTTGGACATGGAACGCGAGGAGCGGACCCAACAGCGCGACCAGACGACTCACGCACTGCACGCCGCTCGTGCCACCCGAAAGGCCGCATAATCCCCTGTAATGATGCTACAGACTCTTTACAGACCGCCGCACAGCGACGGCCCATCGGGCCTATTCCGGTCTGAAGAGGGGGATGCGTCGTCAGTTTGCCTTCCCCTCTACAGGAGGCTAGAATTGTTACGCCCGGAGGAAAACGGCCTGTGCCCCCCACCCTCGACGAATTCGTCCACTCCCTCACCGAGAGCGGTCTTATGACCGCTGAGGAAATCCACGGGTTTCGTCTCTCTCTCCCCCCTGACAAGCGGCCCGCGACGGCGTCGGAGCTTGCCAGAGAGCTGTTTCGCCTCAAGAGGCTCACCAAGTTT
Organism: uncultured Planctomycetaceae bacterium; assembly: GCA_964354135.1. Lineage (GTDB taxonomy): Bacteria > Planctomycetota > Planctomycetia > Pirellulales > Thermoguttaceae > CAYGZA01. The sequence continues at coordinate 5,755 of CAYGZA010000116.1, forward strand.
CAGGCCCAAGCGGTCTATCAGGGGAAGACGCGGTACCTCGTTGTCGGCAACTACGTGGTGCTCGACCGGCTCGGCGGCGGCGGAATGGGGCAAGTCTACGAGGCCGAGCACAAGAAGATGGAGCGAGTGGTCGCGTTGAAGATCCTGCCGCCGGATACTACCCGATCGGAGGAGTCGGTCCGGCGATTTCAGCGTGAGGTCAAGGCCGTTGCCCGGCTGAGTCACCCCAACATCGTTACCGCCTACGATGCGGATGAGGCCAAGGGCTTCCATTTCCTCGTGATGGAGTGCGTCGAGGGCGGGAGCTTGGCGAGCCTGGTGAAGCATCAAGGCCTTTTGCCCGTGGAGCGCGCGGTCTCGTACGTCCTCCAGGCGGCCCGAGGCTTGGAGTATGCCCACAGCGAGGGGATCATCCATCGCGACGTCAAGCCTTCCAACCTGCTCCTGGACAAGCGGGGGACCGTCAAGATCCTCGACATGGGGCTGGCACGCTTTGAGCAAGCGGTCGGCGCCTCGGATGAATTGACCCACAGCGGCTACGTTATGGGCTCGGTCGACTACATGTCGCCCGAACAGGGTTACGACCTGAGGAGCACCGACCACCGGGCCGACATCTACAGCCTGGGCTGCACGCTCTGGTATCTCTTGGCGGGGCGGCCCATCTATCCGGGCGAGAGCCTGGTGCAGAAAGTGCTTGCCCACCGCGAACATCCTATCCCGTCGTTGCGGAGTGTCCGGGGGGATGTTCCCGAGGCATTGGACGCCGTCTTCCGGCGGATGGTGGCCAAGAAGCCGAAGGACCGGCAGCAGTCCATGACCCAGGTGATCGCCGAATTGCAGAAGTGCGGCTATACCGCCGGGGCCCGCGACGACCTGGGGGCGACCGGTGCCGGGGCCGCGGAAAGCACCGAGGTGACCTCGCCGGAGAAGCCGGCCGTGGCCCCCGCGCCGATTCCTTCGCTGATCGATGAGTGGCTGCTGGAGGAGCCGGTCTTTCTGTCGGAGCCCTGGGTGGTTCCCACCGGGTACAGCTTTCGCAGGAGACGACGGCAGAGGCGGCTGTTGGTTGAGCTGGGCGTGCTGGCGGCCCTCGTTTTCGCCTGGCTGTTGATCGGCGGGCGGCTACCCTGGGGCCCTTCCAAAGGAACTCTGGTGGTGAAGGTCAACGAGCTGAAGGCAAGGGTCCAGATCCTCGACCATCAGGACTACGTTGTCATCGGCTCGGACAACAAGGAAGGAACCGTGTCGCTCTCGGTCGATCCGGGCACCTATCGGCTCAAAGTCGAGAAGGAAGGTTTTCGCGCTTCCCTGCGGGAATTCACCATCCAGCGCGGAGAGAAGTTGGATCTCACGGTGACTCTGGAACCGCTCGCCGGCAACGGCGCGGGGCTGTAGAACGGGCGGCAGGCCAGTCGCCCTTCGGTAGGCCCTGCAGGACCTGGTTGAGCCAACGGCAGCACGATCGCCGCGTCAATTGGCCAACTCTTCGAGCATCTTCACTGCCTCATCAACGATCCGCTCGCCGGTGCCGGGCTCGGCGTAGCTGTGGAAGCCGGTCCACACCTGGTAGCCGCCCAGCTTGTGGGCTTCCCGATCCGGGGTGTAGCCGATCCAGTCGTTGGCCAGCTCCACGACGACCGTGTTCTTGAAGGGCGAGCGGCGCTTGAGGTCCATGCCGAGCTTCGTGAAGAACTCCGCGGGTACGCCGACCATCGCCACGTCGCCGATCGCGATTGCCTGCACCCAGGTCGTCCGCTCCTGAGCTTGCTGCGGGGCCAACTCCTTCCGCATCTTGCGGAAGACCTCGATCACCGGCTCGGCGTGGGGCTGACCGATTCGTTTCTTGCAGTACTCGCTCACTGCCTGCTGTTCGGCGACCTCGTCGAACGTGCGGACCTTGAAGACAAACGGCCGCTTCAGCGCCGCCAGCTTGCGGACCTCTTGGGGCTCGGTCCGGGCCTGTGTATCAAGCACAGCTCCCTTGATCCGGTCGAACGCCTCCTTCGCGCCCATGTTGTAGACGTGGGTGGACCCCGACGCCCCCTCAAGAAACGCCACCGTGCCGCCGAGTTCTCTTTCCAGCTCTTGTGCCGCCATGCCGTAGAAAGCCGGGGACCGCACGCCGGCCTTCAGCGTCCCGATGCTGTGCGAGGAGTGGCCGAAAAGCAACGCCTGGAGCTTGCCCGCCGGGCTGCGAAAGGCCAGCACGGGCAGGTCGGGATCGAACGGCCCGGTGGGACCTGCGGCATCGTCCCGTGGACCGACCCAGAAGATGGTGCCGTCCTTCAAGAGCAGCCGGCTGTTCATCCCGACCGTCTTCTCCGTGCCGAGCTTGAAGTGGAAGGTCGTGTCGGCCATTGCCGCCCGGGCATCGCGGACGGCCTTGACAACCCCCTCCTGCAAGCGGCGGCAGAACGCCTCCGCGCGCCCGTAGCCGTGGACCTTGATCGTGCTCGGGGCATGATGGGTATGGGTGGCACAAACCAAGACGTGGGACGCCGGGATGCCGCAGGTCTTCTCGATCTCGGCGATCGCCGCGTCGGCAAGATCGCGGGTAATCATGAGCACGTCGCAGGCCACGATCGCCACCGGAGCAGCCCCGGACTTCTCCACCACCACGGCGACGGCGCGGAGCTTTCCCTCCTGCCCCTTGACGTAGCCCGGACCGATCCCGCCGGCAATGGGCATCGAGTCGTCGGCCTCCAGCTCCGCAGCCCCCGTCCCGACCCGCAGCCCCGCGGCATCGGCACCGGCGACTGCCATTCCCACGGCGAGCCATGCGCCTGCCATCACTGCGATTAGAGTTCTCATCGCCTCAAGTCTCCATGAGCCTGATGCCTACGTCGGAGTCATTGTAGTTCATCGCGATTACCTCTTACAGCCGGGCAAAGGTTGATGCCGGTTCCGCTCCCCGGCGGGTCGTCCGCCGCAAAAAAGTGCATCGCGTTCGGATCGAAGTGGAGCAGAACGGCCGCGCCGCGCTCGGACCGGTCGCGGCAGTCGCCCCGGGCCACCAGCCGCCGGTGCCGCTCCGTGGTCACGTATACGTGCAGCCGGTCCCCCAGCGGCTCGATGAAATCGACCGTTGCCCTAAGCGCGTTATCGGATGGGTCTGCCGGCCGCCGCAGTTCGATATTCTCCGGCCGAATGCCCAGCACCACCTTCTTCCGGAGTTGGCCGGCCAAGGGTCTGGCAGCCCAATCCGGCAGGGGCAGTCGGTCAGCCCCTTCGTCGAACCACAGCCGGCCGCTCTCCTCGAGGATCGTCCCCTCCAAGAAGTTCATCGGCGGCGAGCCCAGGAACCCGGCCACGAACCGATTGGCCGGCCGGCGATACACGTCCAGCGGGTCACCCACTTGCTGGACCCGCCCCTGGCGGACTACGGCCACGCGCCGGCCCAAGGTCATGGCCTCTTCTTGATCGTGGGTCACGTAGATGATCGTGGTTCCGAGGCGATGATGCAGCCGCCTCAGTTCCGCCCGCATTTCCAGCCGCAGCGGTGCATCGAGGTGTGCCAGCGGCTCGTCGAGCAGGAAGCACGCCGGGCGGCGGACGATCGCCCGGGCAAGGGCCACCCGCTGCGCCTCGCCGCCGGAAAGCCCCTGCGGTTTGCGGTTGAGCAGATGCTCGATTCCCAGGAGCCCTGCCGCCTCCGCAACCCGCTCGCCAGTCGCGGCCTTGGGGACCTTGCGCAGCCGCAGCGAGAAGGCCACGTTGCGATAGACGCTCATGTGGGGATACAGGGCGCCGTTCTGAAAGACCATGGCCACGTCGCGGTCTTTCGGCGCCAGGCGGTTGACCACGCGATCGCCGATCGAGATGGTGCCTTGCGAGACCTCCTCCAGCCCGGCGATCAGCCGCAGCGTCGTCGTCTTGCCGCAGCCGGAGGGCCCAACCAAGACGAGCAGCTCCCCGTCGGCCACCTCCAGGCTGAGATCATCAACGGCCCGGATGCCGTTGGCATAAAGATGGGACACGTGCTCCAAGAGAAGCCGGGCCACGTCACTGTGCCTTGATCGCGACGTTCTGCTGCCTGGGCGGCAACTCCACCCGCGCGCCGTGCGGGTTGTTTACCTTGATCGTGCCCCGGACGTTGGATAGCCCGACGTCCTTGCTTTTCACGCCGGTAGCGAGGAAGGGGCGGTCCTGGCGGTCCTCGACCAGGCAATCGACGAGCTCGACCCCGCCGAGCCGCGCGGCCAGATCATCGCGGCGGGCGTCCAGGGCGATCGGGAAGCCCCGCTTCCGCGCCGTGTCCTTGAAGGTGCAGCGCACAAACCGCACGTCTGCCGCCTCGGCCGATTTGTCGAACACGTAAGCCCCGGGCCCGTCGATCCCTTCCACGGCGACGTCCTCGAACTGGACGAGCCCCTTGGGCCCGGCGTCGCGGATCGCGCCCACCCCGATCCCGAAGGCCCCACAGCGGCGGACCGTGCAGCCCTCAATGCGGATCGAGAGCGGGCGCGACTCGGCGGAAAGGGGCTTCAGGTAGCCATAGATGCCCGGACCGACGTTGTCCTCGACGAGGCAGCGGCGAATCACGCAGTTGACGAGCCGCTCCTCCACGAGGTTCGGCTCCAGGTCGATGCCAGCCTGTGGGGCCGTCCCCCGGGTATTCAGCAGCCGGCAATCCTCGATGAGCAGGTTCTCGGCCGAGATCACGCTGATTCCCTGGCGGTGGTTGTTGTCGCAGGTGACGTTCCGGATGACGATGTCCCGGCAGTAGTTCTGCTTCTGCGTAGCCCCGAGGTAGATGCCGTCGCCGCCGCTGTCGCGAAGCGTCAGCCCGAGGACCTGGACATTGGTCGAGCCGACGATCTCAAGCGTGTGCCGCCACTCGCCCTTCTTGTAGGGCGGCTTCGTGTAGTCCTCCTTGTTCATGCGGAACGTCGCCCCCTCGCCGCGCAGGGTGATGTTCTGGCGGCCGGCCGCCTGGACCAGTGGCTCGCTGGGCGCGAGGAACTTGCCCCTCATCGCGGCGAGAACCACTCCGGCCTCGAACACGATCTCCTGGTTGCTCGCCAGCCGGATCGTCCTGGAAACGATCCACGGCTTGCCCATGTCGGGCACGATGAGTTTCTTGGCGCCCGAATCCACCGCAGCCTGAAGGGCCTCCGTTGCGTCCGCCGGATCGAACCCCCACCACGCAGCGCTGCCCTCCAGCCGCTTGCCGGCCTTCACTTCGGCCACAAGCTCCGGGTTCTTCACCTCGAGCGACGCGGTCGGGGTTGCGCCGTCTGCCGGCTTCATCAGCTTCCAGCCGTCCGGGGAGACCTCCAGCCGCGTGTGGCCTTTGTGCTGGTCGTAAACCTGGTGCATTTCGTCGATCGAGTCGAAGTAACCGACGACAAAGGCCGCGCTGAACGACTCGCCGGCCTTGATCGGCCGGCCGCCGAATTCCTCGATCATGCAGACGTATCCCCGCTGGTGGCACCACGCCTCGCTCACGACCGACGGCTCCAGCGTCATGCCCGCCAGCCAGGGGCCGCTCTTGCCCGTCTTGGGATCCCGCAACTGGTACGCGCGGATGAAGCGGTCCGGCAGCTTGTCCGCGCCGCGGCGATAAATGTACTTGCCGTCGGGCGGGAAGTCCTCAAAGAACCGGTCGGCCGGAAGCGTGCCGGAATAGCTCAAGTAAATCGCTCCGAACGTGTCCCCCCGCTGGTGCCGGACGTGGCCCGGCATGTCGATCCGCAGGAACATCGCCTCGCTCGAGTTGACCGCGTCGATCTTGTCCATCGAGACGAAGTACCGCTTGCCCGCGGGGAACACCAGCACTTGCGTCCACGCCGAACCGGTCTTTTTTCCCGGCGCCGCGGTGCGGTACTTGAAATCCTGCCGCACGGCGACGAAGTCCTTGCCGCGGATCACCGCCGGCTGAAGCTGGCGGGCCTGGGTGCAGATCTGCGGGCCTTCGAGGGACCGCTTCCGGATCTGGCCGTGATAGAGGATGCCGTAGTGGTAGACCAGCTCCGGATCGAGCTTGTCGCGGTATGCCTCGTCGCTCCCGGGCTCCATGATCCAGTCGACGATGTCCAGCCCGAAGCCGGCATCGCGGAAGCCGGTCTTCTTGTCCAGGAAGGACTGGGCGGCGACGCCGCTGACGTACCCCTTCTTGCGGACCGCCGCCTCCAGTTGCGGCGTCGTGATCTTGATCTCCTCGTCGCTCTCGGTGACTGCGAACTCGGCCGCCGGACAAACGGACCCGGCCGAGAGCAGGAGCCACACCGCCGCCGCAAAGCACGTCGATCGCGCCATGGTCTTCCTCCTCGCCTGCTGGCACCTCGGGCGCCGTGTATGCTAGAATGGCGGTCCGCCGGGGTCAAGCATAAGGAGCTTCTCGTGATGCGATCTGTCCCGCGTTGTTCGTGGCTGGTTGCGATCGGTGCGGCTTGCGCCACGTTCTCGGGTGCTCGACCGGCGCCCGCCCAACAAGGCCGCCGCGTTGTCCCGCTCGACGGGACTTGGGAGATTGCTGAAGGCTCCCCGGAGAAGACCCCGCAGGCGTTCGACCGCCGCGTGAGGGTGCCCGGATTGGCCGACATGGCTCAGCCCGCGTTTGCCGCCGTCGGCGACCAGCAGAGCGGCCGGCACCGTCAAGCATTCTGGTATCGCCGCACCTTCGCCGTCGACGGTCCCATCCCCGCGGTGGCCCGGCTGAAGATCCGTCAGGCCATGTTCGGCGCCCGGGTCTTCGTGAACGGCCAACTTGCCGGCGACCACCTGCCGTGCTTCACTTCGGGCGAGTTCGACGTCCGCAAGCTCCTCAAAGGCCCCGGCGAGACCAACGAGCTGGTCATTCGCGTCGGGGCCCATCGCAGCGTGCTGCCCAAGGGTATGCCCGACGGCTTCGATTTTGAGAAGATCCGCTACATCCCCGGGATCTTCGATTCGGTGGACCTGATCCTCTGCGGCACGCCCCGCGTGGCCAACGTCCAGGCGGTTCCCGACCTGGAAGGGAAGGCCGTGCGGGTCGTCGCCGAGATCGACGGACCGGGAGGCGCGGCCGGCGCCGGGGCCACTTTCCAGGTCCGCGAGGCCGCGACCGGCAACGTCGTCGGCTCGGGCCAGACCCCGTTGCCTGCCGCGAGCGGCCTGAGAACCGTGGACGTCCGGGTTCCCATCCAAGGCTGCCGCTTCTGGTCGCCGGAGGACCCGTTCTTGTACGAGCTCGATGTCTCGACGGGGGCCGACACCCTGCGGGCACGGTTCGGAATGCGGAGTTTCCGCTTCGACCCCAAGAGCGGCAAGGCCCTGCTCAACGGCAAGCCGTATCCGCTGCGGGGGACGAACGTGTGCGTCTTTCGCTTTGCGGAAGACCCCAGCCGGGGTGATCGCCCTTGGCGCGAGGAGTGGGTCCGCCGGCTTCACCGGGCGTTTCGCAGCATGCACTGGAACTCGATCCGCTATTGCATCGGCTTCCCGCCGGAGCTCTGGTACCGCATCGCCGACGAAGAGGGCCTCATGATCCAGGACGAGTTTCCCATCTGGTACGGCGGGCAATGGCCCCCTGAGCTGAAGGCCGACGCCCTCGTCAAGGAATATACCGAATGGATGCGGGAGCGGTGGAACCACCCGTGCGTGGTCATCTGGGACGCCCAGAACGAATCGATCACGCCGGAGACGGGCAAGGCGATTGCGGGCGTCCGCCGCCTGGACCTTTCGGACCGCCCGTGGGACAACGGCTGGTCGCCGCCGGCCTCGCCCGGCGACTGCTACGAGGCCCATCCCTACGCGTACGGCAACCCTGCGTTTCGCCTTTCCAGCTTCGCGAAGCTTCCGGGGGCCCCCGGCGTTCCCGGCGGGCTGGGCGGGAACGTCTTTCCCAACACCGCGAAGAACCCCGTGATCATCAACGAGTACGGCTGGCTGTGGCTGAACCGCGACGGCTCCGCTACGACGCTCTCCAAGAAGGCTTACGAGACGCTGCTGGGGCCGGATTCCACGGCCGCCCAGCGCCGCGAGCTCTACGCCCGGCTCCTGGCCGCGAAGACCGAGTTCTGGCGCTGCCGCCGCCAAGTGGCCGGCGTCCTGCACTTCTGCGGCTTGGGGTATTCGCGGCCCGACGGGCAAACGAGCGATAACTTCCTCGACATCGAGAAACTCAACCTGGAGCCGAGCTTCCAGAAGTACGTCGGCGATGCCTTCTCGCCGGTAGGGCTGATGGTGGATTTCTGGGACGACGATCCGCCGGCGGGAAAGACCCGGCAACTGCCGGTCGTGGTCATCAACGATCTCTATGCCGAGTGGCAAGGCTCGGTCCGCCTTCGGCTCCTGCGGGACGACCACGCGGTGGCCGACGAGTCGCAGCCGTGCCGCGTTGCCGGGTTGGGAACGCGGACGCTGACCTTCGCGGTCAAGATCCCCGCGGAGCCGGGCCGCTACCGGCTCGTGGCCGGCCTGGTCGCGGCCGGGCGGCCGCCGGTCGAGAGCCTGCGCGACTTCGCCATCCTCACCGAGGGCCAGCGTCGGGCTCGGGACGGCATCGCCAAGGGCAGGCCGGTGACTGCCTCTTCGAGCGTGACGGTCGGCGGCGAGCACTTTCCTGCCCAGGCCGCCGTCGACGGCGACCCCACGACCCGATGGTCGTCGGAGTTCTCCGATCCGCAGTGGATCGCCGCGGACCTCGGCCGGCCGGTGAAGATCGCCCGCGTCGAGCTGGTCTGGGAAGCGGCCTACGGCAAGTCCTACACGATCGACGTATCGCCGGACGGCAAGACCTGGAAAACGGCGTACTCGACGGACTCCGGCAAAGGCGGGAGCGAGGTGATCCGCTTCGCGCCCGTCGAGGCCCGCTGGGTTCGCATGCACGGCGCCAAGCGCGGAACGCCTTTCGGGTACTCGCTGTGGGAATTCAAGGTATTCGGGGAATAGGCTCCCCACGCGACCGGCGCCAAAGCCCACGGGTCGCAGCCCGCGGGCCTTGGAATGGCAAGGCGGCGTGCGTGGGCATTCGCGGGCGTCGTAAGATGACGAACTCCAGGCGATCGTTGGAGACAACTTCCGGCCCGCTCACTCGGCGGCGATTGCTTCACCTAGCGCTGCTCGGTGGAGGGGTGTCTTTCCTGGCAAGATCCCTTGCCGCAGAGACGTCAAGAGACAAGCCACAAACTGGTCCGCCCGCACACAAGGTCCCGGTAATCGACTGCACCGACCTGTACCACCCGCACCAGGACGTCGGCGACAACTTCGATATCGTCGCCGCGTACGCCCTGCCCGAAGTGGACCTCAAGGCGGTGATTCTCGACGTTACGGATCGCTACCGCCAGGCGTTTACCGACCACGAAAACCCGGCGTATCGCGATCCCACCGGCCCGCGCGACCCGGGCTATATCCCGGTGACGCAGCTCAATTACCTCTTCGGCCGGAACGTGCCTTGCGCGGCCGGCCCCTTTGGGCCGATGAAGTCGCCCGCCGACAAGATGCTCGATGCCCCGCCGTTTCAGCAGTTCGGCGTGGAGCTTCTGCTGCAAACGCTGCGGCAGAGCGACCGGAAGGTGGCAGCGCTCTCGTTCGGCTCGGCGCGGACCGTCGCCGTGGCCTACAACCGCGAGCCCGACTTGCTCCGCGCGAAGGTCCACCGGGTGCATCTCTGCGCGGGAGCGTCGTCGCCGGACTTCCTTGAGTGGAACGTGATGCTCGACCCCCACGCGCACGTCCGCGTGCTCCGCTCCGACCTGCCCGTGGCGATCTACCCGTGCGCAACCAAGGAGGGGCCGTTTGCGTACGGTCCCCACAATTGCTACTGGAAGCTCGCGGACCTCAAGTTCATCGAGAAGATGGACCCGAGGTTGAAGAACTATCTGGCCTTCGCCTTCGGCCGGATGAGCCGCGTGGACTTCCTGCGGATGCTCGACGAGCCGCCGCACGAGGAGGTCCTCAAGACGGTCTACGGCCGGCCGCACCACGTGTGGGAAACGGCCGTCTGGGCCCAGGTATCCGACCGCCGGCTCGTGCGCCGCGCCGACGGGCGTTGCCGCCTCATTCCCGCCGCCGAAGTTCTCCCGGGCGACAAGGTGCTCCCCAACGAGCTGCGACCGTGCCGGCTGACCGTCCGCGACGACGGGGTCTTCAGCTTCCGGCTCACCGACGGGCCGTCGAACTTCCTGATCTACGACCGCGGCGACCCGACGGAAAACGAGCGGGCATTGCGGGAGGCCCTGCCGGCTCTCTACACGGCGTTCCAAGTGCCGGGAATGGGCCGGTAACCGCGCAGACTTCCGAAGTCTCCGACTTCGGAAGTCTGTCCGGCGACGGTATCGAGCCCGCGGGCCGTGCGGCAATCGGGGGAGGGGAGAGCGGATTGTTGTGCGGCGAATCGGGGCCTATAATCGCGGGCTGGAGCGAAGCGTTCACGAAGCCTCAAGGAGTCATGCCATGAAGACGAGAATCGACCGTCGGGATTTCCTCAAGGTGGCCGGTGCGATGGGCGCCGGCATCGGTTTGGCGAGCTCGGGTGTGCCGAGCTTGTGGGCCGGCGAATTCGGCAACGGGGCGCCGAACGCCGAGAAACTCGGCTGGCGCGTTGCCTGCTGCGCGTACAGCTTCAATCAGTTCACCTTCTTCGAGGCCCTGGAGCGGACCGCTTCCGTCGGCGTGAAGCTCGTGGAGGGCTTCTCCTGGCAGCCGGTGAGCCAAGAGAAGAAGGACGTGCAGACCAACGAGGCGATGCCCGAGACCGCTTGCGAGGAAGTCAAGAAGCGGCTGGCCGACACCGGCATGAAGCTCGTGGGCTGCTACATGGCCGAGATGCCCAACAAGGAGGACGTCTGCCGCAAGAAGTTCGAGTGGGGGAAGAAGCTGGGCATCGAGTACTTCGTCGCCGAGCCGCCGCTGGATGCCTTGGACCTGGTGGCTCGGCTGTGCGACGAATACGAGATCCGCGTCGCCATCCACAATCACCCCAAGCCGAGCTCGGTCTATTGGGACCCCGAGACCGTCGTGAAGGCCACCAAGGGACGGACCAGGCGGATCGGGGCTTGTGCCGACACGGGGCACTGGGTCCGCTCCGGTCTGGACCCGGTCGCGTCGGTCAGGAAGCTCAGGGGCCGGCTGGTGAGCTTCCACCTGAAGGACATCACCGAGTTCGGCAAGGTGGATGCCCCCGACGTTCCCTGGGGCGACGGCAAGGGGAACATCGAGGGCGTGCTCCGGGAGGTGCATCGCCAGAAGGCCAAGACGGTCTTCGGCATCGAGTACGAGCGGCACGGCGAGACCCGGCCGGACATCGCCAAGTGCCTGGCCTTCCTCGACAAGATCGCCGCCCAACTGGCGGGATAATGCCGCGATCCAGGATTCGGCCCGCAGAGCCGCGCCTACGCCCGGCCGATTCCGGGGGCTGCGCGACCGCCTGCAAACCGCCCTATCCCGGATTATTCAGTGCGCCGTGAGAAGGTGTTGGTTTCTCGTGGGTGCAAGTCC
>CAYGZA010000117.1:0-11156 GCA_964354135.1 uncultured Planctomycetaceae bacterium
AAATACGGCTTCAAACACCAAACGGGGGTGACCTCGTATTACTGACACTTGGCCTCTCAGCCTTCAGCTTTCAGCCATCAGCTACCACCATTCAGCGATCAGGCCGAGAATCCATAAGGACTAATGTTGTAACGGCTTACGGAGCGGCTTCAGAAGTGTTCTTGTGGTGCCTCTAGCCGAAAGATCGCTCACGGGCGATAGGCTGAACGGCGACTGTCGAGAGCCGACTGCTGAAAGCTGAGAGCCCTTGTTCCGAATCGCCAAGATTCCCGGGGCCTGGGGTTGCAATTCGGCGCGATTCTCACACAATTAGGAGTTTCGCCCGGCTCGATCCGCGCTATGCCTGCGGGGAAGATCGCCGAGACGAAGGCGGCCTGTGCCGCAACCATTTGCAGGAAAACAACTTCCGCTGCCATCCCAAGCGCCGTCCGGCTGCGGGCAGGCGCGCGGGTGAGAGCATGTCCAGCCATTGAGGATGCCCATGGCGGAAACACTGAACGTTCAACTCCGCGAAACCCGGGGCAAGCGAAACGCCCGGCGAGATCGCCGCGCGGGGAACCTTCCGGCGGTCCTCTACGGCCACGGCGAGGCGACGATCAGCTTGCTGCTGTCGGCCGACGAGGTGCAGTCGGCCCTGCGCCACGGGGCCCGATTGGTGAAGCTGACCGGCGCCGTGGGGGAGCAAGCGTTCGTTCGCTGGCTGCAATGGGATCCTTGGGGGACGCATGTCTTGCACGTCGATTTCACCCGCGTCTCGGAGCACGAAAAGGTTGAGGTTCGGGTGGTCGTGGAACTCCGCGGGGAGGCGCCCGGCTTGAAGGCCGGCGGGATCGTCAAGCAGATGGTTCACGAGGTCGGCGTCGAGTGCGAGGCAACCGCCATCCCCGACCGGCTCTATGTGAACATCAACCACTTGAACCTGGGCGAGGCCATCACCCTTGGGACGATGGAGCTTCCCCCCGGCGTTGTGGTCCAGGGGGATCCGGAAACGGTGGTGGTGCAGTGCGTCGAGCCGGTGGAAGAGGTGGAAGAAGGACCCGCGGCGGCGGCTGAGGGGGAACCGGAGGTGATCGGTCGCAAGAAGGAGGAAGGAGCGGAGGAGGAAGAGTAAGGCCCCGACGAGCTTCCCTTGCAGTCCCGGGTGCCGGTGCCGGGAGCGTGCCGCATGAAACTGGTGGTGGGACTTGGCAATCTGGGCCGGAGGTACCAAAGGACGCGGCACAACCTTGGTTTTGCCGTGCTCACCGAGTTGGCGAAGAAACTGGGCGAGGGGCGCCCCAAGGCGAAGTTCCACGGCGAACTGGTCGAGGCCGAGCTGGAGGGCCAGAAGCTCCTCTTGCTCTGCCCGTTGACGTACATGAACAACAGCGGGACGAGCGTCTTGGCGGCCCGCGACTATTTCGGATTGCCGAACGAGGAGTTGTTGATTGTCTGCGATGACCTGAACCTGCCACTGGCCAGGCTGCGTTTTCGCACGGGCGGCTCGGCGGGCGGGCAAAAGGGGCTGGCAGACATCGTCCTGAAGCTGCAGACGGAGGAGTTTCCGCGGCTGCGGATCGGAATCGGCGCGCCCCCGGAGGGTTGGGACGCGACCGACTTTGTGCTGGCCCGGTTTGCGGAAGAGGAGCTACCCGAGATCGAACGGGCGGTTGCCCGCGCGGCCGACGCCGTGGTCGAGTGGGTCCACGAGGGGATCCTGTCCTGCATGAACCGCTACAACTGAATCTGAGACGACAAGGAGCACTGTGTTGGCTGCCAACGTCTACGAAGGGATGTTCATTCTCGACGCCGGCCGTTACTCGCGGGATCCGGAAGGGGTGTCGGGGCAGATTTCCAAGGTGATCCGAGAGGCCGGGGGGGAGATCCTCGTCAGCAGGCTTTGGGAAGAGCGTCGCTTGGCCTACCCGATCAGGGGGCAGCGGAAGGGGTTTTACTGGTTGACCTACTTCCGTCTCCCGACCGACAAGCTCGTGGGGGTGCGGCAGAAGTTCCGGCTCAGCGAGAGCATCTTGCGGATGCTCTTTCTGAAGGTGGATCCCAAGATCGTCGACACCTTGGTCGCCCATGCCCTGGCGGGCCCCGCCGCGATGGCCGCGGAACGCCGCCAGGAAGCAGTCCCGCCGCCCGTCCCCGTGAACGTAGTGCTCGACGTGGACGAGTTGGCCGTCGCAGAGGCCGCCCCGCACGGCGCGGAACCGGCGGCCGGGGAGTAGGCCCCGACGCAAGGCGGCTGCTGCCGGCCGCTTGCACGCCCGCGGGCCATTTGGTAGCGTGGAACCACTGGGACGGGCGGGAAGCCCTCAGGCCGCGATAGGTCCGCCGCTTGCGGCGGAAGGAGTGGGTCATCATGGCGAGTTTCAACAGTTACAATCGTGTGATCCTCGTGGGTCACCTCACCCGCGATCCGGAGGTCCGTTATATCCCGAGCGGGACCGCGGTGTGCGATATCGGCCTGGCCGTGAACAACCCGACCAAGAGCCCCAGCGGCGAATGGGTGGACGAGAGTACGTTTGTCGACGTAACCCTTTGGGAGCGCACCGCCGAGGTCGCTGGCGAATACCTCAGCAAGGGTTCGCAGGTCCTGATCGAGGGGCGTTTGAAGCTCGATACCTGGGAGGGGAACGACGGACAGAAGCGGTCCAAACTGCGGGTCGTCTGCCAGCGCATGATGATGTTGGGGGGTCGGGGAGCCGGGGCCGGAGGCGGCGCCGGAGCCGCGGGCGAAGGGGCCCCGCGCCAGGCGCCGCGGCCTGAGCCGCAGTCCAGCCAACCGGCCCCCGCGAGGGACGAGTACGAGGCCCCGCCCATGGAACCTCCGGGGGACGACATCCCGTTCTAGCCCGCTTGCGTGATTCGGGAAGAGCAACGAAACGGACGAAGGACGACACAGACTTCCGAAGTCTTCAAGACTTCGGAAGTCTTCCGATGCGTGATAGAGCTTGGAAAGAGGTCGAACCTACGATGGCCGAAGCACAAGCCAACCAGCCGGCAGTAACGAAGCGGTCACGGTCCCGAAAGGGCAAGCGCCTCCCTCGCGGCCCGCACGGCGGCGTGGAGCTGCTGTTGGTCCAGTCGGTCGAGCACCTGGGTAAGCCCGGCGACGTGGTCGAGGTGAAACGCGGCTACGCCAATAACTACCTGCTGCCTCAAGGGCTGGCCACGTTCGCCACGGAACACCACAAGCGGATGGTCGAGAAGCACAAGGCGCGGCTCCTGGAGATCCAGATGGCCCGGCTGGCGACCCTGAAGGCTTTGGCCGACGCCCTGAACCGCCTGAGCGTGACGATCGAGGCCAACGCCAACGAGGAAGGGCACTTGTACGGCTCGGTGGGCCCGGTGGACATCGCCAACGCCCTGAAGCGCGAGAACATCTCCGTCGCCCCCGACCAGATTCGTCTTCAGGGCCCGCTCAAGGAGCTGGGGCTGTACACGGTCAAGGTTCACGTCGGCCAGGAGATCCATGCGGACCTGAAGGTCTGGGTCGTTCCGACCGTGGGCGAGGAGCAGCCGAAGGTGGAAGGCTGAGAGACCAGAGGGACTTCCGAAGTCTCCCGGACTTCGAAAGTCCGCGCGGCGTGCGCAAATTCTTAGCGTCAAGGGCATAGAAGGACGGATCGCCATGGTGGTGGGGGGACGGGTCGACGCTGCGCACTCCAAGGAGAGAGTCACCTCGGAACTCCTGGACCGCCTGCCGCCGCAAAACCTGGATGCCGAGCGGGCCGTGTTGGGCAGCCTGCTCCTCAACTCCAGCTATTGCGACGACGTGATGCTGATCCTCCGCCCCGACGACTTCTACGCCCGGCAGCACGGGACGCTCTTCCGGCACCTCGTCCAAATGCACGACGCCGGCAAGCGGATCGATACCACCTTGCTGGTCGAACGCTTGAAGCACGCCGGGGAACTCGAGGCGATCGGGGGCGCGGCCTATCTGGCCGAAGTGCTCCAATCCGTGCCCGTGGCCGCCCACGCGGTCTATTACGCGGAGATCGTCCGCGACAAGGCGGCCCTTCGCGCCTTGATCCACACGACCACCGAGATCCTCCGCGACGCCTACGACCCGGCCCTGGAAACGCGGGAGATGCTCGGCCAGGCCGAAGAGAGGATCTTCTCGGTCAACGACGAGCGCAGGTCGGACTCCATCACAAGCGTGCGCGACTTGATGCTCGAGGCCTTCGAGCACATCGATCACCGCTTGACCCAAGGAGGGGCCACCGGCATCCCGACCGGTTTCACGGACTTGGACAACCTGACGGGCGGCCTTCACGACGGGGAGCTCGTCATCCTCGCTTCGCGGCCGAGCATGGGCAAGACGTCCCTGGCGATCAACATCGCCGATTACGTCAGCAGCGCGTCGAAGGCGGCGACCCTCTTCGTGAGTCTCGAGATGTCGCGGCTGGAGCTGGCGCAGCGGATCCTGTGCAGCCGGGGGAGGATCAACGGCCGGAAGTTCCGCAGCGGCCTCATTTCCTCGGAAGACCGCGAGAAGCTCGTCCGGGCGTCCAACGAATTGAGCGACGCCCGGCTCTACATCGACGACACCGCCAGCCGCACCGTAACCGACGTCGCCGCCTGCGCCCGGCGGCTCAAACGGAAGGTGGAGCTGGGGCTCGTCATCATCGACTACCTGCAACTGATCGAGCCGGAGAACCCCAAGGACAGCCGCCAGGAGCAAGTGGCCAGGATCGCGCGGCAATTGAAGCACCTCGCACGCAACGTGAAGATCCCCGTCCTCTGCCTGGCCCAGTTAAACCGGCACGCCGACGAAAGCCGTCCCAAGCTCAGCCACCTCCGCGAGTCGGGGGCCATCGAGCAGGACGCCGACGTGGTGATGTTCATCCACCGCGAGGATTTCGGAATGCCACGGGAAGAGGCACGCGAGAAGGGGGTCTTGGGCAATGCGGACCTGATCGTTGCCAAGCAGCGGAACGGGCCGGTCGACGAGATCAAGCTCCGCTTCTTCGAGGAGTTTACGCGGTTCGAGCAGCTCTCCCCGCGGTCCCGCGACGAGTTCGAGCAATACGAGGGTGCCGGGGAGACGTTCTGATCCCCCGGGGGGGAGGCTTTCAGCGATCAGCTATCGGCTGTCAGCTATCGGCCATCAGCTATCGGCTGTCAGCAAGCAGCAAGCCGCCGCCCCGTAAGCTCCGGTATGGAATCGGCTCTCGAAGTCGTTGTACAGACGATCCTTACGAAGCTGACGGCTGAAAGCCTGATAGCTGACCGCTGGAAGCTGATCGCTGAAAGCCGGGCGCCATGCGAGTGCAGGGTCCCGACCCCCTTGCACGCGGGGTCTCGTCGCCCTTCCCGCCGAATTCGCCTTGCCGAAAGGCCCCGGTTCGGGTATCTCTACGCACCCTAAAGCCCCGGGGCAGGCCCGTAGGCTTGGCCCCTGGACCTCGGGTCCCGGACGCCGATTCCGTTTTCATCTCGCGCCAGTTTCCCGTCACCTCGGAAAGGGCCTCGATGGCCGCCGCGCACCGTGAGCCGAGCGCTTTGGCTTCCGTCTGGCTGACGCTCTTGTGCGTCACGGCAATCCTGGGCGGATCGTTCGTGTTCTGCGAAGCCCCCCTCCGACCCGGGGCGGAAGAAAAGGTCGCGGAGTTGCGGATCGAGGGGAACGATCGCTTCCCGGTCGAGAAGATCGTCCGCCACGTCCATACCCGGGCGGGCCGGCCCTACGATCCCGAGGTCGTCGAAGAGGACGTCCGCCGGCTGGTCCAAGCGCGAATGTTCGTCGACGTGAAGGCATCGACGCAGCAGGTCCCCGGGGGCCGGATTGTGATTTTCCGCGTCCGCGAGCGCGAGATCCTGGACCACGTCCGCTTCGTGGGATGCCAGAAGATCAAGCGGAGCGTCCTGGCCAAGGAGGTGGGGCTGAAGGTCGGCGACCCGCTGGACCGTTATGCGGTCACCGAAGGCCGCCGCAAGCTCGAGGATTACTATCGGTCCAAGGGTTTCGGCGACGCCCACGTCTCGATCTTTGAGGGGGACAAGGAGGGCGACCAGGGCGTCACCTACGTCATCAACGAGGGCCCCAAGGCCCGCCATCTCTGGACCCAATTCGTCGGCAACACCTTCTCCAGCGAGGGGCGGCTGCGGACCCAGATCAAGTCGAAGCCCGGTTTCCTATGGCTTTTCGGCGGCGACGTGGACCGCAAGCAGATCGACGAGGACGCCAACCGCCTCACCGCCTATTACCGCTCGATGGGTTTCTTCCAGGCCCGCGTCGGCCGGGAGCTGGGCTTCAACGAGGCCCACAACTGGCTCGTGCTCACCTTCGTGATCGACGAAGGGCCCCGCTACGAGGTCCGCAACGTCTCGCTGGTGGGCAACGCCAAGTTCACCACCGAAGAACTCACCCAGGACCTCAAGCTCCGGTCCGGCAAACCCTTCCACCTCGGCGAGTTGAACGCCGACGTGGCCGCAATCCAGGACATCTACGGCGGCGACGGCTACCTCTTTGTCGACGCCAAGGCCGACACGCGCTTCCTGGAAGAGCCGGGCAAGGTCGATCTGATCTACAACATCGTCGAGGGGGAGCGCTGCCGCGTCGGCAAGATCAACGTGAAAATCGAGGGCGATTACCCCCACACGCGGATCACCACGGTCCTGAACCGCATGTCGCTGCGGCCGGGCCAGATCGCCGACATCCGCGAGCTGCGGGCCAGCGAGAGGCGGATCAAGGCCTCGAACCTCTTCGCCGTGGACCCGGCCCGGGGCGTGGCCCCCAGGATCAGCTTCAGCAAGCCGCGCCGCCCGGACGACGACACCGAGATCGCCGAGCAGCCGCGGCGGCCGAGCGGTTACCGCGGTCAGAGTCCGGACCCCGAGGAAGGCGAGCGGGGCGATTCCGGGCAGCCCGGGAGTTGGAGCCGGCCGCTGGTGCCGGTAGACGATGCTCCGCGGCGCGAGGCGCGGCGCCCTGCCGCGGGTGCCTCCCGCACGGGTCCCTCGAACCTCCGCTGGGTCTCCCATGAGGACGCGCGGCAGCCGGCCGCGGGGACTCCGGTCCAACCGGCGTCCGCACTGGAAGTCCGCCAGCGCGAAGCTCCCGCCGAGCCGGGCGGATACGCCGGACTTGCGGCCTCCCGCACGGTTCGGCGAGAGCCCCGGTCGCCCGGAATCCCGCAAGGCTACCTCGTTGCCGATTCCCGGGAGCCGACGATCTACCGCGGCCAGAGCGGCACCTACGACCCCGGCGAAGGATACGCGGCTCCCGCGCTGACCGAGCCCCGGCCCACCGTACCGCGGCTTCAGACCCCCGGAGTCGGCCCGGACACCAGACAGCCGCTCCTGCCGGCGGGACCTCCGGCCGGTTCCCCGTCGCCGGCTTTGGCGAATCCTTTGCGTTCGGAGTACTCGGCCCGGCCCGAGGGCCGGTATCTGCCGCCCGGCCCGGTTTCCGGAAGTCAGGCGACGATCAACGACGCCACGTCCCTGTTGGGCAATCCCCCCAATGAAGAATCGCCCTTGTTCGTGCCCCTGGAGCCGCTCCTGGAAGAGGCGCCCACCGGCCGGTTCATCTTCAGCGTCGGGGTGAACTCCGACCTCGGCGTGCTCGGCTCGGTTGTCGTGGACGAGCAGAACTTCGACTGGACCCGCTGGCCCCGAAGCTGGGACGAGGTCATCAACGGGCAGGCCTTTCGCGGGAACGGCCAGCGATTCCGCGCGGAGGCCATGCCCGGCTCGCGGCTCCAGCGCTACACGGTCAACTTCACCGAGCCGTACCTGTTCGACTCCCCCCTCAGCTTCGGCCTGGGCGGCTACTTCTACGACCGCCGCTACTTCGAGTGGACCGAGCGGCACGGCGGCGGGCGGATCGCCTTCGGCTACCAGTTCCTTCCCGACCTCTCGGGCACGATCGCCTACCGGCTCGAGGACGTCGGGGTCCGCGATTCGATCGTCCCGCGCGGCGTCGTCCCGGCAATCGACGAGGTTCTGGGCAGCTCCACCCTCCACGGCATCCGCGCGCAACTGACCCGCGACACCCGGGACAACACGTTCCTTGCGACGGAGGGTTATCTGTTCGAGATCGGCTTCGAGCAGGTCCTGGGGACGTTCCAGTACCCCCGCGGGGACATCGACCTCCGCAAATACTTCCTGATCCGGCAGCACCCGGACGGCTCGGGCCGCCAGGTGCTGAGCCTGAGCGGGCGGATGGCGGTCACCGGGGCCGACACGCCGATCTACGACCATTACTACGCCGGCGGGTTCACGACGATCCGCGGCTTTGAGTTTCGCGGGGCATCGCCGCGCGACCCGGCCACGCACATCACCCTCGGCGGCCACTTCAGCCTGCTGGCCTCCGCCGAGTACATGTTCCCGATCACGGCCGACGACGCCCTGCGCGGCGTGGTCTTCTGCGACACCGGCACGGTGGAGCCTTCGATCAACGACTGGCGGGACCGTTACCGCGTGGCCCCCGGATTCGGGCTGCGGATCATGATCCCGGCCATGGGTCCGGCGCCGATCGCCCTGGACTTTGCCTTCCCGATCTCGAAGGAGCCGGGCGACCAGAGGCAGGTCTTCAGCTTCTTCATCGGGTTCCTGCGGTAGTGACCCGGCCGCGAAGGAGCCCACGCCCCGGCAGAGTTGCTGCGTCCCCGGCAGAGTTGCCCCGGCCCGCACCGCGCGGTAGGATTTGCGCAGTCAAGCGGAGTCGTCGCCTGTGCGGGAGTGCAAGATCATGAGAAGAATGGTGAACGGGGTGGTTCACGGCAGGAGAATCGACCTGGCCGAGGATCCGGGCTTCGATGATGGCCAGAACGTTCATGTCACGCTGTCGGTTGTGCGTTCGCGTGAGACCTGGGGCGAGGGCATTCGCCGGTCTGCGGGTGGCTGGGCGGACTACCCTGAAATGGATGCCGTCATGGACCAAATCCAGCGCGATCGCAAACGGGACCGGCAGTTGCCGGTGATGGAATGAGTTTCCTGTTGGACACCAACTACTTTCCATCACACACCGAAACAGCAGCGGAGATCCTGGAATGTCAAAGGGAGTGATTTCGCTACAGCCCAGCGAGGGGATTGTCGCGCGAATGGCCGCGACCATCTACGCCGGCTACGTCGTTGCCGGCCGGGTGGGCGATGGGCAGGAGAAGGAGTGGATCCAGCGCTCGGTCCGCGAGGCGTACTCGATGGCGCGGATCACCGATGAATCGATCCAAAGCGACAACGAGATGAGTTAGAGCGTCATGCACGGCACCGCGAAAACCGCGATGATTTTCGGGTTCCTTCCCGTCGGCTTGGTCCTCGTCTTGAGCATCCTGCGGCCCGGCTGAGGGAGCCCGATCGCAGCCCTTGGAGGGTTGCTCCTGGTTGCCTCGGGGCCGGTCGGCTTGACTTCGGCGATCGTCGGGCTTGTCAAGGGGGCGTCGCCCATGTGGGCCCTTATCGTCGGCGGCGTGGTCTCCTCGATCTGGGTCTTGTGGTTTGTGCTCGGGATGGCGATTCAAATCTGCGGCTGAACGGCGGCCAGAGGCGAGAGTTGAGAGACGCTAGACGAGAGGCGAGCGGCGACGGGACAAGAGGCATGAGTGAATCGGGCCTTGGACAACGAGTCGGAGATCGCTATGGAGTGCAAGAAGACCGAGAACCTGGCCGGCTGCACGTGCAGTTATGAGCCGTGTCCGCGCAAAGGGACGTGCTGCGAGTGTGTGCGCTATCATCTTCGGAGCCGGCAGTTGCCGGGCTGCTGTTTCCCGCCCGAGGCCGAGCGGGCCTACGACCGCTCGTTCGCCCATTTCGCCCGGCTCGTGGCGGCCGGGAAGGCGTAGCGCGCCGCCGTGAATACGCGAAACCGTGGTTGGCCGGCCGCTTGGACAAGGCGTTTCGGAGGGGGCCGTGCAGTACGAGCTCCGCACGATCTTCGTGGTTTTCCTCTTCGTCGCCTCTTCGGTGGGGGCGTTCGGGCCCGCGGGACTCGTCCTCGCTGCGTGGCTGCTTGCCCTGCTTTTGGGAATCCGTTGGTCGCGCATCACCAACAGATTGCTTGGGTGTGTCGTCGCCTGGATCTTGTTCTTTCTGATTACGGTCGCCCTCCTGTTGCCCGCGGTTCAGACCGCCCAGGAGGCAGCCCGGCGCGCGCAGTGCTCCAACAACTTGAGACAGATCGCGCTTGCATTGCACCTGTACCACGACCAGTACCGCTGTTTTCCTCCTGCCTACGTTTGCGACAAGAACGGAAAACCGATGCACAGTTGGCGGGTGCTAATCCTGCCCTATCTGGAAAACGACGCGCTATACAAGCAGTACGATTTCAGCGAGCCCTGGGACGGACCCAAGAACCGCCTCTTGGCGGAGAAGATGTCGCCGATGTACTGCTGCCCCAGCGCGGATCGGAGGCGCGACAACCGGCCGCCCATGACCAGTTACGTGGTGGTAACGGGACCCGGAACCCTGTGGCCGGGAACCGAATCGCGCCGCCTTGCCGACTGCCGCGACGGCACCGCCAACACGCTCCTGGTGGCGGAGGTGGCCGACTCCGACATCCACTGGATGGAGCCGCGCGACCCGAGCCTGCCCGGAGTCCTGCGGCCGGACGGCACCGCCTACAAGCTCCCCTCGAACCACGGGGTGGAAGACGGCTACTTCGTAGTCGAGAACGTGGAAGGCGGGGGTAACGTGGTCTTGGCCGACGCCAGCGTCCGCTATCTCCCGGCGCCGCTGAACGCAGAATGCCTCGCAGCGCTTGCCGCGGACGGCGACGGCAAGACCGCGGAATTCATTGGTCGCATGGTCGTGCTCGCTACCAGCACCTCGCGCCACGTCCACTGGGGCCACGTGGTCGGCTTGAGCCTCTTTGTGCTGTCGTTCCTCGTGCTCCTCTGGAAAGCGGCGTTTGCCCGAGTCGAGAAGAGGGCCGTGGAGGCCCCTGAACAAGGGTCGGGCGATATCCCCGGATGAGCAGAACGCGCAGATCCGTCCATCCGTAGGTTATGCTTCAGCATATCCGGGCCGGGAGAAGAGGGTTCTTGTCCTATTATCCCGAGTCTCTTGCTGAGCGAACGGGATTATGGTTGCCGGCTCGGCTACGTTATGCTGAAGCATAACCTACGGATTCCGGGCGTGCGTGCAAGCACGCACCCTACGGCTCTGCTCTGGCGTGCGTGCAAGCACGCACCCTACGGCTCTGCTCTGGCGTGCGTGCAAGCACG
>CAYGZA010000117.1:11256-17143 GCA_964354135.1 uncultured Planctomycetaceae bacterium
CACTCTACGGCCAGAACGCACTCTACGGCTCGCGTTTCATGGAGGTTTTTCACCCCAATTCAGGCCCGCACCCTCTACACCTGCGGCCCGAGCCGGCGGGCAAGCCGCTGGAGGGCCCCGCTGAAATCGTCGCGGCCCAGGTGGACGTGGATCAGGCTCATGCCGCGGTCGTCGGCCCAGGCGGAGTGCAGGGCGCGGTCGAACTCGTCCTCGGTGCGGACCTCGTAGCCGGTGCCGCCGCCCAAGACCTCCGGCAGCCGGTGGTACTTCCAGGGCTGCACGTCGTTGAAGGAGAAGTTGCCCGGGTGCAGGATCCGTTCGGTGCCGTAGCCCCGATTGTCCAGGACGATGATGATCGGGCTTAAGTCCCGGCGGACGATGGTCGAGAGCTCCATGCCGGTCATCTGGAACGCCCCGTCGCCGACCAGGACCACGGGCCGCAGATCGGGCCGGGCCGTCATCGCCCCCAACGCCGCCGGCACGGCAAATCCCATCGACGTATAGTACGCCGGGCTGATGAACTCCGTCTGCCGGTGAATCACCAGGTCGGTCGAGGCAAACAGGGCGTCGCCCGCCTCGGCAATCACCACCATCGACTCGTTGAGGAACTGGTTGAGCCGGGCAATGAGCCGCGCGATGGTGATCGGCGCCTCCGGCCGAGGCTCGAACGGCGGCTCCTGGGCAACGGGCCGCGGCGGGATCGCGCGCGCCGGCGCCTTCACGCCCGCATCGGCCAGCCCGCGGAGGAAGTCCGAGAGCACGACGTTGTGGAAGTGATGGTGGCTGATCCGCAGCGTCTCGCTGGTGGCGTAGATGCACTTGGCGGGGTCGAGGTTGGCGGTGAAGATCCCCAGGTTGATGTCGGTCATGAAGGCCCCGAGCAGGAGGACCAGGTCGCTATCCTCGACGAAGCGGGTGACCTCTTCGCGGCCCATGGCCCCTTCGTAGAGCCCGGCGAAGAGCGGGTGCCGCTCGCTGATGACGCTCTTGCCCAGGAGCGTCGTGGTGATGGGAATGCCGGCCCGGTCCGCCAGGGCCAGCAGTTGCTCCTGGAGCCCGAAGCGGTGCAGCTCCACCCCGGCGATGATCACCGGCTTGCGGCTGGCCGCAATCCTGCGCATCGCCTCGGCGACGGCCTCGGCCAGGGCCCCGGGGTCGCTTGCCGGCCTGGTCGAGGTAGCCGTGTGCGGGCCCTCGGGCACCACGTTGACCATGTCCCGCGGCAATTCGATGTAGCCCGGCCGCTTGTAGCGCATCACCGCGTCCAGCACGCGATCGATCTCGCGGAAGGCCGTGGAGGCGTCGGTCAGGTCCGTGCTGGCCACGGTGAGGCGGCGGAAGACCTCCAGTTGCGTGCGGAAGTCCTTGACGCGGTGGTGCAAGAGGGGGTTGTTGATCCGCTCCCGCAGCCCGGGGGCGCCGCTAATCACGACCACGGGCGACTTCTCGGCGTATGCCCCCGCAATGGAATTGCACAGGCTCAAGCCGCCCACGCAATACGTCACGCAGACCGCCCCGATGCCGTTGACGCGGGCGTAGGCGTCGGCGGCAAATCCGGCGCAGTCTTCCCGGGTGCAGCCGACCACGTGGAGCGGGCTCTGGTCGAGCTTCACGTAGAACGCCAGCACGTAGTCGCCGGGGATGCCGAAGACGTGGCGGACGCCGCAAGCCAGCAGGCGCGCGATCAGGTAGTCGCCGATGGATGGGCCCGCCGCGTGAGGTTCCGTTCGGGGCATGGGACTCGCACCTTCACTGGTCTCAGGAAATGGGAAGGGGGATTCACCGCGGGGGCACGGAGAACACGGAGAAGCGAAAGAAGTGTCGCCAATTCACCCTGATTCTCGAAACCTCCGTGCCTCACGCCGATTCTCCGAATCGCCCCACTAGAATCATAGTGCGCCGGGACGCCTGGTTCAATCAGCGAGATGGGGGCAGGGCCCGCCGGAAATGAAAAGACAAGAGGCGGGCTTTGCTTGCGCTCGACCCGCCCTACGGCCATCGCTTGGTTTAGCCCCAGCCCCATCCGAAGAGACTTCTTGGAGACTTCCGAAGTCTTGGAGACTTCGGAAGTCTGGGGGGCGGAGCAACGAGTTTCCTCGGGAATCGCCCTACTTCTCCGCCGGTTTGGCCGGCGCGGCGGGCTTGGCCGGCCGCGGCGAGGTCCGGGCAGCCCCGGGCTGCTCCCAGCGGATGCGGCGGACGAGGATCTTGCCCTCCACCTCGGCGAAGGGCATCTTCTCGTCGAGGGCCTCCTTGTAGGCCGCCTCCCGGGCCTCGGCCGATTTGAGTATGCTCTTGGGGCGGTTGAGCCGGGAACTGCTCATCGAGACGCTAGACGCCAGGCTGAGCCGCTTGCGCCCCTTTTCCACGAGTGCCTCGATGGCGGCCCGCTTGGCCGCCGAGCCTACCAGCTCGATCTCCGCGGCGGTCTTGGCCGTTTCCACCTGTTGGACCTGTGCGGCGGAGATCCCCTTGCCCTCCTTGAGGATCTTCTCGCAGGCAGCGATGCGGGCCGTGATCCCGGCCTCTTCCACGGCAACCAGGCGCTGCTGCGAGACCAGGTTTGCCAAGGTCTCTTGGGTGATGTCGCTCCACTCCTTGAGTTCATCGCGCTGCTTGCGGAGCACGTCCAATTCCGCCTCGACCTTCTCGACGGCGGCACGGGCTTCCGAAGCCTTGGACCGGTAGTGCTGGCGGATCTCCACGAAGTCCTTGTAGGCGGGGTAGGAGAAGCCGTGGTCGTAGAGCGACAATACGGCCTGCACCAGTTCCTTGGCCCGCTCGGGGCTCGGGGCGACCAACGACATCTCCCCTGACGAAATGAACAACCCACCCGCCGACTCCAGGCTCGCACGAACGGAACCAGGAGGGCCGGGCCCCGAGTCCTCCGGGGGTGTGCCTGGGCCTCCGGGCTTTGTACCCGTGTCGGACTGCTTGGCTTCGCGGCTCCAGCGCTCCCACCGGAGGTGCAGCGCCCGGTCGGTCGTGAGCATGGCCATCAGTTCCTGCGACGGCAGGCGATCGGCCGGGACCTTGCTGGCCAACTCCAAAAACGAGGTCGGTATGTCGAAGCTGCGCTGTTCTTTGGGATGCTGGATTTCCCTGTAAGGTGAGAAACTGAAAAACGGACACCGAAATCGAAGCCTGAAGGTGGCCACGTAGCGCTGCTGGGCCAGCTCGGCAATCCGCGCCCCGACCTGCTCTGCCGACGGCACGTAAACCGGCACCTCTTCCTCGGACTGGTCGAAGACGAGTTCCCGCTTGGGGATGACGGACTCGGGCTTGACCGGCGGCGCTTCCTTGGCGGCGTCGGCCTCTTTGGCCTGTGGGGTTGCCGCTGAGGGCGGGGCCGGCTGGGCCGCACAATCCGCCGCCACCGCGCAGGCAAACAACAGGGCCATAGCGGCATGCAACGTTCTTCTCATGACTTGGGCTCCTTGATGGAATCATGGATGGGCGGTGCGGTCACCTGCCGGCCGAAGGTTGTACCGGCGTATGCCTCGGCAAGATACCGCTCCGCCCGATCCTTGTAGTCTTTCAGCGAGGGCTCCGTAGCCAAAAAGCCGATCGCCGCGGCCAGCCGGGCGGCGCGGGCCTCGCGGGCGATGAGCGTCTCCAGGTCGGCCTCGTCGGGAGTTGAGGGCGCTTGCGGGGCGGCGGACTCGGGTTGCGCCTGCGTCACGCTCGCATCCGCGTGCCCATTTGCCGCCGTCCGGCGGTGCTGCGGCGAACCGACAAGCAGCCAGAGCCCGGCCGCAAGCAGGATCGCGGCACACGAGGCAGCCGCCGTCCACACCCAGCGGCGCGTCGTCCAGCGGGGTGCCATGCTCACGCTTGCGTGGGCATGTTCCTCAGAGACGGCCGCATGGCCACGCACGCGTGGCCACGGCACCCCACCGGCAGTGCCACCCGCCGCCGCTAAGCGGGCCTCTACTGCTGCCGCC
This sequence comes from uncultured Planctomycetaceae bacterium, assembly GCA_964354135.1. Taxonomy (GTDB): domain Bacteria; phylum Planctomycetota; class Planctomycetia; order Pirellulales; family Thermoguttaceae; genus CAYGZA01. The sequence goes on from CAYGZA010000117.1 coordinate 15,201, forward strand.
GACCCGTGCCAAATCGCTTGGGCAAGTTCAAGCGAGCGGCTCAACAGGTGGACCTCCTCGCGACACGCGGGGCAGGCCGCCAAATGGGCTTCCACCCGGCGGCGCTCGTCGCCCTCTAGCTCGCCGTCGGCGTATGGCACCAGCAGTTCGCCGATATGCTCGCAAGATTCGCTATTCATGACGGTAACCCGCTCGTCTCAACTCCAGTGCCAACTCCTGGCGTGCTACCCGAAGGTGGCTGCGGACGGTGGAGTCCGGCAACCGGAGGACACGGCCGATCTCCGTGGAATCGAACTCGGCAAAGTAACGCAGCACCAGGACCGACCGCATGCGAGGCTCCAGCCGCTCCAAGGCCCGGCGCACAAGAGCGGTTTCTTCGTTCTTCTCAGCAACGTCCGCGGCGTCATTCCCTTCGTTGCGGCGGCCAACGACCAACAGCCGTGTCAGCCCGCGAAAGGCACTCCACCATCGCGCGTGGCGGCGGTGCTCCAAGTGGCAGCGATTGATTGCCACGCGGAAGAGCCATCGCCGCAGCTCCGTAGCGTCCAATCCGGGTGGCGATTTCTCCCAGGCGGTCAAATAGACCTCCTGGAGGAGATCCTCGGCGCGGCTCGCCGGCACCCCGAGGGCGGCCACCATGCGCGCAAGCTCCGCGGCCGCTTCGTCCCAGACCGATCGCAGCAGGTCTCTTGCTGGGTCATGCACGCGAGTGCGATCCGGGGCGATTCGGGTCGATGCCGCCTGGGCCGCGACCACGGCGTCTGCCATGGCAATCCTCGTTGTCCAGTAGATTCAATGCGCCGCCACGCTTGGGTGTTGAGCCGCGCCGCGCAAGCGCGGCGGCTAAGCGTGCCGGGCCGACACGGCCCGGCTCTGAATAGTGAACCCTGAACCCTGAACCCTGAACCCTCTTATTGCACTCCCGGCGGCGGCACGGCCTTGCCGCGGCGCTGGGCCGCTTGCTCCGCTTGGCTGTAAGTGCCGTAGAAGGGCGCGTTTGCGTCGAGCCACAACACGAGCCGCAGCCGGTCCTCGTCCGGCAGCCGGACCTGGTCCTTATGGTCCTTGTCGTGGAGGATTTCGAGAAGTCGGCTTTCATCGGCCCCGCCGTGTCCGGGCAAGGTGACGGCCTGGCTGATGCTCTTTCCGCCCCATTCGTACCAGCGGACGAAGGGGCGGAGGCTTTCATACGCGCGGGAGAAGCTCCCGGCAGGCTCGCCGGTGAGCGCTAGCGGGCTGGGGGCGCCGGCCGCACCGTCGTGGCACCGGGTGCAATGCCGGTCCAGCATCGGTTGCACAAGCACCGGGAAGGAGAACGGTTGGGTGCCCTCTGGCCCGGGCGCGATTAGCGAAGGGGGACGCTTGATGGCCGCAAGTTGCCGTTGCGGCGGGGCCGTGCCGGGCCGCTCGTGGCAGCCCACGCAGCTCCGCCGCTCGCCCGGCTGCAAGTACGTCAGACTCCGCATCGTCTGTACCGCCCGGCCCGAGGCATCGACTGCCTGAAAGTAGACCGGCTTGCGGGTCGGCACGCGGAAGTAGGCCGAGCCGTCGGCCTCCACCGGCACCGTGCCGAGGAACATCCGCGCGCTCTCGGCATTGGCGTATCCGAGCCGCGGCTGGTTGGCCACGTGGGTCTCGGTCTTGGGGAGCACCTGGAAGACGCGGAGGCTCGTGATCCTCCGGCCGGGCGGCAGCGGCATAAGGCTCTGCCGCACGTCGGCGAGGACAAACTCCCCCTCGTCGCCCAGACCGGGTGGCATGGCGTCGCTTGCGTCGCCATGTCCTGCACCAGACATGCCCACGCTCCGCGAGGGCATGCCACCCGACCCTTGTTCCCCGGCGGACATGGCCACGCTGCGCGAGGCCATGCCACCCGGCGTGGGCATGGCACCCATGAGCGTGCTGGGGATGACCGGCGGCACCGGACGCGGCGCCAGCGGAAT
>CAYGZA010000118.1:0-17068 GCA_964354135.1 uncultured Planctomycetaceae bacterium
ACCGAAAAACGCTCAATCGGTCAATAACAATCCCCTGTAATGATGCTACAGACTCGTTTTCTTGGACATTTTCCTGTCTCCTCCGGGGCCGTCCCCGGCGCGGGTCCGCGGAGACAGGCTAGCGAACACCGCGCCGGGTCCGTTTCAGCCGCCGGCTTGCGCGGGCCGACGGCCACCCAAAGTAGTATTGTACGCGCTACGGCCAACTCAGGAGCCGGGGTACAGTTGCACCCACCCCGCCAACTCCACCGGGAACGGCCCGCGTCTTGCGATGGCCCTGGATCGGTGCATAGCTGGAAGACCATCATACCTGCCTTCTGGTGTGCCGACACGCCAACGCTGGGATGGTCAGACCCACAATCTTGGTTGGACAAGGTTTGTCAGTGGGCTGGTTTATCTTGTGGAGGGCGGGGGGAAGGAGCATTCGCCGGTGACAAGTCCGTTTGAGTGCAAGCAATTGTCCGACCTTGCTTGTTGACCGCTCCTACGAGGGGTAAACTGACGGCTTCGTGGCCGAGTTGTCGGGATTGTCGGCGGATGGAGCCGCCGAACGCTCATGAATGCCCATCTACCAGTGGGCTGTTGGGCGCATCGTCGATCTACGGCCGCTGAACTGGGAGGCAAGTGATGAATGCGGAAACCATCCTGAGCCAGCTTGCCGAGGGCACGCTCCTGGAAGGTCCGCATTGGACCGAACCGGTGAGGGTGCTCACGGTCAAAGCTCGGGGCAACCGCATCGAGGTTCAGGCGGTCGGTGTGAACACCAAGCGGCTCTGGACCAAGCTCTTGAAGGCCGAAGACTTCAACAGAGCCATCAAGGTCACCCAGGCCGGGGAACTGGCCGCACTCAACGGCAATCCCACGCACTTCCGCCTCGCCGCCGAAGCCCACCGCATCCGGTTGGCCTTTCAATACGACCCGCACTTCGCCGTTTCGGTCTCCCAGGTCGATCCACTGCCGCACCAGATGGATGCGGTCTATTCCCATCTGCTCACCCAGCCCCAGATCCGATTCCTCATCGCCGATGACCCTGGGGCCGGGAAAACGATCATGGCGGGCCTGACGATCAAGGAGGAGAAGTTCCGGGGAGTGATCGAACGAATCCTGATCGTCACCCCAGCCAACCTCACCGACCAGTGGCGGCGGGAACTGCACGACAAGTTCGGCGAAACCTTCACGGTCATCAATCGGGCGACGGTCAATGCCGCCTACGGACGGAACGTCTGGGAGGACAACCCGCAGTGCATCACCTCAATTGACCTCCTCGCCCGACAGGACGACATCCTGAACCTCATGCGGGATGTCCATTGGGATCTGGTCATCGTCGATGAAGCCCACAAGATGGCGGCCTACCGCTACGGCCAGAAAGTGAACAAGACGCAGCGGTACGAACTGGGCGAGTTCTTGCGGGACCACACCGACCACTATCTCTTCCTTACGGCCACGCCGCACAAAGGTGATCCCGACAACTTCGCTTTGCTGCTACAACTCTTGGATCGGGATCTCTACGTCACCGGGAAGATTCTGGCCGAGGCCAGTGCCCACGACGAAAACCGGATCATGATCCGCCGCCTCAAGGAGGACATGAAGAAGTTCGACGGCTCGCCGTGCTTCCCTCCCCGCCACGTCCAGACGCTTCCCTATCGGCTGACTCCGGACGAATTGGCCCTCTACAACGAGGTCACCAGCTACGTCCAAAACAACTTCCAGCGGGCCGAAGCAGCCGAAAACCGGAACGTGGGTCTTGCCCTCACCGTGCTCCAGAGGCGTCTGGCGTCCAGCGTTGCGGCCATTCGGCGTTCGTTGGAGCGGAGACTCAATCGGCTCAGGGACCTTCGCAAACTGGGGAGGCTGAGACAGGAATACGAAGAACTCCCCGAAGACCTGGACGACCTGACCGAAGCCGACCGCTGGAGATTCGAGGACGAAGTGGTCGAACGCCTCACCATGGCCGAGAACATGGCCGAGTTGGAGGCCGAAATCGAAGAGCTTGAGCGGCTCGTCAAGCTCGCCCGCCACACCGAGAAGAACGTCCGGGAGACCAAATTCGAGGAGCTTCGCACCGTCATTTCCCAACATCTTTCCGGCCGGGATGAGCGGCTGTTAGTCTTCACCGAGCACAAGGACACGCTCGATTTCCTCATCGGTAGGCTCACCAACCTGGGCTTCTACTGCTGCACGATCCATGGCCGCATGGCATTGGAGAAGCGGATCGACGCCGAGCGGGAGTTCTTTGAGCACCGTCCGTCTGTCATGGTCGCCACCGAAGCAGCGGGCGAAGGAATCAACCTTCAGTTCTGCTCGCTGATGGTGAACTACGACATCCCCTGGAATCCCAACCGCCTGGAACAGCGGATGGGGCGCATCCACCGCTACGGTCAGCAGCAGGAAGCCATGATCTTCAACCTCGTGGCCGACAACACCCGAGAAGGCGAGGTGATGCACCGGCTTCTCGAAAAGCTGGACGACATGCGGAAGGCCCTGGGCAGCGACCGGGTATACGACGTGATCGGCGAGATCGTCCCGGCCCCCAAGTTCGATGCCCTGATGAAGGACTGGCTGGCCCGCCGCAAGACCATGGCCCAAATCCTCGCCGAGATCGACCTCCACACCGACGAAGAGCAGGTCGCCCGCATCCGGGCCGACATGCAGGACAAGTCCCTCGGCTCCCGCTATATCGACATGAGCAAGCTCCTGGCCGACCAAGAGCAGAGCAAACAACACCGGCTCATGCCGGAGTACATTGAGCAATTCTTCGTCGAAGCCTACCGCTCCTTCGGCGGCACGATCACTCCGGTGAAGGATCAGAAAGGGGTATGGTCCATCAGCCGGGTGCCGCCCGACCTGCGGAAGCTCCCGGCGGCCCTGGAGCGGCGTTGCGGCAAGGTCGGGGCCAGCTATCCCCAGATCACCTTCGACAAGGAGCGGGTCTTCGGCTACTCGGACTTAGAGTTCGTCGGGCCGGGTCATCCCTTGTTCGAGGCCGTGGTTGAACGGGTGCTGTGCGACTACGGCCCATCCTTGCGGCAGGGTGCCTGCTTCTACAACGCCGAAGCCACCGAGCCCACGGTCCTTTGGCTCCTCAAGTGCGGCGTGGAGGATGGACAGGGGCGAATGGTCGGGGAACGGCTGTTTGCCATTCACCGCACTGGGGAACGTTTCCGCAAGAGCCAGCCCTATGCGCTCTTGGACCTCAAGCCGCCGGAGGGTGTGCCGGACCTCGCCCAATCGGTTCGTCAAGCGGCAACCGATGCCGATGCGGTCATCAACTGGTCGCTGGACGAGGTGACGCCGGAATACTTCGGCGAGATCGATCAGCGCCGCACCAGAGAACTGGGCATCAAGGAAAAATATGTCCGCAAGTCGCTCCAGTTCCTCATCAGCGAGTCCAACAAGAAGATTTCCAAGTACGACCACCAGTTGCGGCAGTTGCCATCCCAAGACGAAGCTCCCCGATTGAACATCCAGGGCAACCGGGCCAAGGAAGAGGCCCGCCGCAGCGAGCTTTCCCTGCGGCTCAGGGATCGCTTGGCGGAAATGGAGCAAGAGCGGCACCTGTCGGAGAAGCCGCCGGAGATACTGGGCGTGGCCGTGATCCTGCCTACCCCTCGGGAGGTCGTGGCGTCGGTGGAGGGGATGGAAAGCGATCCCGAGGTCGAGGCCATCGCCATCGAAGTCGCCAAACACCACGAGATCGGCCAGGGCCGCAAGCCAGTCTCGGTGGAAGAGGAGAACTGCGGCTGGGATCTCACGTCGCTCGTGGAGGGGCAGGTGGCCCGGTATATTGAGGTCAAGGGCCGGGGTGGTGTCGGCGGCGTGGCCCTGACCCCGAATGAATGGATCAAGGCCCAGCGATTCGGGAAGGATTATTGGCTCTACGTCGTGGTGAACTGCAAGGCGAAGCCGGAACTGCACGTCATCCAAGACCCGGCGTCGAAGCTGAGCCCGAGGGAAGAGGTCAGCGTGGTGCGGTACATGGTGGGCTGGGACGATTGGAAGAAGGCGGCGGAACAGGACCACGGATGACACGGATGACACGGATGGAAACCTCGTTATCCGTGTCATCCGTGGTTCCTTCATCGAGAATTGATCCATGAGTTACGAATTGATCCACAAGGAGTTGAGCGAGTCGATCATCGGGGCGGCCATGACGGTCCTGAACACGCTCAAACCGGGACTAGATGAAAAGCTTTACGAGCGAGCCCTGGTCATCGAACTCCGCAAGCGGGGCCACAAGGTTGACCAGCAACGGCAGTTCCCGGTTTACTACGACGGCCAGCACATCGGCACGCTAATTCCCGATCTGATCGTAGACGACCTCGTGATTGCCGATCCGAAAGTGGTTACAGCCTTCAACGACTCCCATCAAGCGCAGATGATCGGCTATCTTGCGATCGCCGGCCTTCGACTCGCCTTGTTGTTGAACTTCAAGAATGCCCGACTTGAGTGGAAACGTATCGTTCGTTGATCTTTCCCTATCCGTGCCATCCGTGTAATCCGTGGTTCATACTCCCATGCTCAAGCGTCTCATCGAAGTTGCGCTGCCGCTCAAGGAAGTCTCGGAGCAGTCGGCTCGGGAGAAGTCGATCCGGCATGGGCATATCTCCACGCTCCACATCTGGTGGGCTCGCCGTCCCCTGGCGGCGTGCCGGGCAGTGGTGTTCGCCTCGCTGATCCCCGACCCCGACGATCCCGAGTGCCCCGAGGGCTTCCGCAAGCTGGTGCGAGAACTCTTGGGTCGGGGCGAGTTCACGCCGAAGAACGGAGAAGGGGCAACGGTCGAGGACACGCCCCGGAACCGCTGCCTGGAGTTCATCAAGCATCTGGTCAGGTGGGAAAACTCGAACAACCCTGACTACATCGAACCGGCCCGGAAGCTGATCGCCGCAGCCCACAAGTTCCTCCATCCCAATTCCGAGGGCGATGCCCCGAAGGTGCTTGATCCCTTCGCAGGCGGCGGGGCGATCCCGCTGGAAGCGTTGCGCCTCGGGTGCGAGGCCCACGCTATCGACATCAACCCAGTCGCCCACCTGATTGAACTTTGTACGCTGGTCTATCCCCAGAAGCACGGCCAGCCCGACAGCCGCCCGGTGCCCGACTACATCAAGCGGCTCATCGCCCACAACCAGGCGAAGAAAAAGGAGAAGGGCGAGGGTCGTCCATTGCTGAAGGAGGAAGCGGCTCACGGCCCGGTTGCTCCGGCCGCACCCGACGACGAGATCGTCCCCGATGTTGAGATCACGGAGGCTGAATACCGGAAGAACCCTCTGGTGGCTGATCTCAAGTATTGGGGACATTGGGTACTTACTCGTGCAAAGGTGGAGATTGGTCACGTCTATCCGCACGAACCAGATGGCAGGGTGCCTGTTGCCTACTTGTGGATTCGCACGGTGAGATCCCCCGACCCCGGAGCAGGTGCGACCATCCCGCTCATCAGGCAGTTATGGCTCTGCCAGAAAGGCAACCGCAAGGTAGCGTTACGAATGACACCCAACCGGGCCGCTGGCAGGTGCGACTTCAAGGTGGTTGAAGGCAAGAAGCTGGATTTCGACCCCGATGAAGGAACGATGAAACGGGGGCAAGCAATTTGTCCATTCACGCAGTCAGTGGCCACCAGCAAGTATTTGCAGACAGAGGGGAACGCAGGCCGAATTGGCCAGCAATTGGTCGCTGTGGTGACTTCGCAACCGGGGTCGAATGGGAAGCGGTATCGGGACGCTACCGATACAGACATTGCTGCGTATGAGCGTGCCACGGAATCCCTTAGACGGGTTCTGACCCAGCACGGCAACGATGTTCTTCCACGTGAGCCACTGAAGCCGTGGTCAGGTGTCTTCAATGCGCCGTTGTTCGGGCTGACGACTTGGGGCGCACTGTTCAATGAGCGACAAGCATTGGCACTGGTCACCTTGGTGATGTTCGTGCGGCAGGCGATAAAACGCATTGCTCAAGCGTGTAATAACGAGTACGCGGTGGCCGTAGCATCGTATCTCGCTCTAAGCGTTGACCGATGTGCGGAAAGCAACACGAACCTCGGCAGGTGGATTCCGGTCGGTGAAAAGCCTGCCGGACCTTATGGGCGGCAAGCGCTTGCGATGGTCTGGGACTATTGCGAAGTGAATCTCTTGGAGGAATCCCCTCGCCAATTTGCTGATGCGATTGAGTGGGTGTCGAAGTGCATTGAGCATTTCACTCTCACCAGTTCAATTGGAGGAGTGGTGAAGCGTTCATCGGCTTCCGGGTTACCCGTTGACGGCGCATCGGTAGATGCGGTGATTACTGACCCTCCATATTACGACGCAGTGCCTTACTCCGATCTGAGCGACTTCTTCTATGTGTGGCTAAAGCGCACAATCGGCGACAAGCATGGTGACGTTTTTCGCACACCACTCACTCCCAAGAATCAGGAGATCGTCAGCCATTTGGGGAAGAACTATCCCGGCAATCGTAAGACGGCGCAAGACTACGAAACCGGCATGGCGAACGCTCTCGCTGAGTCAAATCGGTCTCTACATCAAGGCGGTTTAGCCGCCGTCATGTTCGCCCACAAGCAAACGAGTGCGTGGGAGACACTCGTGGCTAGTTTGGTCGGGTCGGGCTTTTTGGTGACTGCAAGTTGGCCATTTCACACAGAACGACCGGGAAGGCTTCGAGCACACGAATCAGCGGCGCTTGCCAGCAGTGTGACCCTATTCTGCCGCAAGCGTGCAGAGGATGCAGGTGGCGGCCTTTGGGACGACGTTCGCCAAGAACTCCGCGAGGTCGCCCGCGAGCGACTCGACTTCTTCTGGTCGCAGGGCATTCGCGGGGCCGACTTCTTCATCTCAGCCATCGGCCCGGCGCTGTCCGTCTTCGGTAAGTACGAACGGGTCACGAAGCTCTCAGGCGAAGAGGTGACGGTCGGCCAGTTCCTTGATGAGGTACGTGGACTGGTGACCAACTACGCCTTGGCGAAGATCATGAAGACCACCCAAACCGCCAGCATCGACCCGGAAAGCCGGTTCTACGTTGTCTGGAAGTGGTCCTACGGGGATGGGAAGGTGCCCGCCGATGAGTCCTTCAAGCTCGCCCAGGCCCTTGGGACGGCGACCGAGACGATCTGGGATCGCACCGGGGTGCTTGAGAAGGCGGGCGAGAATGTCCTGGCCGTGCCCATTGCCAAGCGGATGAAGGTCAAAGACCTGGGCGACCCCAAACCGGACGGCACCCCGGCCAGCCTGATCGATGTGCTGCACCGCCTGTGTGTCTTCCGGGAGAAGAACGACACGGAGGGCATGGGCCAATTCCTCGCCCGATGCGGCCAGGGCAACAACCCGGCCCTCTGGATCGTCGCCCAGGCCATGAGTGATATCCTCCCCGATGGCGACAAGGAAAAGCAGTTGATGCAGGGGCTACTCAACCAGCGGGACAAGCTCGAAGAGGTCGGCCGCCAGAGGCAATTGCTCTGATGGACTGAGGCATGACCGACGTGCTGGTCTATTGGCGAGACTACCGCAAGAACGCAACCGGGCCGGTTGCGGGCTGGCACTCCAACTCGCAGTTGCTCGCCAAGCTCCATCCGGGGGATCGGCTTTGGTTGGTCACCTCGGGCAAGAGCCTGGGACATGAGGCCGAACAAGCGGGCTTTCTGGTGGCGGTTTGGCAGGTGCAGGAGGTCGTTGAGAACCCCGGCGACGATGAGACCTATCCGAGGGAGGACTACCGCTACCGGATCGTGCCTGAACATCGGGGGTCGATTCTTTTGGACGAACCCGTGCCGGTGGATCATATCCTCCGACCGGCGAGGGGGAGCAAGGCCATTTCGATTGGCCGCTACTTGCAGGGACCACGAAGACTTGATGACCAGACGGTGCGGCTCTTACGTGCCGCCGCTGGTCCGAAACTGGCACTCAAATGGCTGAAGGGAAAACGAGAATGAGCGCGCTCACTCCGTGGAGGCAGGTTGTCACGCCTCACGCTGACATCCGACTCGGGAAGTTCGACTCCTCGGTGTTCGCCGCCGACCTGGGCGAAGTGCTGGCCGGTCGTGGGGCGGTCGATTACCGGGACGCCCCCACCTTCTACTCCAAGACCTTCCTGACCGAAGGGCTTTGCCGGCTCTTGATCGAGACCATGCAGCGGCTTGCGGGCACGGGGAAGACCGAGCCGGTGATCCAACTCCAAACGGCCTTCGGGGGCGGCAAGACCCACACCCTGCTTACGCTGCATCACGCATTTAAGAAGCCCACCGAGGTGGGAAGGTTGCCCCAGGTCCAATCCCTCGTGGATGCTGCGGGCCTCAAGAAGATCCCCGCCGCTAATGTCGCCGGTCTGGTGGGCACGGCTCTGAACGCCTCCACCGACAAGACCCTATGGGGTGAGATGGCCTTCCAACTCGACGGCAACAAGGAAGGCAAGCTCTACGGCATGGTCGCCCAAAACGACCGCAACAGGTCGGCCCCCGGCTCAAAGCTCCTCGGCCAGATGCTCCAGGATGCTGGCCCGAGCCTGATCCTGATGGATGAGATCCTGGTTTATCTCATCAACGCCGCCGCCATCCCGGTAGGGGAAAGCACCCTGCGTGGGCAAACGCTGACCTTTCTCCAGCAGCTTTGCATCGCTGTGTCCAATTGCCCACACGCCATGATGGTGGTCACCTTGACCAGCCAACTCACCGAATTCATGGACGAAAACGCCGAGCGGGCCTATGAGTCCCTGGAGCAAGTGATCGGCCGGGTCGAAAAAATCCGGCAGACGGTGGAGGGGGCGGAAATCTATGAGGTCATCCGCCGCCGATTGTTTGAGAACCTGGGCGACCCGACCAAGCACCGGGCTGCCGCCGAAACCTACTGGGAGATGTATCGGAAGCTCGGCGAAGATGTCCCTTCGGCCTGCCGAGAGCCCAGCTACCGGGACAGCATGGTAGCGGCCTACCCCTTCCACCCGGAGTTGATTTCGGTGCTCTACGAGCGTTGGGGCACGATCCCCGGCTTCCAGCGAACCCGTGGGGTGCTGCGCCTCCTGGCGGATGTCATCAGCAACCTGTATCAGGCCAAGGACAACGAACCTTTGATCCAAAGCTGCTCGGTGAACCTGGGCGTTTCGGCCGTGCGGAGCGAACTGGTCAAACACACCGGCCACGGCAACGTATTCCACTCCGTGGTGGACAGCGACATTTCCGGCAAACAGGCCAAAGCCCCCGAGATCGACCGCCAGTTGGGCAGCGAGTATGCCAAGGAGAGCGTGTCGGAGAAGATCGCCAGGGCCATCTTCATGTATTCGTTCACTGGCGGCCAGCAGCGGGGGGCGACGTTGCCGCAAATCCGGCTGGCGGTGTTGAACCCGGAGATGGCTCCACCGTTTGTCTCCGATGCCCTGGACCGGATGACCCGGCGGCTGTGGTATCTCTATCACGACAGCGGGCTCTACCGCTTCGATGCCCAACCGAACCTGAACCGCATCTTGGTGGATCGGGAGGAGATGGTCCGGTCGGAGCCGGAACGGGTCAAGGATTTCGCCAAGGCCACCCTGAACGACCTGATCGGAGACGCCACGTTTCGGGTCTATCGTTATCCCGAGGAGGACCGGGACGTGGCCGATGAGCCCCGGCTAAGTCTGGTGGTGCTTGACCTGAATCAGTGCGTTGCCGAAGAGGAGGTGCCCCAGGGGACGGAGGAGTTCGTGTGCGGCATCCTCCGTCAGCATGGCAAGGGCTTCCGCAAGCACGCCAATACGCTGATCTTCCTCGCCCCGGACCAACACCGGGCATCGGAGGTGATCGACGCCGCCCGACGACTCCTGGCCCTGCGGAACATCGACGAAGACAAGCCCACGAAGAAGCAACTTTCCGAAGAGCAACTCAAGGATCTGGCCGAACGGCTCAAGGAGGCCGAGGCCCGCCTCCCTGCGGCCTTGGCGACCGCCTACCGGCACGTCTTAGTCCCGGCCGAGAAGAAGACCATCCGCTGTCTCGACATGGGGATTTCGGCGGTGAGTGGCAAGACCACTCTCAGTGCCAAGGTCATGGAGAAATTGGCCGACGAGGAGCAGATCCTCGACAAGCTCGACCCGGCCATCATGATCGGCTCCCGGTTCGGCCTGTGGCCCGAGGATCAGGAGGTCATCAACGTCCGCACCCTGGCCGACTACTTCACCCAATTGACCCATCTGCCGATGCTGCAAGGGGCGGGTGTGCTGCCGGATTGCATGGCGAAGGGGGTTCATCGGGGGATCTTTGGTTACGCCTTGGGAGACGGGGACAAGCGGCAATTCGACACGATCTACTGCGGCGGCAAGGTGACCGCTGGCGGCCACACCAGCAGTCACTCAGTCACGGCGGCCGAGTGCGAGGTCACCGATTCGGCGTGGCTTCTGCGGCCTGCTGTCGCCAAGTCGCTCATGCCCGAGCCGGAAGGCAAAGTCCCGGAGGGCGAGAAGAAGCCACACGAGGAGAAAAAGGAAGACGAACAGTCCAAGGACGATGATGAATGGAAGAAGGGAGAAGTCAAGATTGTGGAGGGGGAACGCCGCCTGAACCGTGTCCGCATCGCTATGACCGTCCCCTGGGAGAACTGGAACGATGTGTACAACGAGGTTATCGACCCGTTGGCAAAAGAGGGTGCCGAAGTCCGGTGCGACGTGGTGATCGTCGCCAAGGGCGATGCCGCCATCCGGGAGAACACGGTGGAGTTGGGGATCAGGGAATCGTTGGACCAGCGAGGAATCAAGGCGGATATTCAGACGGGGTGACACGCCCCACAACGGTGTCTACCATGACCATTGACCTGGACTCATCCGACCTCAAGTCGCTCTACACCCGCCTGGAGAGAGGCAACCTAAAGGGCAATCACGGTTGACTCCTGGGAAACCACATGCTGACAATCGAAGGACACGTCTGCTCGGGAATACGCCAGCCGTGGATGATTCGGTTGTCCTGCGTTGCGACTGGCACGAAAAGGACTCGGGGCGAGAGGGTTTCTGGATTTGCAGGTTGGAATCCAACAAGGCGTGACGAGAGGAAGTCATGGGCCAAGTCAGCAAGAGGCTACGAGCCCGCTTCGGCAAGGTGGCGGGGAAAGTCAAGACGCAAATAGAGAAAGAGGTGGGACCACCCCGCCTTCCCAAGGGCGTGAAGGACATCCCTTCGCTCGTCAAACAGGGGCATGACCCCATTCACTCTGTGTACATCCACGTGCAGAACATCACGTCGGTCTTCGCCGAGAACGTATCTCCGCTTCCCGAACTTAGCGCCTACTACAAGATCGTGGAGAAAGCGGAAGACGAATACATGCCTGCCGGGCCACCGATGAGCCCGCTGACCCGGAGCTACTTCACCTCCTGGGCGTTCTTTGACGTGCGGTTCGGGCCGGACCATGAGACGATGGGCACCTGCCTCTTGGACTTGAGCGACCTCTTGGACATGGACCCTCGCATCGCCGAGGCCACCCGAGAGTTCCAGCAGAGCCGGACGGGCATCTACGAGCACCTCGGCAGCGCAGGTGGGAGGTGTCGGCTGAAGGAACTGATCACCGACCGGGAGTTCGTCTGCTACTCCACGTCGGGCTATGCGGGACGCCCCGGGGAACTCTGGTACGTGCGGGCGTGTCCGCCGCTCTGGGGTTTGGCCGATTACTGGGTCACGGTGACCACGCCCTACATCCTCACCGGGATGACGAAGGCCGACTGGGTGGCGTACCTGAACCGAGCGATGTTGCAGGTCAAGGCCAAGGATGACGACAAGAAGCTCCACCGTCTCTTGAAGTACGGCCTCAGTGCCAACCACTGGAACGAGTTCGTGTTCCAGGCGTATCATCACCACCAGCACGATGCGATCTTCCTGGCAGGCATCCCGGATGTGAAAGGCAGTCTACCGCACGCATGAGGAGGAAACTATGCCCAGCAAGAAGGCCAGGAAACGGGCTGCTCCGGCGAAGTTCAAGGTCGGCGACAAGGTCCGTGTCAAACAAAGTATCGTGGACGCGAACTACTTGGACCTGCCCATCGGCGGCTGGGCGGGGGTCGTTTCAGAGGTCCACGACGACGATGGCATGTACACCGTTCGGTGGAGCAAGCAGACCTTGGCCGCCATGCACCCAGTATACAAGAAGCGTTGCGAGCGAGACGGCTTTGAGTTCAAGGAATACTGGCTCAACGAGGAGGACGTAGAGCCCGATTCGGGGGGCCCCCTGGCTGTCGAACAACCGAAGGATATCACTTCCAAGCCCTTGTCGCTAAACGATCAGGACGACCGGATCAGGATCGTATTCGGACTGACCAGCAATGATCCGCTCCCTGATGTGGACGAGGACACGCTGCGGGCATACCAGAAGCACCTGGCAGCTAACCTATCATTCCCTTTCGAGGCGGTGCATTCCCACGAGGCCGGCCCGTTCACGGACAGGATCGCCGGGGTCACGATCTTCGGCCTGGGTGACACCGATGACGAGGCGATGCTCGACGACATGTACGGCATCCTGTGCGAGGCCCGACTCGCAAAGGGGTTGGTGACCTTGCCGCTCGGGGAGTTGGAGGTTGCCAAGGGGAAGCCCAATCGTCAGTTGATCGCCGATTACTGCTACTGGTTCTGGAACTGGCGATGAAATAGCCATGCCCAGACGCAAGATCCACATCAAGTCCAGCACCAAGGTCGGCTTGGAGCTTACCGCCGCCGAGCGGAATCTGATCATCGACCTGATGTGCCTCGACGACGAGTTCGAGGAGGTCGTCCGGGAAACACCGCCAGGGAAACCCATTGCCCTTACCCTAGCCGAATGGGATCTCTTTGCTGGCTTCATCGCTGGCGAGGCCAACCACACGCCCGACAAGAAGCTTCAGAAGCGGCTGGACGCCATCTCTGAGAAGATCCAGAAGGTGCTCGATAGCTACACGGACGAGGAGCCGCACCGGAAGGTCTTTGATGCTGACGATGAGGATGACTCCGAGGAAATAGGTGGCGATCCTTTCATCATGGGCTTGGCCGCCCAGCTTCGGGAATCGCAGGTGAATCGGTCGGGCCAGATTCAGATTCGCCGTCTCAAGCTCACCAAGGCGCAACGGGATGTCCTGCTCACATACGGGAACCTGAAAGACCCGTTGCGGGACCAACTTGTCGTCGAAAGCGATGGTCCCAAAACCTTCCACTTCGACGTCGTGGAACTCATGGCGCTGGCCTTTGCAGTCCAGACAGCGGCCAGGTCCACAACCGGGCGAACGAAGAGAACGCTCATCGGCGCTGCTGCCCAGATTGCGGAGGGCTTCATGGCCCTCACCGAAACGACGGGTGGCAGGGTAAAGGACGACGCGAGTAGCATCTGCGTCTCATGCCCGAAACCCTCAACGGATTGATCGAACGGGTGACCTACCACAACCCGGAGAACGGGTTTGCTGTGCTCAAGGTCCGGGTGAAGGCCCGCCAGGGCTTGGTGACGGTCGTAGGCAGCACCACCTCGGTCACGGCGGGCGAGCACCTGGAAGCCACCGGCCGCTGGTTCGTGGACCGGGAGCATGGCCAGCAGTTCAAGGCCGAGGAGTTGAAGACCACCCATCCCGCTTCAGCCGAAGGCATCGAGCGGTATCTGGCCTCTGGGGCGATCCGAAGCATCGGGCCGAAGCTGGCCGCCAAGATCGTGGGGCTCTACAAGGAACGGACTCTCGAAATCTTCGAGAAGGCGTCCGACCTTCTTATCCACATCAAGGGGATCGGTCCCGCGCATCTGAAACGAATTCGCCAAAGCTGGCAGGAACAGAAAGAGGTCCGCAGGATCATGCTGTTCCTGACCGAGCATGGCATCGGCGCGGCGTGGGCTGCGCGGATCTACCGGACCTACGGCCAGGAGTCCATTGCCAAGATCAAGGCCAACCCCTACCAGCTTGCCGACGACATCCGGGGGATCGGCTTTAAGACCGCCGATGAGCTGGCCGCCAAGCTGGGGATCGACCGCAATAGCCCGCACCGGGCACGGGCGGCGGTGCAGTACACACTCCAGGAGCTTGCCGGGGAAGGCCATTGCGGCTACCCGGAAGCCGGCGTGGTGGAGCACACCACCAAACTGTAAAGGGCGGACAGAAAGCGTAGCGGCGGGCGGGGGACAAACTTCCTCGACGCCGCCGACCTCCTCCAATTGACACATGAGGGTGTCAATCTCAGGGTAGAACAAGTCCCAGTACTTCTTCAAGCCCGTACGGTGCCCAAATGTGGGCAGAGCACCGAGGAAACCCGACAGTGTCCGCTGGTTGGCGCGGAAGGTCATAATGTCGCCTACCAGATCCAGCGATGCGCGGGTCAAGAAGAGCATGTCTATCACGTCCTCCCCGGGTCGGTAGAACTGGTCAACGATCACTAGCGCGAGCAGTTCGCGTCGAGGATAGTCAGACGTTCGCCAGATCGGGAGGACGTACGACTTGTCCGCAACAAGCAATCCGGGGTAAGCCTGTTTCACTTCCTGGAAAGCGGCGTCCTCCTTATAGAGCGGAATGATGGTCAACGGTAGATTCTTCAAGTCTGGCGAAAGTAGCACGGCGTTAAGCCAGCGTCCTATCCTGGCAGACGTTTCCCGCCCGAAGTCGATGCGTATGCGGCGATCCTTCGGCAAGTCTTGCACATACGTCCGGTACACCGGGTCGGTGGAGTCGAACCCTAGCGACTCGCTCCATCCGCGGGGAATCGGGTCTTGGATCCGTTCTCGGACGAACTCGCGGAGATTCTTCTTCTCGCGCTTCACCTGGTCCATGACCGCGTTGTGTTTTTCGTCTCCGAGCCCTCCGATCGCATAGACCAGTTCCGCGGTATCCGGCACGTGGCCCTGGCAGTCGAAAACCAGTACCCGGTTCCACCCAATGCCCAAATGCAGGCTGAGGATGGCCGCCACTGCCGCATAGAAGCCCTCCTCCGTTTCGGCCCCGGCCAGTTCTGGCAAGACCGCCATCACGCTGCCGAGCATCAGCCGACGCGCGTGCAACTCCGCAAACTGGAACCAGAGTTTCGCCGTGTACATGAAACGGCTGAGAACCACATCCAATCCCGAAGGAAACGCTCTGGCATCCCAGTAGATAGCTACAACTACCCCGCGAAGGCGACCCTGGATTACCACCGGGATACACGCCTCAGCCCCGACTCGCTGAAGGAAAGCTCGCTCCTCCTTGGTCCAACGATCGTGGGCCGAATCGCAGACCATCTTACGAATCGGCTCCTGCGCATCCCGCAAAACGAAAGGCGGCCGGACATGTTCTTCATTGAAAGAGCCGTCCGCGGCCACAAAGTCGAGCACTCGCGAACTCCCGACTTCTCCTTTGCGCTTTTCCCGCGGCACCTGAACGTCCGAGGGGATCTTCCTTTCCCGCCACTGGGGCTCCTGTTCCAGGCTCAGCAAGCCGGCCCGCAATTCGCGGAAGAACGTCACGTCCGCGCCCGTGATCTCCAAGTACATCTGCAGCAGGAGTCCGATCATCCTCGGGCGAATGTCGGCGACCTGTCGCGTGGCCTCCGCCATCTCCTCCGAGTACCTGCGAAGAATATCCAGGTGCCGGTGGTCCTGGCGCGATGGGATCGAAGCGAGGGCGGCGCCTGCAACGGTTGAAAACAGGCCGAGGTCGGTAACATCCCGGATGTTCAGACGATCTGAGTCCGGGCCATCGTCAACGCTGAGTTTGCCCCAGCAACGCACGGTGGCGGTCCCGTCTCTCTTGGCTAATGGGACTCGCAACGGCACCTCAATCCACCGATTGATCCCGTGGTGCTCCAACTCGTCCTGGTATTTCGCCGGGCTTATCCGCGTGAGAAACCCCTCCTTGGGGTCTTGGCGGTGCCAAAGCGTCGGAAACTCGCTCGCGATGGTATCGGCCGATGGCTCATCCTGGTCCACCGGGATGGTGAAGCCTTCTCGAAAGGCGGCGGCGCGATCGTCGCTCAGCCCAACGGAAGCGCGCCCGACCAGTTTGCCCTCCTTTTCCAGGTACTCGTAGAGGCGAGCCCTCTTGTAACCTAGATTGGCGACCTCGCGCACAATGGACTCGTAAAGTGCATCCGCACTCTCCTGCCGGGCGAACTCCGAGGCGGCGCGGATCGTCTGCGTCCAAACGTTGATGTCCACAAACAGAACGGCCGCGGCACGCGCGACGTTCCTGAGGCTCACGATCGAGACACACGCGATGTGTGCTCGTCCGACGTCCGAATCCGGGCGATTGTATTCCACATAGCGGGCCGCCGCCGCCGGGACGATCCGAGAATCCTGTCGAGGTTGCCGGCCGTTCTCCGCAGCGCCCGCCGCAGGGCCGAGAACCTCGCGGATTGGATGATCCGCCGGCAGCTCGGGTGACTGAGCCAATTCCACGGCACAGGAATACCCGTGCCCAAGAAGGTCCGGTCCCAGGCGCCTCATCGCCGCGTCGTTGGCGCGGACGATCACGCCCGTTTCATCCACGACCAATGCGGGAAGATCACACTCGCTGACGCCGGACCACCAGGTCGTCTCAACGGCAACAAGTGTCTGGCGGAGAATCGAAGCCGCATCCGTCGCGGCTGGGAGCAAACGCGACGCGCCCAGGACCTTGAACCGCCGGCAATGATCGCCGGTCGCTCCCACGACTACCGCAGGAATGTACGGAAAACGGTCAATGCTCTGGCGCAGAAAGCGAAAACAGTTGCGGTGGGCCGCGGGATCATCCCGGGGAAGAACGCACACCAACGCGTCGGTGCGCAAAGCCGCATCATCACTCACACACTCGTCGTACTACTCGACGAATTCCAGATCGAGCTGATTCTCGAAAGATGCCGCTACCCTGAGGAACTCGGGTTGATCGACCCGGCCCCGCACTTGAACGGACGTTCTCCTCATCCCCCGCATTCCCAATGGGCGTTCAGTGGAGATGATGATTGTTGGAGCGAATCGGCAGGTCCATTATCGCCCGTGCCGGGGAAAACGCCAGTACCCTCGTTGTGGCGATCCAGGGAATGTCGACGATTCTGCCGCCATAGGTCGGGGCACCACCAGCATGGGGGGTATCTGGTGCTCTTGCTAGCGTTAGGGCGCGCTCATGAATAACCTGAACAATTGTGTTTGCGTGGTGAGAGAGTGTAGTTCCAGTCGCCGTG
>CAYGZA010000119.1:0-17055 GCA_964354135.1 uncultured Planctomycetaceae bacterium
CTTCAGCCAGTGGTAGTGGTACGGCAGGTTGGCCCAGGCCCGGTCCATGGCCCGATCCAGTTCGGCCTTCTCCGTCGCGTCCAGCTCGCGGCGCTCCTTGACGGCCAGCGCGACGTTATCGACCTGCTCTTGCGTGATCAGCCCGGGAATCGGGGCGGTGATGTTCGAGTTGCAGAGGATGTGGCGGATCGCCAGCCGGGCGATCCTGTTGTCCTCCTCGAAGTGCGGGCTCTTGGGAGAGCTGTTCCCCTTGAAGACCGAGTTGCTCGCAAAGGGCTTGATGCCGAACCAGCCCACGTCGATCTGCTTCATCGCCGCCCAGAGGCCCACTTTGTCTTCCGTTGCCTCGACCTTCGTCTTCGCGGTAAACGGCGTGACGATGACCTCCAGTTGCCCGGGGTACTTCTCGATGAGCATCTTGATGTGGGGACGGTCGTGGGAGGAGATGCCGGTGAAGCGGGCGCGCCCGCTTTTCTTGGCCCACTGGAGGGCCTTGGCCACGTTCTCCATCGTCCCCTCGTCGTGCTCGCCGCTTTGCTCCAGGCACGTGATTCGCCAGAGGTCCACGTACTCCAGCCCCGCCTGCTTCAGGCCGTTGTCGAAGCTCTCCTTGAGCTTCTCGACCGACCGCCACACGGGAAAGCGGACCTCGTTCTCATACCAGGAGTAGCCCAGGTACATCTTGTCGCGGCGGTCCCGCAGCGCCTTGGCGTAGGCCATCACTTCGTCGCCGGTGCAGGCGTCGACGTAGTTGATTCCCCGCTCGATGCACCGGGAGACCACGTCGGCGCGGTTCTTCTCGAACGCGGCGTGCCCCCGGGCAACCACCTCGACCCGCTTCCAGTGGCCCCCCAGGCACACGGCGGAGACCATCAGGTTGGTCTTACCGCAGCGGCGGTACTCTATGTCCGGGTTGTAGTTGAGGATCTTGCTCGTATCGCGGTTTTGGGGGTTGCCGGCGGCGACGATGGTGGTTCCGGGCAAGCTCACGGCCGCAGCCGCGGCGGCTGCCCCGGTGCGTACGAAATCCCGTCGGGTGAAGACCGGATCGCTCATGCTTGGACTCCTCCTGAAAGCGTGCGTGGACAAGGGCGGTAGCCTACTCAAACCGGTGCAGCGCGGCCCAGCGGGGCCTCACGCGGATTCTCGCAATGGAAGGCAGGGGTTGCCGGCAAGGCGGCACAAGGGGAGTCTTCGGGGATGAAACTCGCCCCATGCTAAACGCCCTACCGGGGGGCTGTCAAGGGAAATGGGGAGAGGGGTCGGGAGCCGTTTTCACAACCGGCCACCGGGGCGAAGTCGCGTTCTTTCAAGAGAAAACAACTCCCGACCCCCTCGCCTGGTCCTCCCCTCGTTATACGGGCCTCTTTTTCGAGCCCATTTCTATGAAACCTCGCCCTCGGGGAGTATATTTGGTTGGCCCACTGGTATGGCGGGAACGCCCCAGATAGGGCGCATGGGGCCTTCCCGAGTCCGTCCGGGAGCTGAGCGACTCGCCAAGCGGAGGTTCCGCCGTGGAACAGCTTCTCATACTACTGCTGATCGCGATTCTCGTCTTGGCTCTGGTCGGGCTGGTTACCGTGATCCGGGGCTTCGTGCGGCTGCTCTCCGGGGAACCCGGCGCCAGGTCGCCCGAGAAGCTGGCCCAATGCCCCTATTGCGACCAGTGGAATCGCCCATCGCTGGAACGCTGCGACCGTTGCGGCAGGCCCCTCCGCTCCGGAGTTGCGGCCGAGTTGGCCGATCTGAAGGCCATGCGCCGGCAGGTCCGCCGCATGGTGGAAAGCGGCACGCTGGACCCCAAGTTGGCCGGCGACGTGCTCGCTCGGGTCGAGGAGTGCTCGCGGCGGCTCGTTCAGCCGGCGGAGGCCGTCCCGCGTGCCGCACCGCCGGCAGCGCCGGTTGTCGTTGTCCCCGAGGCGCCGCGACCGCTGCCGCCCCAGCCCGCGCCGGCCCAGCCTGCGCCGGCCGCACCCAAGCCGAAGGTGAAGGTGCCCGCGGCGGCCGCCGCGCCCGTTGCGCCAAGACCCCCGACTCCCCCGCCGCCGCCCAAGAAACCGTGGTCCGATCTCATCGTCGAGTTTCTCGAAGAACACAACTTGCGACTCGGCACGGTGATCGGCGTGCTGGTGGGCGGAATCCTGATCGTGGGGGCCTCGGTGGCCCTGGCCATCAGTTTCCGGGCCCAATTGGAGCGTATCCCCTATTGGCAATTCCTGATTTTCGTCGCCTTCTCCTCGGCGGTGTTCGGGCTTGGGCTGGGGTGCGTTCACCGCTGGAAGCTGGAGGCCGTGGGCCAGCCCATGCTGGTGATCGCCACGCTCCTGGTCCCGGTGGGCTTCCTGGTGACGGCGACCTTCTTCGGCGAGACCTGGCACTGGCGGACGGCGGCGGTGGAAGCGGCGGGCCTGGCGGTCTTCATCTTCCTGGTCGGCAAGGCGGCCGAGACCCTGGCCCCCGACGGGCGATGGTTCCAGACTGTGGCCGTCGTGGGCAACTCGCTGGCGGTGTTGATCGTTGCCCGGCTGACCGGCCCCGACCCGACGACCCGCCTGATGACCGCGGCCCTTCCGGTGGCCGTGTACTGCGTGTCGGTCGGGGCGTACCTGTTTCAGGTGTCGGCACGCAAGGGGCTCGAATCCGCCCGGCTGGACAGCCTCTTCACGCTCCTGGGCACGGCGACGTTTTCCGTCGCGGTGCCGCTGGGACTCTTGATCTCGCTGTGGGTCCGGACCGAGGACATCCAGACGGTGCTGCGGCACGCGGCCCCGCTGTTGGCGTTGGTCGCCGTGCCGGTCCTCTCCGGCGGCCTGACCGCCATGCGGGGCTCGATGCGCGACGCCTCGCTCGGCCCTTACCACATGGCTGGTAGCGCCGTCGCCCTGGTGGGGCTCGTGGGAATGATCGCGGCCCTCGTCATGGCCTGGCCCGATCCGCGGGGGATTGTCCTCGTGGGAACGTTCGACGCGGTAGCCCTGGCCTATGTCGCGGTCCGCCACCGGCTGCCGATTGCCCATGCCGGCGCGATCGCCTCCGCGGCGATGGTCTATCTGGTGGGCTACCACTTGGCCGCGGGGACGCTGCCGTGGGACGCCGCAGAGATCACCGGCAGCGAGGTCCTCGGGATTCTGATCGGCGGCCGCAGCGGCACCGCGCTCGTGCCACTCTCGATCGTCTTGGGCCTGGCCGCGGAGCTGCTCGCCCGGCTCGGATTTCACCGGCACGCGATCCAGTACGTCGGCGGCTGCGCGGCCGTGGCGGCGGTCAGCGTGCTCCTGGTCACGAATCACGGCCGCGTCTCCGGCGGCTTGGGGGCGATCGATCCCACGGTCGTCTACGGCGTTTACGGCCTGGGCGGGCTGGCAATCGCCGCCCGGTGGCGGCGGAAGGAGTTCAGCTATCTCGGCCTCGCGCTCCTCGCGGGGGCAACGGGCTGGGCGCTGCGATACTGGCTCGTCGACGTCTCCCCGCAGTGGGCCGCGATCTTCGCCGTCGAGTCGCTCGTCTTGACCCTGGCGGCTGCCGCCCTGAGCCGGCTCGTTGGGCGACCGCCCAGCATCCCCGGGATTGCCCCCGAGCCGTCGCCGCAGGCGAAGCCCGCCCACCCGCTCGCCGGGCTGATCGAAGCCTACCGGATGCCGCTCTGGCACGCCGGGGAAGCCGTCGCCCTGCTGGCCCTGGTGATCGGTCTCGGGAAGGCGTTTGCCGATCCCGGCTCCCCGGCCCACGCCGTGACCGCCGTATGCCTGGCGGTCACCGGCTTCGTGCTCGCTTGGGGTTATCGCTCCAGCGTCCTGGCCGGGATCACCTCCGTGCTGGTCCTGCTCGGGCTGGTCCACGCCCTGGCCTTCAACTACCGCGACCTGATTGCCTATCCGGACCTGGTTGCCTCTCCCTACGTGGTCGCCTGCTTCCTCCACGCCACGCTGGCCGTGCTGGCGAGTGCGGCACTGCGGGCGGCGGGGAGATGGCTGGCCGGGGAGACTACCCGCGCCGCCGTGCAGAGCGTCTTCGTCGAGCCGCTGGAGGCGACCGCGCTGGTTTCCTCGACCGGCGGGCTCCTGTTCCTGATCTACGGCCCGGGCAAGGACTTTGTCTGGCCGGCGGCGTGCCTCTTCTGGCTGTCGGCGATCTGGATGCTGGTTGCGTGGGTGCGGGGCGTGCCGCTCTTGTTGGCGGCGGCCCAAGCCGTGCTTACCGCGGCCGTCGCGACGGCGACGACTGCGTGGCTGGATCACCATCCCTGGTCCGCCGGCGGCCGGCTGGACGTCGCCGATCCGCGGTCGCTCCAGACCTACGGGATCGCTTTGGGACTGTTGACGCTCGCGTGGCTCGCGGTGCGGATTCCCCTCCGCCGCAGCGCTCTCGCCGGGCGGCTGCTCGAACCCGGCTGGCCAACGGTCGACCGCGTGGTCGGCCACGCCGTCGCGGCGGCCCAACTCCTCCTGCTGGCCTGGTGCTCGGTGCCGACTTGCCTGGGCGAACTCGTCCGGCGCTTTGGCCCGACGCCCGCAATGCTCCTCGACGCCTTTGGGCCGAACGCCTGGTGGCTCCTCGGGGTCTTGGCATGCTGCGCGCTGGTGTCCCTCTGGAGCCGGTGGGGCGAAGCCGAGCTGACCCGGGCACTCCTCGTGGCCGCCGCGGTGCCGTACCTCGTCGCCGGACCGGCGGTGGCCGACCGCTCCGCCGCCACGGCGCTCCGCTGGTGCCTGGCGATCGGCTGCGCCATCGGCTCCGCGGCCATCTGGTATCGCAGGCCGCTCAAAGAGGCGGCCCTCCGGATCGGAGCGGTGATCTCGGTCGGCCGGCTCGGACCGCGGATTGCCCGGGCCGCGCTCGTGCTCACGGCCGTCCTGCCGATCCTCGTCCTGACGGTGCTGGCCGCGCTTCTGCACCTGGCCGGCGAGCCGCCCGTCAGGCCCGGGGGCGGGCTCTTTGCCCCGCTCGATCCGCAGGTCTCCTATCTCGTCCCGCTCGTTGTGGTCATAGCCACGCTGGTGGGACTGGCCGCCCGCGAGGGCTCCCCGGGCTACGCATTTTCCGCCGGGCTGGTGGCCAAGCTGACCGTGGTGCTCGCCTACCTGCTCGCCTTGGCCAGTGCAGGCCGCACGTTCGGCCTCGATGACCTGGCCGCCGTGCTGCAACTGGCCACGATCACCGCGGCCGCCTGGGCCGCGGCGTGGCTGACGGCCAGGCAATGGATCGAACGCAACCCGCAGGCCGTCCCGCAAGTCGCTGCCTCGCCCCGCGGCCGGTGGCTCTGGGGGGTGCAACTGGCGCTGGGCTGGACCGGAAACACGCTGCTTGTGGTGCCGGCCCTGGTCATCCTGGCACTTTCCGGGCCGGCGGGGCACAAGTGGACGGTCGCCGCCGGCTCGCCGTTGGGCTGGCTGGCCTTGGTCTCGATGGCCGCCGTCGCGGGCTACCGGCGGCTCGAAGCGCGGCGGCAGTTGCCGCCCTCCGCGGCGGGCCTGATCGGCATGGCGGTCCTCGGGCTCTTGGCCTGCAGCGTGCGGGGCCTCTTGCCCGAGGCGCCCGAGTGGGGGTATCGCACCTTAATGCTCGGCTGGGCCGCGTACTCGCTCTTCGTGGTCCTGGCGACCTGGTGGGTGGCGAGCCAGCGGACGCTCCCGGATGCCCAAGGCCCGCCACAGGGCCTGATCCGCGCGGCGGCCGGCTGGTGTACGGCGGCCGGCCTGCTGGCGGTGCTCTTGGGCCTCAAGGCGGCCTTCCTCCACGACAACTACGAAGAGATCCTCTGGGGCGCCGCGGCGATCGCCGTGGCGAGCACGGCCGCAGCGGCGATGGCCGTTTGGCGCCGGCGCGAAGGGTGGGCCTTTGCCGCCGCACCGGGGGTGAACCTCGCCGCCTCGTTGGTCGTCTGGTACTTCCAGTGGTACGCACGGCACCAAATCACGTTCGAGGAGTGGTGGGTCCTCTTGGTCCAGGCCAACGTCATTGCCAGCGCGGCCGTGGCCCTGGTCTGGCTGGCGGCCCGGAGGCGGCTCTACCAGTTGCGCGAGCTGTCGCTCCGGGCCAGCCCGATGCTGGCGGTGCAGACGGCCTTGGGCGTCGTGGCCACCGCGGTTCTCTTGATCCCCGTGGTGGTCGGCGTTGTGCAAAGCCCGGACCCGCTCCCCGCCTGGACCACGCAATTGGCCTCGCCGGCAGGATGGCTGGCGCTCGTGCTGGCGATGGGAGCGGCGGCCTGGTATCTATTAGAAATCTCACCCCAAGACGTCTTCCACGCCGCCGGCGGGCTGGCCTTGGGCGGCGGCGTGCTGGCGATGTGCCTGGCCGCCCGGTGGACGGCGGCTGCGGGCAGCGGCGACTGGCTCCCGTATCACGTCCTGATGTCCGCCTGGGCCGCAGGCGGCCTGATACTGTTCGCCTTGGGCAGACTCGGCCAAGACCTGCGGCTTAGCGGCCGGCTGGGTGCGGTGTCCATGCGAAGCGTGGGCACGTCCCCGGACAAGCGTGGCGATGCAAGCGACGCGCAAGTCAGTAGGACGGGCGTCCCGCCCGTCCGCAAGGCGCCCGGCGACCCAGAGGACCTGCGAGACGCCGGCGCTACTGAATTCCCGGGCATTCCCGCCGGACTCGTGCTAGGCTGGGTGACGCTGCTGGGCATCCTCGCCCTCGGCCTGGCGCTCATCCATGCCCATCACGACCCGCAAGGGCCCTGGTGGTCCGTTCGGGCGATCCTCGGCGTGAGCTTGGCGGCGGGGCTCCTGGCCATGTGGCTCCGGCTGCCGCTCTACGTCTGTTTCTCCGGGCTGCTGGTGAACGTGGCCGGGACGGTCCTTTGGCTGGCTCGGGAGCCGCACCTCTGGCAGTCCCTGGTCCAGGTGAACGTCATCTGCTTTGGCGTGGCCGCGGTCGTGTGGACGCTCCTCGGCCCGCTCCACCGCGACGGTGTGCCGGCCTTCCACGTCTCCGGCCGGCGCCAGCCGTTGGCCGAGGTGGCGGCCCACGCGGCGATGGCCATCCTGGGCATCCTGGTCGTCGTCCTCTTGACCAGCGACCTGTTGGCCCGCCCGCACCCGGTGATCGGCCGGCTGGACTGGATTGCCCTGGGGACCACCATCGTGGCCTTGGTCCTCGGGATGTGGGACCGCTGGGCCCGCGGTTCGCTGCCGGGGCTGTATCTCTGCGGCCTAGTGGGCGTGGGCCTATCCCTGGTTGCCCGGGAGCTTGGCCCGCGGGCCCTTTGCTGGGCCGCTGGGCCGGAGTTGGCCGTCTTCGCCCTCGTGGCCCTTGCCGCGGCATGGCTCCTGCCGAAGCTCAAGCCGCTCGCGCGGCCGCTGCGGCTGCCGCTGGACGATCTTCCCGAACAGGCCGCGTGGTTCCCGGGCGTGCAGGCGATCGTCGCCGTGCTTGCCGGTGGGCTGGCGGTGTGGATCGCGATCGACCCGGCGTTCGACGCCGTCGCTCACTCCTGGCTCGTCGGCCTGCACGGCCGGATTGCCGGGCCTCTGGCGACGCTCCTGCTCCTGGCGGTCGCGTTGGGCACGGCCGGCTTGTGCTCCGCGCGTTGGCGCGCCGCGTGGCAGCAGGCCGCGATGCTACTCGGCCTGTTAGTGCTCAGCGAACTCGGGTGGGCGCTGCTCGACGCCGACATCTCCGCCCCGTGGCTCCACCGGAGCGTGATCCTCATGGTTGCGGCTGTGGCCGTGACGTTGGCCGCCGGGCTGGGCCTCCCGCGGATGCTTCCCCCCGAGAGCGACTGGCTCCCGGTCGCCCGGCGATCGACGCCGGCATTGGCCGGACTCGCGCTATTCCTCTTGGCGGCGGTGCTCGTCCAGGAAGGAGCCCTCTTCAAACCGGGCGTGGGCGCCGCAGTGGCCTTGCCGGCCGTGATCGTCGTGGCGGTGGCGTTGGCCGGGCTGATCGTCGGCTGCCTCGTGTGTGCCCTGGTCCCGCGATTGGACCCGTGGGGCATGAGCGACCGCGGGCGGACCGTCTACGTCTACGCGGCCGAGGGGCTCGCCGGGCTCATGGGCCTCCACCTGTGGTTGACCGAGCCCCACCTGTTCCAATTGGAACTGATGAGGAACTACTGGATGCTCTTGGTGATGGGGCTGGCCTTCGCGGGCGCCTTGTTGAGCGAGCTGTTCCACCGCCGCGGCATGCCCGTATTGAGCGAGCCCCTGGAGCGCACGGCCGTCCTGCTCCCCGCCGCCCCGGCGATCGGCTTCTTCCTGTTCTACGATAACCAGGGCGCGTGGTCCCCGGCCGGCTCCAGCCCCGCGGTCTGGCTCCTCACCGCGATGGTCTACACGTTCTTCGCCGTGAGCAAGCGAAAGTTCCGCTTTGCGGCCCTGGCCGTCCTGGCGGCGAACGTCGGCCTCTGGGTCTTCTGGGATCGGCTCGGCCTGGAGTTGTTCAAACACCCGCAGACCTACGTGATCCCCTTCGCCCTTTGCGTGCTCGTCGCAGAGTATCTCAACCATGATCGCCTTACCGGCCCGCAGAGCACCGCGGCGCGCTACCTGGGCCTCAGCGCGATCTACGTCTCGTCCAGCTCGGAATACCTGGCCGCAATCGGGCAGTCGGTGTGGCTGCCGCTGGTGCTGATCCTGCTTTCGCTCGGCGGCGTATTGGTCGGGATCATCCTCCGGATCCGCTCGTTCCTGTACCTGGGGATCGTGTTCCTGCTCTTGGTGATCGTGACGATGATCCGGTATGCTTACCGCGATCTCCGGCAGACGTGGATTCTCTACGTGTGCTGCATCCTGTTGGGGGCGGCGATCATCGGCTTCTTCGCCCTGTTCGAGAAGCGCCGCGGGCAGATCCTCGCCGCCGTCAAGCGGTTCAAGGGGTGGCAAAGCTGAAGCGGTGCCCCATGGCAGACGATCGCCCGCAGAAACCTGCCCGGCCGCCGGCGATCCAGTTGCGGCTGCAAACGCTCTTCTGGATCACGGCCGCGGTGGCGGTCCTCTTCGGCACGCTCCGCTGGCTGGGGGTTTCGCCCCGGGCCAGCGCGATCGTGCTCGTCATCCTCTCCGTCAGCGTGGCGGCTGCCGTGGGGCTCCTCGTGGTCATCGCCGCGTCCGCCGGCAACTCGCCGGGAAACGAAGATGGCGAGCACGACAACTCTCCGTCCGGGAAAGGACCGGGGTGAAGAGGCCAACCATCGCCTCGCACGTGCAATCACACCACGGAGGCACGGAGCATACGGAGGTAGCCGAGAGTTCAGGCAGGCGACGGCTCCCGTGGCGGACTGCGAGGAACGCACTGCTCTGTAACCTCGGTCTGCACGAGCCCGATCGAAATACCCTCCTTGCCTTCCTCTCAGTGTCCTCCGTGCCTCCGTGGTGAGAGATCCGCTTCAACCCGCCAGCTTCCCCGCCGGGGTCTCCGCGCGGAGCTGCTCGATCATGTCCCGCGTGGCGGCCTCGACGGCCTCTTGCCACCGTGCGGCGCCGAATCGTTCCGCGTACCGCCGATCGCGGTAAGCGAAGATGATGCCCCGCGAGTTGTTCACGATCGCCCCGGATCCACGCTCGTCAAACGCGGCCGCCACGTCCCGGGCAGTGCCCCCTTGGGCGCCGAAGCCGGGAATGAGAAACCACGCGTGCGGCATTTCGCGGCGGAGCTGGGCCAACTGCTCCGGATACGTCGCCCCCACCACTGCCCCCACTGTCCCGTAGCCGCAACTGCCCGCGGTCCGACTCGCGAGCTGCTCCACGTAGGCCCCCACGTGCCGGTAAACCGCCCGGCCGTCGGCCACGAGGTCCTGGAACATGCCGCCTTCGGGATTGGACGTCTTCACCAGGACGAACAGGCCGGCCCCGCGCTCCTGGGCCACTTCGACGAACGGTTGGAGGCTATCACCTCCCAAGTAGGGATTCACGGTGAGGGCGTCGGCGCCCCAAGGGCTCCTCCCGTCGCGGCCCAAGAGGCCCTCGGCGTAAGCCTGGGCGGTGGAGCCGATGTCGCTGCGTTTTCCGTCCAGGATCACCAACAGGCCCTTCTCTTGGGCGTAACGGATGACGGCTCCCAGCGCGACCATGCCGGCCGGGCCAAGCTGCTCAAAGAAGGCTGCTTGCGGCTTGACGGTGGGGACCAAGTCTGCCACCACGTCAATCACTCCGCAGCAGAAGAGGTGTACCGCTGCCGTCTTCCGAGCCAGGTCCGCATCTTCACCGTCAGAGAGGTGGTCCGCCGCGACCTCGAGGAACTGCGAGGGGATAGCGTCCACTCGCGGGTCAAGGCCCACGCAGACGGGGTTCCCTCGCTCGCGCACCGCAGCCTCAAGCCGGTCCGGAAACGGGATCATTGCGCAACTCCTTGATCGCCCCGCACGGATCGAAGGACGTCTTTGAGAACCTTCTCCAAGACCCTTCAAGTCGCTGTCCCCACCGAATGAACACTGCGCCGTCGGCGCGCCGGGCCTCGACCGGGCCCGTGCCGATGCTTCAGGCGCCTCATTCTGCCCGTTCGCGTGCCGGAATGCCAGCGGCCAGCGCGATCGGGGATGGGCGCCGCGATCCCCCGGTTCGTGGTGGCACCGCCAGTCTTGCGGCGGCGTTGCCAAGGAGCGTCCGATCTGCAATACTGGAAGGCGGCGGGCACCGAATACCCGCCGGTTCGGGGCGTGGCGCAGTCTGGCTTAGCGTGCTTGCTTGGGGTGCAAGAGGTCGCAGGTTCAAATCCTGTCGCCCCGACTTAACGTAAATCCCGCTGAATCCTGGAGTTAGGATACCTGCCGGTGGTCGGCAGTGCGGCCCGTAAGTCAGAGCGAGAGGGGTAGTTCTACCCCTCAGTCCTCTGATGAGAAAGGACGTACTGTCATGCCCACGTCGATCCGCAGACCCCCCTCGTACCGTCGGCACCAGACCGGCCAAGCGTTCGCCCAGTTCAGGAAACGCCGGTACTACCTCGGGAGATACGGCAGCCCCGAGTCCCGAGAACGGTATGATCGTTTCGTGGCGGAGTTCTGGGTGAGACGCGTGCCCGGCCCCTTAGTCGAGGTCGGTCCCGTTTCCGAGTTCCTTGTCGTCCAGTTGGCTGCGGCCTATTGGAGGTTTGCCCAGGGCTACTACCGCAAAGGCGAGTCGCCTACCAGTCAGTTGGGGATCATTCGCCGTGCGCTGGGGCTGCTGCGCACGTTTTACGCCCACCTGCCAGCCGCGAAGTTGGGTCCGCAGCCGTTGCGCGCGATCCAGAACCACCTGATCGCGGCGAACAAGTCCCGCTCGACGATCAACCATCTTTGCGCCGCGATCAAGGCAATGTTCAAGTGGGGGGTGGTTGAAGAGATCGTCCCTCCGTCGGTCCTTGAGGGACTGCGCGCCGTACCCGGCCTTCGCAAAGGCCGGAGCCAAGCCCGTGAGCCCGAGGCCGTGGGTCCGGTTCCTGACTCCGTGGTCGAGGCGACCCTCCCTTTCCTCCCCCCCGTGGTGGCCGACATGGTGAGATTCGAGCGGCTGGTGGGGTGCCGGCCCGGGGAGTTGCTGTCGATGCGGCCGTGCGATATCGACCGGACCACGAACCCGTGGCTCTACAGGCCGGTGAGCCACAAGACCGAGCACTACGGCCGCGATCGGCTGATCTTCGTAGGCCCCAGGGCCCAAGAAGTCCTCCAGCCATACCTGCTGCGCCCGGCGGAGGCCCATTGCTTCTCCCCTGCCGAGTCTGAAGCTAAGCGGAGGGCCGAAATGCGGGAGCGGCGTCGCACTCCGGTCACGCCGAGCCAAGTGAACCGACGGGAACCTCGGCCGAAACGCAGGCCGCAGGGCTTTTACACGAAAGACGCCTATTGCCGCGCGATTCATCGGGCCGTGGACCGTGCCAATTGCGATCGTCAAGGCAGGGGCGAGGATCTTCTGCCGCATTGGCGCCCCAACCAGTTGCGCCACTCCGCCGCGACGGAAATCCGGCGAACGTACGGATTGGAGGCTGCCCAAGTTGCCCTCGGGCACGCCCGGGCCGACGTCACCCAGATTTACGCCGAGCGGGACGCCACCCTGGCCCGGGAGATAGCACGGAAGACTGGGTAGCACGCGACTGTTGCCGGGTGGCCAGCCGGTACCTCCTCGGGCCGGCCGGCGCTGCGTGGTCCGCATCGGTACCACGGAGCCCGGTTGGCCGCCCGGCTCAGCAAACAGGTGAAGCATGACTAGGAAGAACGCCCCTCGATCCTCACGCCCCTCGCCCAAACCTCGTCGCGCAGCCTGGAAGCCCCCCAAGACCGACGCCGCGGTCTCAAGCGAAGCTCGCGCCGAGGTGGCCGCCGCTTCTGATTCTGGGGCTGCGGACTCTGAAGCCCCCAGTGAAGGCGCCGCGCTACTGGGGAAGCTGCTGGTGGAGAGTATCGAGAGAATTCGCGGATTGACAACGGAAGAAGGTACTGCAACCTCCGGACAGGAAGCCGGCGAGTATCTCGCTCAGTTCTTTGAGAAGTGGAGGGAGGCATCATCACCCGCCAACCGCCGCAGGCAGTTCAAGCTAGAGGTGCTCCAGGATTGGCGGAGCCAGGTGGATAGGCTTCGTCGTGCGTTACAGGTTGAGTTGGAGAAGGCAAACGCAAGAGGTGACCATCAGGCGGTGCAGATCGTTAACTACGCGTTGATCCGGCTGATCCGGGACGAGACTGCCTTTGCGAAGTTCGTTGAGGAGTTGACCGAGCGATTGGCGCCCGGTCCGGATTACCCGGCGTCGTCGCGCCGCACGATCGCCGAATGGGCAGCCGCCCGTCCCAATCAAGACCCGCTGTGGGCGATCCGGCATAGTTCTGACGGAGAGCTGGAGCAGTTTGTCCGAATGTGGGTGGCGAACGAGAAGAAGAAAAGCCGAAACGCCCGGATGCTGGCCGAGACCGTGGTGAGTTCTCCCGACGAGGTACTTGAACACGAGACCCCGCCTAAGGACCGGCCTCCCGACGCTGGCTGGAAATTCGTTCCCGGGAAGGCGGCCTACAAGGGCAAGGAGTTCTATCTGGCGGGACTCAAACAGCGACTTCTGAAACGATTCGTCGAAGCCAGAAACCCCCTTTGTCTGGACGATCTCCGATCGCTTTGGGTCGATGGGGACGTGCATGATCAGACTATTCGTACCACCATCTCTCAATTGCGGCGCAAGCTGCGCACAGTTCTTGAGCTGGACAGGTCGTTCAATCCGCTCCCGCTGGTCGGCCGCGGCCGCGGAGAGTCGGCGTGGGAACTCCCTTCAAGGCTGCGCTAAACCGATTTCACGCTCACGTCGCGTTTCGTTTAACGGCCTTGTGTTCTAATCGCAAGTGTTTGAGGTTTCTTCAAACGGATTGCGAGAGAACGCATGAGCATCAACCTATCCACCGAGCGGGTCTTGGGCCTCTCCGAGGCGGCTCAATTGCTACCCGGTCAGCCCCACACGAGTTCGCTTTGGCGCTGGGCCAGCCGCGGGCGGAATGGCCACCGCCTCGAGACACTCCTCATCGGCGGCCGCCGCTATACCAGCGTTGAGGCTCTCCAGCGATTCGCCGACGCCTTGACCGCACAGGCTGACAGCTTCCTGTCCACGGACCATTCCTTGAAGCGCATGGACCGCGCCGTCCGCGCGGCGGAGGAGGCGCTCGACAAGGCGGGCATACGGTAGCGGACCACAAGACGCATGGCCGCCACGGGGATTGAGCGACCGGGCTCAGCGGAAGCGTGACAATGCGTTCCACTTGTCCAGCTCGGTTTAATGAACCTTTGCCCGACGCAGCTTCTGCGTCCGCGGGTCGCGGCGAAGGACAAACGCCCCCACAGGCCGGGCGAGGACTTCACAAGCGGCATAGGGAGGTGACTGAGGCAAAACTCGATCGCACAGTGTTCAGAACCAGCCGGCTCCTCGACTTCGCGAGCGAAAAGGAGCTGACTGCCCAGGTTGGCCACGATCGGAACGATTGGCCCTTGGTCGTCCTGAAGGAGGTTATCGACAACGCCCTGGACGCCGCCGAAGAGGCCGGCACCCCGCCGGAGGTCAAGGTCACCGTCGACGAGACCGCAATCATCGTGGCGGACAACGGACCGGGCACACCGGCTGAGACTATAGACGGCGTCCTCGACTTCTCGGTGCGTGTGTCGAGCCGAGAGGCATATGTGAGTCCCACCCGCGGCGCGCAGGGCAACGCCCTTAAGACCATCTTGGCGATGCCTTTCGTTTTGGACGGTCAGACCGGCCGGGTGGACATCGCGGCGAACGGTCAGCGGCACCGGATCACTTTCGGCGTGGACCAGATCCGGGAGCAGCCGACAGTCGGCCGGGAGGTGGCTCCCGACCATTCGGTAAGAAACGGGACTTCCGTGAGGGTCTACTGGCCGGATTCAGCTTGCTCCCTGTTGACCGACGCGAAGGCCCGATTTTTGCCGTTCGCGTTTGACTACGCCCACTTGAATCCACACCTGACTCTCACGGTGGACTGGTTTGGGAAAGCGCGGCAGATCAAGGCTACAGACCCGAACTGGCGGAAGTGGCTGCCGAGCGACCCGACGGATCCGCACTGGTATGGACAGGAGGATTTTGCGCGGCTGTTGTGCGCCTATCTGGGCCACGATCAAGACTGCGGTGGTGACCGCCCGGTACGGGATTTGGTGCGTGAGTTTCGGGGCCTAACTGCCACTGCGAAGGCCAAGGCCGTCTTGGAGGCGGCGGGTTTGGCACCGCGGACCAGCCTGTCGGCTCTCGCCAACGGTGACGGACTGGATCGGGAGGCAGTCACGAAATTGTTGACCGCAATGAAGGAGCACTCCAAGCCGGTCAAGCCGGCGGCGCTGGGCGTGATTGGGAAGGAGCATCTCGAAGAGCGGTTTCGCGAACTCGGCTGCGAAATGGACACCTTCCAGTACAAGAAGGTGGCCCAAGTGGGCAGCGATGGGCTGCCCGTGGTGATCGAAACCGCCTTCGCGTGGCGGGGCGACAAGAAGCCGGAGCCGAGAAGGATCATCACGGGCGTGAACTGGAGCCCGGGGATTGTGAATCCATTCCGGTCACTGGGCACCAGCTATGGCGATGGCTTGGCGGCCGCGCTGGAGAAACGGTACGCGGGGGCAGACGAGCCAATCGTCTTTCTGCTGCACGCGGCCTGCCCTCGGGTGCGGTACACCGACCGGGGCAAGAGCGCAGTAGTTGTGGAATGAGAAGGTATGGACAGCAGCTTGATTCTTAGTGCCGTCGATGCGGTGACGAAGCCGTGGACCAAGCAACGGAAGGCGGAAGAGCGGCGGCAGTCGCGCGCAACGTCGCGACGGTGGGCGCTGGCGGATTCCAGGGGTCCGACCATCCGCCACGTGGCGCGGGTAGTCATGGCCGAAGCCTACCTGAAAGCGAGCGGAGGCGGGCGATACCCCGCCGCGGCCCGACAGATCTACTACGCGGCAAGGCCGGCGATCCTGGAAATCGTCAGCCAAAGCACCTTGGACTCTCACTACTTCACGCAACGGCTGCTGCCGGAGTACCTGGCCGCGCACCCAGACGAGACCGGCGACTGGGACGTGGTGTACGACGCCCGGGGCCACATTGCGGAGCCCCACACCGAGGTCGTGACGCCGCTGGGCACCCTGGACGTGCGCGGCTACCTCAGAGACATTGCGGAGCACGCGGTGGGGCCGGTGGCCGGCATTCGTCTGTCCAGTGCCTTCCCGACCTGTGGGCCACAGCACCGCTTCGGGGCCATCCTCTTCGTCGAAAAGGAGGGTTTCCTTCCCCTATTCGACCAGGTGAAGCTGGCCGAGCGGTACGATCTGGCGATCATGAGCACAAAAGGGATGCCGGTAGTCGCGTCAAGGCGGCTGGTCGATGAGTTGTGCGGCGGCTACGACATCCCCTTGCTGGTGCTACACGACTTCGACAAGGCGGGGTTTTCGATCCTGGGGACACTGAGCGGCGCGGCCCATTGGGACGCCAACACCCTCGCCGACCGAGAAGAGCGATACGAGTACCGGCACGACTTCCACGTGATCGACTTGGGGCTGCGACTGGAGGACGTGAAGGAGCACGACCTTCAAGCCGAGCCCGTGCGCTACAAGTCTGACCCCTCGGATAACTTGACGCAGAACGGCGCCAGTGCCGAAGAGATTGAGTTTCTGCGGGGCGACAACGACTGGACAGGCTACCACGGCCAGCGCGTCGAGTTGAACGCCTTCACGTCCGATGTGTTCGTGAAGTGGATCGAGCGCAAGCTCAAGCACCACGGCATCGAGAAGATCGTTCCGGACGACGACACCTTGAAGGCCGCCTATCGGCGTGCCTATCAGATCGCGGTGGTCAATTCGCGGATTCGCGGTGGTCAATTCGCGGATTGAGGACATTCTCGACGAGGCCGCGGCGGAGGCCGAAGAAGCCAAGGTCCCCAAGGGGCTCGCAACCAAGATCCGCAAGGCCCTGAAGGAGAACCCGGCGCAGTCCTGGGACGCCGCTCTTGGAAGAATCGTGCGGGAGGTGAGGGATGAGTGACCAAGCCAAACGGCATGGCGCCAAGGGCCGGATTTTACAAATCGGGAAGGTCGCATCGACGCCATCCCCGACGGAGCCCGGGTACGCAGAGCTTTGGGGCAAGCTGCCCGCCACCTCCGGCGGCCCGACGGCCAACAGGGGGGTATGTGAGATGGCAGCCCCCATCTGCGTCAATCTCAGGGAGCGATTCGGCCGGGAGTACAGGATCGCCTGCGAGCCCTCCTACTACGCCGAGCACGGCCAAGGCGCCATCCAGGACGATCCCTGGCTCCAAATCATCCCCGGCGCCCGGGGCCACGTGTTTCCCTGGGACGAGAAGAGACTGGCCGCCTCGACCAACACCTCGGGGGCAATGGCCAGGAGACTGAAAGCCTTGCCCTACGTCCAAGTCCACCAGGACGGCAGCGACGGCGTGTGCGTGATCTTCCCCGCGGACCGCCTGAACGAGGTGGCCGAGCTGCTGAGACTCCGCCGGCGCAGGGTCATCTCCCAAGAGGAGCGACAAAGGCTGGCGGCGTTGAGCAGGAAGCACAGCCCCTTTCGCACGTCTCGGCCCATCAGCCAGAGCGATTCTGAGGCCCGCCCTTGCGTTCCGGAGACCTTGATCGACATCCAGGCCGTCCCGGGTCCGAA
>CAYGZA010000120.1:0-17049 GCA_964354135.1 uncultured Planctomycetaceae bacterium
TGATCCGCACGCTGGCCGACGCCCTGTCGCTCCAGTTCCGCCGCATCCAGTTTACGCCCGACCTGATGCCCTCGGACATCACCGGGACGGAGGTGATCCAGGAGGACAAGCTCTCGGGCAAGCGGGAGCTGAAGTTCCTCGAAGGGCCGGTCTTCGCCAACGTGATCCTTGCGGACGAGATCAACCGCACGCCGCCGAAGACCCAGGCGGCCCTGCTGGAGGCAATGCAGGAGCACCAGGTGACCATCGGCGGGAAGCGGCACCGGCTGAGCGAGCCGTTCTTCGTGCTGGCCACGCAGAACCCGATCGAGCAGGAAGGGACCTATCCGCTCCCGGAGGCCCAGTTGGACCGCTTCATGTTCAACACGTTCGTCGATTACCCGAGCGAGGACGAGGAGCTGGAAATCGTCAAGCGGACCACGGCCGACGTGTCGGCCACGGTGACGCGGACGCTCGAAGCGGCCGAGATCCTGGCCCTGTCGCGGATCGTCCGCCGGGTGCCCGTGGCGGACCACGTCGCCCGGTACGCCCTGCGGCTGGCGCGGCTCACCCGCCCGGGCAAAGGGCCGGTGCCGGAGTTCATTCGCGAGTACGTCAGTTGGGGAGCGGGCCCCCGGGCCAGCCAGTACATGGTGCTGGGGGCCAAGGCCCGGGCGGTGCTCCAGGGCCGCTTCTACGCCGACTCCGACGACATCCGTGCCGTGGCCTATCCCGTGCTCCGGCATCGCATCATCACCAACTTCAATGCCGAGGCCGAAGGGATCAAGACGGACGACATCATCCGCCGGCTGATCGAATCGGTCGCTGCCGAGGAAGACGAGACTGCCGCAGGTGGAAGACTCCCCAAACTACTTAGATCCGCGGGTGCTGGCCCGGCTTGAAGGGCTCCAGCTTCGGGCGCGGCGGATCGTCGAAGGGTACGTCTCCGGCCTCCATCGCAGCCCGTTCCACGGCTTTTCCATCGAGTTTGCCGAGCACCGCGAGTACGCGCCCGGCGACGACCTCCGCTACCTCGACTGGAAGGTCTTCGGCCGGACCGACAAGTTCTACCTCAAGCAGTTCGAGGAAGAGACGAACCTGGTCTGCTGGCTGCTCTTGGACACCAGCGAGAGCATGCGCTACCAGAGCCCCGGCGCGCCGCTCTCCAAGCTCCAGTACGCGCAGTGTGCCGCCGCGGCCCTGGCGTACCTGGTCCTCAAGCAGCAGGATGCCGCGGGCGCGGTGACGTTCGACAAGGAGATCCGCGGGCTGCTGCGGGCCGGCGGGAACCCGTCGCACCTGAAGGAGATCCTCCAGATGATGGAGGATGCCCCGCCGGAGCGAAAGACCTCGATTGGGCCGATCTTCCACGACCTGGCGGAGCGTTTCAAGAAGCGGGGAATCGTGGTCATCCTCAGCGACTTGTTCGACGATACCAGCGCGGTCTTGGGGGGCTTGCAGCACTTCCGCCACCGCCGCCACGACGTGATCCTCATGCACGTGCTGGACCCGGCGGAGCTGGACTTCCCGTTCCAGGATACGACCCTGTTTCGCGGTTTGGAGCAATTGCCCAACGTGCTGGTTGAGCCGCGGGCGCTGAGGAGGGCCTACTTGCGGCAGTTTGACGGGTTTATTCGCCGCCTGAAGAGCGGCTGCCGCATCCACCAGATCGATTACGTGCTTCTGCGGACCGACCGGCCGCTGGACGTGGTGCTTTCGAGTTACCTGGCGTCGCGGGCAAAGAACGTGGGGAAGTAGGCGGTAGGTGGCAGACAGTAGGCGGTAGGCG
Source organism: uncultured Planctomycetaceae bacterium (assembly GCA_964354135.1). GTDB lineage: Bacteria > Planctomycetota > Planctomycetia > Pirellulales > Thermoguttaceae > CAYGZA01. The sequence goes on from CAYGZA010000120.1 coordinate 1,769, forward strand.
CTAGGCAGTAGGCGGTAGGAAAAAGGCGGTGTCGGGCGGCGAGGCTTGCCCCGCACAGAACCAGGCTCGCAACAGGCCGATGTCCATCGTGACGCCGATTTTCGCGTTGGAGTTCGTCAGCCCGGGAATGCTCGGCTGGCTCGCCGCGGCCGCGGCGCCGCTGGTGATCCATTTGTGGAGCCGGCGGCGCTATCGGGAGATGCCGTGGGCAGCGGTCGAGTACCTGTTGGCCGCGCTGCGCCAGGCCAAGCGGCGGATCCAACTGGAGCAGTTGCTGCTGCTCCTGGTCCGGACCCTGATCGTGGTGCTGGTGGTCTTCGCGGTGGCGGAGCCGGCATTGCAGGGAATCGGATTCGGCGCAGCGACGGGCCAGCCGACGTATCGGCTCCTGGTGATCGACGGCTCCTATTCGATGGCCTACAAGCCGGCGGACAAGAGCCGCTTCGACCGCGCCCGCCAGATCGCCTCCGAGATCGTCGACGAGAGCGACGAGGGGGACGGCTTCGGGTTGATCCTGATGAGCGATCCCCCGCGGGTCGTCGTGGGAACGCCGGCCTTTGACCCGCGGGATTTCGTCAAGGAGGTCGAGCAGTTGGAGATGCCGCACGCCGGCGCCGATCTGGTGAGAACGCTGGCGGCGGTGGAGCAGGTGCTGGCGACAGCCCGGCGGGAAGCCCCCCGGCTTGCGCGGCACGAGGTCTATTTCCTGACCGACCTGCACAAGGTGAGCTGGGGGCTGGAGGGGCTTAATCCGGGGGCCTTGGCCGATTTCCACAAGCAGAGCCGGCGCCTGGGGGACTCGGCCGCGCTCGTGGTCGTCGACCTTGGCCAGCGCGACGCGGAAAACGTGGCCGTGACCGCCGTGGAATGCCTTGAGCCGGTGGCGACCGTGGGCCAGCCGGTCGAGCTGAAGGTCAAGGTGAAGAACTTCGGCCGCCAGGTCCGGCCGCGGCAGCCGGTCGAGCTGGCGGTGGACGAGCGGCGGGTGCAGCAGGAGCTGATCGATCTTCCGGCCGGCGGCGAGGCCACGGTGCCCTTCTCGTGCCGCTTCGAGGTTCCGGGCGACCATGTCCTGGAGGTCCGTGCGCCGGGCGACCGGCTTGAGGTGGACAACCGCCGCTATTTCGTGCTGCCGGTCAAGCAGGCGATTCAGGTGCTCTGCATCGACGGGCGGCCCTCGGGTGCGCCCCTGCGAGGCGCCACGGGTTACCTGGCTTCGGCCCTCTCGCCCCGCGAAGACGACCGCAGCCGCGCCGCGATCCGACCCGAGGTCGCGCCCGAAAGCGCAATTCTGGAATACAACCTATCCCGGTACGACTGCACCTTTCTGGCCGACGTGGCCCGGTTCACCGCCAGCGAGGCCAAGGTCTTGGAGGCGTACGTGAAGGGCGGCGGCAGCCTGGTCTTCTTCCTCGGGGAGCAGGTCCAAGCGGCCAACTACAACCGGGAGCTTGGGGGCGAATCGCCGGGCGGAACCCGCTTGCTTCCCGCCCGGCTGGGCGCGATCGTCACCCAGTCGCAAGACCGCCTCGACCCGCTGGGCTACCTCCATCCGATGGTGCGGGCGTTTTCCGGCCGCGAGCGGGCCGGCCTGCTGACCACTCCCGTCCACAAGCACTTCCAGTTGACCGTGCCCAAGGACTCCAAGGCCAAAGTGGCGTTGGCCTTGGCTGGCGGCGATCCGCTGATCGTCGAGGAGCCGATTCATCGCGGGCGGGTCGTGCTCGTGGCCACCGCGGCCGACGTCTCGGGCGACGCGGCCGGCACCCCGTGGACCTACATGCCGCTGTGGCCGAGCTTCGTGCCGCTGGTACACGAAATGCTGGCCTGCGCCGTCGGCGGCCAGGTGCAGCAGCGGAACCTGCTCGTGGGCGACGTCTTGGGCGGTTCGTTCGCGATGCCCTTAGGGGAGATGCCCTTCTCGATGCGCCGCCTCGGGGGACGAAGCGATCAAGTGCGATTCCACGCCCAGGGGGACCAGAGCACGTGGAGCTACCCCGACACGGGCTTGAGCGACGTCTATGCCGCCGAGTTTGGGCCGCCCGTCTCGCGAACCGACCGCTTCGCCGTGAACGTCGATTCCAAGGAGAGCGATCTTGGGGTAATTACCCCTGAGCACCTGCACGAACACGTCTGGCCCGGCGTGGCCGTGGTACACCAAACCACGGGGCAGAGCCTGGACCGGCCGGCCGCTGCCGGCGCCAGCCGCCGCAGCGATCTGTCCAAGGCGCTCTTGTACGCAGCCCTGCTGCTTCTGTTTGCAGAGACTTACATGGCCCGGCGCTTCGGGTACCACGCCTCATGAACGACCCCCTGCCTTCCTGGATCGAACGCGTGCTCGGCATCGAGGCCGAGGCCGGGGAGGGCACGACGTGGAGCCTCGACCACTCGTGGGGATGGCCGCCCTGGGTGACGTTTCTGGTGGTGGTCGTCGCGGTGGTCTTCGCGGCGGCAAGTTACCTGCGGGAAAACCGGCAGGCGCCCGCGTGGTACCGCATGTTCCTGGCGGCGATCCGGACGACGCTCGTGGGGATCGTGCTGGTGATGCTCGCCCAGCTCGTCCTCACGCTGCAACGGACCGGCCTCCCTTACGTTGCCGTGCTGCTGGACGATTCCCTGAGCATGACGATCGTCGACCGGTACGACGACTCCGTCCGCAAGACGCTTCAAGAGCGGGTCCGCAAGGCGGGGTTTGAGCCTGCAAGCCGCTGGAACCTCGCCAGGACGCTCCTGAGCGAGAACGGCGGGGCGGTGCCGGCGGCGATCTTCGAACGCTACAAGCTGAAGGTCTACTACCTGACCGGCCCGCGGCCGAGCCCCGCCGCGAGCCCGGAAGAGCTGCTCGACGAGCTAAGGGCGGCGGAGCCGGTCGGCGAAAACACGCGGCTTGGCGCGGCGTTGCGGGCCGTCTTGGACGACCTCCGCGGCAGCCCTCCGGCGGCGATCGTCATCTTCAGCGACGGGATCAGCACCGACGAGCCGAGCCTCACGCAGGCGGCCCCGTACGCCCGGCGCAAGGGAGTGCCGCTCTACCTGGTGGGCCTGGGGGACGACAAACCGGTCCGCGACCTGAGACTCTCGGACCTGCTGGTGGACGACGTGGTCTTCGTCGACGACGTCGTGTACTTCGAGGCGAAACTGGCGGCCACCGGCTATGCGGGCCGCCAGGTGCCGGTCATTCTGCGCCGACAGGGCCACAAGGAAGTGCTCGCAAAGCTCGCGGTGACCCTGGGCCCGGACGGGCAGTCGCAGCAAGTTCGCCTTCCCTATCGGCCCACGGAGCCGGGGGACTTCCGCTTCGTGCTCGAGGTGGAGCCGCAGGAAGGGGAAATCCAGACCGAGAACAACCGCCAGGAGCGGCTCGTCCGCGTCCGCAAGGAGAAAATCCGAGTCCTCCTGGTGCAGGCGGATCCGAGCTGGGAATACCGCTTCCTGCGGAACATGCTCGCCCGCGACAGCACGGTCGAGCTGAAGGCCGTCCTCCAGAACGCCGATCTCCAGCACGCGGGTCAGGACCCGGCGGTCCTGCGGAGTTTTCCCGTGGGGCGCGACGAGCTGTTCGGCTACGACGTCATCATCCTGGGGGACGCGAACCCCGGGCTGCTGACGCCGTCGATGGTGCAGAACATCGCCGATTTCGTCCAGCGGCCTGGCAAAGGCGGGGCGTTGATTTGTGTTGCCGGCCCGCAATTCATGCCCCTGGCTTGGCGCAGCACCCCGTTGGCCCGCCTCTTGCCCATCGACCTCGGCACGGCCCGGTATCCGGAGCCCGAGCGGCCTTTGACCGAGGGCTTTGTGCTGGAGCCGACCGAACTCGGCCTGGCCAGCCCGGCGATGCAATTGGGGGATACACCCGAACAGACGGCGGAAGCCTGGAAGAAGCTCGCTCCGCTGTATTGGGCGTTGGAGGCCCCGGACCCGAAGCCCGGCGCCCGCGTGCTGGCCGAGCGGCCCGCGGGTGCCGCGCGCAGCGAGCGCCGGCTGCCCGTGATCCTGCTCCAATACGTCGGGGCGGGAAAGGTCCTCTTCCACGCCACCGACGAGACCTGGCAATGGCGCCGGGGCGTCGGCGACGTCTTCTTCGCCCGATACTGGGTGCAGACGATCCGCTACCTCGCCCGATCCAAGCTGGCGGAGGAGGATGCGTCGGCGACGCTCACGACGGACCGCCGCGAGCACCGCCGCGGGGAGCCGGTGCGGCTGCGGGTCCGCTTTGCCAATGAGAGCCTGGCCCCGGCGGCCGACGACGGCGTGACCGCCGTGCTCGAGCACCAAGGGCATCAGACTGAGCGGATTCCATTTCGCCGCGGCACTGCCGGCCGCGGCACCTTTGAGGCGACGCTCGGGAGCCTGGCCATCGGCTCGTACCACGCCTGGGTGGCCATCCCGACCCTTCCGGGCCGCGCTCCCGCGGCCGACTTCACGGTGGTCGCTCCGCCGGGCGAGTTCGAGCGGGTGCAGATGGACTCCGCCGAAATGCGGCAGGCCGCCGAGATGACCAAAGGCCGCTTCTACACGGCGGCTACGGCCCACCGGCTCTTGGAGGAACTGCCCGAGGGTCACCAGGTTCCCATCGAGTCGCTCCCGCCGAAACCCCTGTGGAATAGCTGGCCGCTGCTTCTGGTGTTCCTGGTCCTGCTCACCGGCGAATGGGTCCTGCGGAAGGCGCGCGGGATGGTGTAGAATGAGAAAGGATGAAGGCGGAATGATGAATTCGGAATTCGGAAATGTGAATCACTAATCCCTAGCCCCCAGCCCCTGACCCCTAACCCCTAGTCCCTGCCCCATGTCCCACCCGCTGGAGCAACGAATCGCCGCCTTGCGGAGCCGCGTGCGTCGGCTGGCGCTGGTGTACGGGATCTGCTGGGTGGCAAGCGCAGGGCTTGCCGCGACGTTGGCCCTCGGGGCGACGGACTACCTGCTCCGTTTTCAGGACCGTGGGATGCGAGTCCTGGCGTCGCTCGTTCTCGTTGGCGTGCTCGGCTGGACGGTATACCGCTACCTGTACCCCGCGTGGGCAGCCCGGCTGGGCGAGCTCGATTTGGCCCGGCGGCTCCAGCGGCGATTTCCCGACCTTGGCGACGGACTGGCCAGTGCCGTCGAGTTTCTCAAGCAGTCCGAAGACGACGTCACGGCGGGGTCGGCGGCCCTGCGCCGGGCGGTGATCAGCCAGACCGTGGCCCAAACCGACAAGCTCGATTTCCACGAGGCGATCCATCGCCGCCCGGTGCGCCGGGCACTGGTGTCGGCCTTGGCGGTCGGCGCGGCGGCGATGGTCGTGGTCGCGAGCGACCCGTCGGCCTCGCGCACCGCGCTGGCCCGGCTGGTCCGTCCCCTGAGCGACGTTCGCTGGCCGCCGGTCCATCATTTGGTGCTCCGCGGGCCACTCAGGCCGATCGCGCGGGGACAGCCCTTTGAAGTCGAGATCGTCGATGCCTACCCGGACGTGCCGCTCCCCTCGCAAGTCTACATCCGTTACCGGTTCGAGAATCCCGAGGGGCCGGCGAGCGAGGAGATGGAACGGATGCGGCTCTTGGGCAAGGCGATGGTCGCGCGGCGGGAGAACGTCACGCGGCCCTTCTCCTTTCAGGTGGAGGGAGGAGACGACCGGTGGACGCACTGGGAGCGCGTCGAGGTGGTCGATCCGCCGGCGATCGAATCCCTCGCGGTCAAGCTGATCCCGCCGCCGTACACGGGCTGGCCCGTCGAGCGTGCAGACCGGAACTTCCGGGCCCTGATAGGCACCCGGATAGAGATTTCGGCGAAGGCCACCAAGCCGCTCTCCTCGGCGCTGCTCTGCCTGGAAGGCGGGCGAGAGATACCCGGCCGGCTGCTCGGTGCGGATGGCTCGTTCCAAGTGCCCGGCGACGGCTCCTCGGGGTTCGTCGTGGAGAAATCCGGGGCGTACTGGTTCCGGCTGACGGACTCGGAGGGCATCGGCGGCGGGGAAACAGACCGCTGGGAGATCCGGGTCGTTCCCGACGAAGCCCCGAGCGTCACGATCGACCAGCCGACGGCCGACATCTTCGTCACGCCGCAGGCCGACGTCCCCATCCACGCCACCGTCCGCGACGACTTGGCCATCCAGCGGATCGACCTGGAGTTCAACCGCTCGAGCCAGCCCGACACGGCCGAGGCCAAGGTGCCGCTCTTCGCCGGCCCGGCGCGGGTCCAGCCGCGCCCGAGGGGACTGTCCGCCGGAGACGCCGGGGAGAAGAAGATTCTCTCTCACGCGTGGAAACTCGATGCCCTCGCCTTGCGGCCGGGCACCCAAGTGTCGTTCTGGGTCAGCGCCGCCGACTACCGGCCGCAAACCGCCAAGAGCCAGCCGCGGCGGCTGTCGGTCATCACGCCGGAGGAGCTGGCCGAGCGGATCGCGGCGCGGCAGGCCGTCATCCTCGCCGAATTGACCCGCGTCCTCCAGATGCAGCGGCAAAGCCGAGAGCAAGTCACGGCGCTGGAGGTCCGCGCCGAACAACCGGGCGGCTTCGGCCAGCTCGACGTGGACCACCTCCGCAGCGCCGAGCTGAACCAACGCCAGGTGAGCCACACCCTGACCAGCCGCAGCGAAGGGGTGCCGATGCACGTGCTGGGACTCCTGGCCGACCTGGACGGCAACAAGGTCGATAGCCCCGACGTGCGCCGGCGGATGCAGGCCCTGTTGGCCGAGATCGATCGGCTGGCCCGGGATGAGCTTCCCGCCGTCGGCCGGGAGCTGACGGCGGCGATCAAGGCGGCCCAGGGCCGTCTGGAAAAGCAGCCGCCGCCCAAGAAGGGAGAGCCTCAAAGCCCGGGGCAGGAGGAGCCGGCGCTCCGGGCGGCGCTGGCAGCCGCCGGGAAGAACCAGGACCTGGTCATCGCGTCGCTGGAGCGGATGCTGGACGACCTGGGCCGTTGGGACAGTTTTCGCCGCTTCCACCGCGACGTGGGCCAATTACTCCGGGAGGAGGAGGAGTTGGCCCGCCGCACCGGCGAGCTGGCCCAGCAGACGCTCGCCAAGGACCTCAGGGACCTTCCGCCCCAGGATTCCGCAGACCTGAAACTTGCCGCGCGGAAGCAACTGGAGCTGGCCCAGCGGCTCGAGGTCGTCCAACAGCAGATGGAGCAGGCAGTCGGGCAGTTGCGCGAGAGCGACCCGTTGGCAGCACAAGCCCTGTCGGACGCTGCGGCCCGGGCGCGGCAGTTGGACACCAGCGGCGCGATGCGCTCTGCCGGCGGTCAGATCGACCGAAACCGGATGGGCCAGGCGACCGCCGGGCAGCGGCAGATCGTCGAGCAGCTCCGCGAGGTTCTCGACATCCTTGCCAATCGCCGCGAGCACGAGCTGACCGGACTGCTCAGGAAGCTCCGGGAAGCGGACGCGGAACTGGCCGAGATCGCCCGTCGTCAGGAGGATCTGCGAAAACGGATGGATCGGGCCGCCAGCGAGGCCGACGCCCCGACGGGCCGCCGCGCGTTGGAGAAACTTGCTCCGGAGCAACAGAAGCTCCGCGAGGAAACGGAGCGGATGGTCCGCCGCCTGGAGCGGCTGATGGTCCCCCAGGCGGTGCCGCCGGCCCGGCAGGGGGCGGAAAAGATGGGTCAAGCGGGCGAGAGTGCAGCCCGGGGGGAAGGCCGCACCGCCGCTGGCCGGGCGGAAGAGGCACGAAAGGCGATCGAAGATGCCCGCCGGCAATTGGACGCCAACCGCCGCCGGGCAGAAACTGAGTTGAGCACCGAACAGCTCGCCCGGCTCCAGGACGCCCTCCAGGGAATCCACCGCCGGCAGGAAAAGGCCCTGGCTGAAACGCGGCGGCTGGACGCGGCCCAAAAGGAGCAGAATGCCCTCTCGCCGGAGCGCGAAGCCGCCCTCGTCGAGCTTGCCCGGGAAGAGCGGCTGCTGGAGGCCGAGGCGACGGGCCTGCTGCGGGAGCTTGCCGGGGCCGAGGTCTTCCGCTTGGTGGTGGAGTCGGCCGGAAGCGAGATGGCCGTGGCCGCCGGTCTGTTGGACCGCCGCCAGACCGGTCCCCCCACTCAACAGGCGGAAGAAACGGCCCTCGGCCGGCTGGCACGGATGCTCGAAGCCCTCAAACCCGAGCCGGCGGAGAAGGAGCCTGATGCCAATCAGGGCGGTCAGCCCGGGCAGCCGGGCCAACAGGGCCCGCCGGGCCCGCAGGGCCAGCCCGGCGGAATCCGCGACGTCGCCCAACTGAAGCTCCTCAAGCTGATGCAGGAAGAGGTCAACCGCCGCACCCAGGCGATCGAGCGGGTCCTGGCCGGCGCGGACAAGGGGAGCGAGCCGGCCCGCCGCCAGCTCGATCAATTGACCCTCGAACAGGGGTGCCTGGCCGACCTGTTGCTCACGCTGATCCGGCCCGAGGAGCCTGCGGAAGAGGACCGGGGCAACGTGCCCGAGTCGCCCCCGCCCAATCGAGAAGAATCCCTCGAGCCGCCGGACAGGACACGGGAAAAGCCAAAGGAGCCATCGCCGTGAAATCGCCGTATTGCGCAGTCTTGCTGGCAGGGTTTGGGCTGGGACTATGGGCCGCGCCCGTTCCGGCCGCACCCGGCGATTCCGGCCAGGGCCAGCCGGTGGATCGGGAGTTGTTCAAGGATTCAGGCGTTCGACCGGGAGGGGAGCCGGAAAAGGCCGAGAACCCGCTGCTGGCCGTCTCGCGGGAAATGCGGAAAGTGGAAGGGTTGATCGGCCGGAGCGAGTGCGGCCCCCCGACGCAGCAGTTGCAGGGCCGGATCGTGGCGGAACTGGCGGAACTGATCCAAGCGGCGCGGAAACGCTGCGGGCAAGGCAGCTCCGTGCAGCCTGCGGCCGCAAAGGCCGGACCCCGCCCGCAGACCGAGCCACCCAAAGAGAAACCCGGTGCCGGCCAGGCGAAACCGGGATCGCAGCCGGCGGCCGTCGCCAACCCTCAGGCTCAAGGCACTCGCTCCGAGCGGCTGAGCATGGAGCAGGTGATTTCCGTGCTGAGTCAGGCATGGGGGAGCCTTCCGAAGCGCGAGCGGCAGCAAATGCTGCAATTGACGCCGCCGGAGGAGTTCTTGCCGAAGTACGAGCGCCTGATCGAGGATTATTTCAAACGGCTGGCGGAGGAAAAGTCGCCGAGGAGCGAGAACTGAGGAGACTCTCGCGCCGGGCAAGCCCGGCCGCTACACGGGTTTCCCAAACCCTGAACCCCGAACCCTGAACCCTAAACCCTGAACCCTGAACCCTGAACCCCATGTCGCGCCTCTGCCGCATCTCGCGCCGCTCCTTTCTGGGGCTCCTCCCGGCGCTCACGGCAATACTCCGTCCGATGTTGGCAGCTTCCCGGGAGAAGGGGAATCAAGAGCGGGCAGCCGGGAAGATGATCACCCCGGTGACCGAGCGGGCGATCGAGCGGGGTCTGGAGTTCCTGGCCTCGCGGCAGCACGAGGACGGCTCCTTTGGCGCCGGGGCCTACCGCGGCAACGTCGCCGTGGTCTCGCTGTGCGGCATGGCGATGATGGCCGGCGGCAGCACGCCCGGCCGCGGGCCTTACGGGCCGCACGTCGCCAAGTGCCTGGATTACGTCCTGGCAAACACCCACGAGAGCGGCTACATCATCGCGCCGGCCTACGCCCAGCACGGCCCCATGTACGGCCACGGATTCGCCGCAATGTTCCTGGCCGAATGCTACGGCATGAGCCCGCGGCCCGAACTCCGCGAGAAACTCGGCAGGGCGGTCAAGCTGATCGTCAACTGCCAAAACGAACAGGGGGGATGGCGCTACCAACCCGAGCGCAGGGAAGCCGACATCTCGGTGACCGTCTGCCAGGTGATGGCGCTAAGGGCTGCGCGGAACGCCGGGCTGTACGTGCCGCCCCAGACGATCGACCGCAGCGTCGACTACATCAAGTCAAGCCAGAACGCCGACGGCGGCTTTTCGTACCGCCTGACGGAGCGGGGCACAAGCGCGTTCCCGCGGTCCGCTGCCGCCGTGGTCGGACTCTTTAGCGCCGGCATTTACGAGGGTCCCGAAGTCACCAAGGGAATGAAATACCTGGTGCAGTTCATCCCGCAGCACGGCGTCGAGCGGCACGAAACGTGGTACTTCTACGGCCACTATTATGCCGCCCTGGCGATGTGGCAGGCGGGGGGCGACCGGTGGGAAAAGTGGTACCCGGCCATCCGCGACGAGCTCTTGGCCCGCCAACGCCCCAACGGCGCCTGGGTCGATCCGACCGTCTCCTTTGACTTCGCCACGGCCATGGCCTGCTTGATCCTCCAAGTGCCCTACAACTACCTGCCGATCTTCCAGCGCTGAACGAGGTTCCACGATCCCGGGAGGGCGAGGCTCCTGCCGAGCCGGGCAGAAACGCGAGTCCGGCGACCACAACTGCGGCTCCGCAGGAGCCTCGCCCTCCCCGCAACACACAACATTCTTCGGACTGTCATGAGCCCCAATCCCTGCCATCCCGAGTACGCCCGGCGTCTTGCGCTCGCCTTGGAAGCGGGCCGCGAGGCGGGCCGCATCACCCTGGAGCACTTCCGCCGCGACGACCTGGCGGTCGAGCGAAAGAAGGACGATTCGCCGGTCACGATCGCCGACCGCCGCGCCGAAGAACACCTGCGGCGGCGCATCGCCGAGGCATTTCCCGAGGACGGCATCCTCGGGGAGGAATTCCCGGAGCGCCCCGGCGCCAGCGGCTTCCGCTGGGTCCTCGACCCGATCGACGGAACCAAGTCCTTCATCCACGGGGTGCCGCTCTACTCGACCCTGATCGGCGTCGAGCATGACGGCCGCAGCGTCGCCGGGTTGATCCTCATTCCGGCGCTGGACGAGTGCGTTTACGCGGCGGAAGGGGACGGGGCATGGTACGCCTTCCAGGACCGGCCGCCGCGGCCGGCCCGCGTCTCGGCCTGCCCGCGCCTGGCCGAAGGGCTCTTCCTCACCAGCGAAGTGGCCAACTTCGACGCGATCGGCCGCCGCGACGTGTACTACCGGCTCCAGGCTGCCGCGCGGCTCAGCCGCTCTTGGGGAGACGGCTACGGCTACCTGCTGGTGGCCACCGGCCGGGCCGAGGTGATGGCCGACCCGGTAATGAACCTCTGGGATGCCGCCGCCATCCAACCGGTCCTCGAACAGGCCGGCGGCACGTTCACCGATTGGCAGGGCCGCTCCACCATCTACTCGGGTCAAGGCATCGCGACCAACGGCCGCGTCCTCGAAGAGGTTCTCGCGATCACCCGGGGGGACGTTTAGGTGGCCCGGGGCGTCACTTCGCCTGTCCCGGCCAGAGCACGGTCTTCCACCACAGGTCGGCTACACTTTAACCCCTGCACCCAGAGAGTGCGTGCATCTGCCGGCCCCTGCTATTGGGGTTAATCCACTAAGCCATACCCCTGCTCTGCAACGTGTCCCGGGGTTCTGGTGGATGCGCACCGCCCCAATGGCAACGACCCTCTCGGGAAACACCCGTAGAGTCGCATTTCCGCGCCGCTGTCGCCGCTGAGAACCGCCGCAAGTCGGTAGCGGCCGAAGGCCGCCTTTAGCCCGGAGCGCGGACAAAGCCCTCGCAGAGCGGGACAAACGCGCGGAGGCCGCCGTCATCGACCGCTCCAGTGACCAAGATGCTTTGGCCCGGCGCTTTCTCCCAGAGAACTTGGATCTCGACCTGATACTCCGTGCCGGATGGTCCGGCAACGTCGCAACAGTCGTTCTCGCCGATCTTCGCTTTCAGGTCGGCGTACCTGAGCCTTTGATACAGAGCGAGTTGCCGCCGCAGCACGGCGAGAGCCTCTTGCCTGTTCATGACCACCGGCCTCCTTTCTCAACATACGGTCCCTGGTTCGCGCGCCGATGACCAGAAACGTAGGTTATGCTTCAGCATAACGCTCTATTCCGCACCTCACGCCATCCGAGTTTGCGGGGTGTTATGCTGAAGCATAACCTACTTCGACTGAGAAAAGCAGAATGTCTCCTTTCTCTCCCGCTGACCCCAGACTCTCCTTAATACTACGTGGAGACAAATAACGGTTGTGCGATAGGCTCTTAGTACCCCCCATGAGCCTATCTACTTCTTGCGAAGATTCATGTCCGTCTTGCCGCACTCGCAGCGGACCGACTCGGGAGTTTCCCGGTCTGGCAATACTCGGACGTACTCGCTGCAATCCGAACAACTGAATCCGCCAAGGAGATCCCGGAACGCCTTTGCGACGGGTGCGAAGTCCTCCTTGGTCAAGTTGTCCCAGTTGTTGTAGTGCACCGCGATGTTTAGTTGCCACTGCTCAGCATTCGAGGCTTCGGCAAGGAGAGCAAACGCGGACGCGCGAGCAGCAACCTGGTCGACGATCTCCCTTTGGTTCCATGAATTCGCGGCGTCCTTCGCGCTCTTGTGGAGCTTCTGCATACGCGCGATCGCCGCGAGCATAAGCTCTCCAAGCTGATACCGGGCGTCTCCACGAAACGCCACCGGCGCTCGCAGCCTGTGGCACAGCTCCGTTGATGCGTATTCAAGGTAGTGGCGGAGAAGAGCGGCGGCGGCTCGCACGTCGTTTTCCTCAAGATGGTCATTGATCTCTGTCCACACGTCTCGGTCATCCCATCGAGTTGGCCCAAGGTCAACGCTCCAGGTCCTGAACTCCACAGAGGATCGTTCCCCGAGAAGACCCTCAGTCCTCATGTGGCGCAGCCAGATGGGATCATGCGTGGTCATGATGAACTGTGTATTTGGGAACTCCCTTTTCAGAAGGGCGCAGACCTCGCGACGGTGACCCGAGTCCACGGACATGAGGACGTCGTCAAGCACCGCGAGAGTGAAACCGCCGCCCTGGAGATGCCTCATCAGTGCGAGGTACAAGCACAAGCCCATGCCATCCTGGTGGCCCTCGCTGTGATACGCGCCGGGCGGGAAGAAGCCGCGTCCGTAGAAGTCGACGTCAAAGCCGAGTTTCCCCATCGACGGGATGAGCTTAGCCTGGAACTTGTCTTCATCGTCGCGGTTGACGAAGCCATAGAGGGACGCGAAGTCCTTCTCGACGTCCGCGTAGATTCCCGTGAGGACCGTGTCGCTGGTGGCGGTGTAGATGTCAGATACCTGCCGTGCGCTCTGAGCCTGCTCCTTGGCGGCCTTTTGCTTCCGCATCGCGTCGCGCCAGACCTCAAGCCGCTCCTGCGCGACCGTGAGCCAGTCCCGGGCGGCGTCCTGCTTCGTCGGCTCCGGAAGAATGCCGACCGTCTTCTCGAACTCGCCGACCGCATCGAGGACGGCCTGCGGCACAATCGGCACGTTCGATAGGACCGTGATCGTCTCGGCCAACGGCAGGACGGTGGCCAGCCTTTCGCCCGCAGATTTGCAGGTGGAGCTGTAGTCGCTGGCTTCCTGCATGGCCACAGGCGTTTTTGCGAGCGCGGCGTAGCGGACCAAGGTGTTGATCGCGAGCTGCACCTTCCGAAGGGCCGCGATTAACGGAGCGATCTTTGTTTCCGCTGCCGTGCGCTTGCGTGATACCTCTTCCAAGTGGTCAATCTTGGCCTGAACGTGCTTCTTGAGTCCGCCGAGATCCCATGGGGTATCGCAGAACGGACACGATCCGGCCTCGATGAGATCCATCCCAGTCGTGTAGAACGCGTCTCGTTTCACACTTGCCGCAACCGCCGGATCGCCCGCAAGAGCGGTGAGATCAGCGGTGACTTCAGCAACACACGTCCTGGTGGGGACGCTGCCGATTTCCGCGAGAGCCTCGCGGGCGGCTTGTATGTCCGCAAGGGCTTGGGTCTTGGGAATGCGCTGGGGCTGCACCGGCCCTGGCGTTGCCATCCCGTCCTTGAGAGATGTTGTCTGAGTCAGTTCTGCGAGTGCCGGGAGACCGAGAATCGCGCGCTGGACGTTTGCCGCAGCGAGCACATTCTCCGTTGTCAGTTCAGTCATCTCCAGGGCACGCAGGAGGTTGTCGCGGGCCTGTGTGGCCGCCGTGCCGAGCGGGTCCAACTGTCTCTCGCAGGTGTTTGCGATCTTCTGCAAACCGACTCGGACCTTTTCCACTTGATCGAGATGGAGCAGCGCTTGGACCTCGTCAGCGCGCTTGCTGGGCGTCGCGAGCACATACTTGATTAACTCCCGGCGCGAGAGCGCGATCTCAGGATGCGCCTTCACTTGCCCGAGCACTTCCAGGACGGCGGGATCGCTCGGCGTCACGTGGGCGGCCGCCGGGGGCTTCAGGCTCCGCTCGATGGTGACAGTCTTACTCAGGCTGGGAATCGTGACCTTGACTGTCACACGCGCCTTGTCCGGGTCGTTCCGCCTGTCTACGTGGGGCCCGTGCTGTTTGAGGGAGATGTCACCTGTTCCCTCTCCCGAGAGACGGGACACGTTTCCAGTCAGCACGAACTCCAGAGCGTCAACCACGGCACTCTTTCCCGTGCCGTTGGGACCACAAACGGCGAAGTTTTTCCCCTTGAAGTCCAGGGCCAGATCGCGGATGCCGCGAAACTCCTTGATCGTTATGGAATCGACCCGAATCACGGCAGCGACTCCTCCCCGAGGACGGCCGACTTCAGCGCGCGCTCGGTGAAAGTCTGCTCCTGCAGGAGGGTGTTGTGAAGCCGGGCGACCAACTCGTCCGACACCCCGGCGCCCGCAAGGTTTTCGAGGAACTTCTCGAAGACGTGCGAGGGGACGTCAGGTGATCCCTGCATTGTGGATGATGTAGTCATTGGGCTTGCTTCCGGTCCCATGTGATTCTCCCGTGGCGAACTCTTGATTAGGCCGGCCGGCCTACCACGCCGTCATGTCCGGCTAGCACGCAGACGGCGCTGGAATCCTTTCCCCCGAAGTCGCGTCGTGCGACCAAGTTCCAGCAGTTCCAGTCCGCCGTCGCCGGCGCGTTAGGCCGCGGGGAACGCCGTCGGGGTCAGAGCGCTCTCAGTCATTAGTGGTGCCCCAGGTTCCTCCCGTTTTCGCGCCGCCGTAATCGGGTCCCCAACAAACCGGACAGGCGACGAAAGGGGACAAGTCCAATTGCCGCGGCCATCAGGCCCTTGGGCGCCGTCGCCGGGGCCTTCGTCGCCCGTCAATCTACCAGCTTGATGCGAGGAGTCAATCGAGGCAGTAGGCAGAGGGGAGAGGGGGGCTTTCAGCTATCGGCTTTCCGCTTTCCGCTTTCCGACCTCGCTCTTCGCCTCTCATCCGTCGCCCCTGACCCGTTGTCCGGCAGGAACCGCGCCGCGGGGCGAGAAAACCGATTCGCTAGCCAAAATGGCCCAAGAAGTCACAACGTCCGATCGCGACCGGGGTTGAATGCGGACAAGAATGCCCTGCGGGCG
>CAYGZA010000121.1:0-17037 GCA_964354135.1 uncultured Planctomycetaceae bacterium
CTAACGGCCACTTTTTCCAAAACGCGAAACTCTTGAACTGAAAGCGGCACTAGCCTTGACCCTTATCTACCAAGCTACGAATCGGCTCCGTCCATCAAGTTGTCCTGCCCAATCGCCTGGGCGATGTTCCGAAGATGTTGCCGAACCGCCTGCGGGTCATTCAGGTCTCGGGACTGAACCACGATGACCGTGTATCCATCCAGTTCGATGGCTTGCCGGATGATGTGGTCCTTCTTGGCGACATTGGGGTCGCCATGCAAGCCCCGGCTCATCCCGTCAAGGTAGACGGCCACCTTGGTCGGTTCATGGACCCAATCCGGGGTGGTGGCGATACCGAGGGAGGTGGCAATCCGCTTTCTGCATACCCCTTCGGGGAAGTGGTGCTCCCGCAGCAACCGCACAAGGTCAGCCTCCGGTGGATTCGATGGGCTTCCCTCGCCGGGCTTCTCCTCCTCAAACACCGGCACGATGTCCCGATAGCCCTCGGGAGTGTGGTCCAACTGCTCCATCAACTCCAGGGCCTCGTGTCGGTTCAGCATCCCGTGGTAGAACTGGTTGCGGAAGGTCTTCAAGCAGGCGTAGCACGCCGTTTCGCACTCTTGCACGCACCCCGCCAGCAAATCCTTGGCCGATGCGATGAGTTCCTGCCAGCGGACAAGCATCTGGTCCAGAAGGCCCGAGCCGCCCGGCATCGGGTCGTAGATCAACAGGTCGTGCGTGTCATCAGGCTTCTCCACAACCAGCAATTGGAGGTCGTCTGGCCCCATGTCGAGCAGCCGGGCCGCTGCCGTCCGCAGGGCTTCGCCGATGTTGAAGCCCTCCGCTTCGCTCTTCACGGCGTGGAATTGCAGCAAGTCCACGTCGGCTTGGACCGTCAGCGCCAAACGGGCAACATCCCGGCCGCACCGTTCCTTGTGAATCTTCATGAACTGGGCGATTTCAGCGGGCACGGCATAGGGCGTCTTGGCCGCTCCGCACACCGAGCAAATCCAGTGGCCCAGTTCCCCCTGCTTGACCCGCCCGGCTTCTCCAAGGTTGACCAGTTCGATGCCCTGGCCACGAACGTAGCTGACCTCGGTATCGCCAATCTTGAACGCCTTCCCGCCACGGCAACGTTTGCGGAGCCGCCCGAGAATGCAAACCGGGATCGAGAACCGCAGGTGTTCGTCTTCGGTGATCCGGCTTTCATGGGCGAGATCCAGATCCGTCAGTGGAAGGGCGTCGATGGCAACACCGCCGGACTGACCATAGGACGGATCTGCCGCCTGTTGCGTGACGAAGCCCTTCTCCACGTTCACCCGGAGCGTGCGAATGCGGGCGGTCTCTTCCGCCCCGAGGTGGTATCGGGCAACGTAGAATGTCCCCCGATTGGCATAGAGGCGGTTGCCTGGAACAAACTCTCGCAACGCCACCACGTTGCTGCGGTTGAGATCGAACGCCCTTGGCCCGGAACGACGAGCGAATCCTCTTTGGGCCGAGGCCGTGATTCCACCTTCGTAGACGCCGTAGCCCGGCAAGAACCCCTCAACGCCCAGGACCGTGAGGGTGTAGGTGGACTGGTCACACCGCAGAATCGAGTTGATGAACTCGTCGCACCGCCGCAGCAGTTGCTCTTCTTCCCGTTCCAAAGGACGGGTATCTTTCCTTCGATGGAGGTCGGCACGGGTGGACTTGGCCCACATCAGGCGTCGATGCAGCCGCTTGATGACCGTCTCCAATTCGTCGGCGGTCTGGCACACGGTCTGTTCAATGGCCGGGCGGGAGACCAACTCTGCCGCTTCTGCTGGCCAGTGCTGGGCAAAGAGGGCCAGTAGGCGATCCGCCAGAAGATCCTGTAGCTCTCCAAGCAGCACCCGAAGAGGGTCGGTGCTGGTCGGCGTTTCCCTGTAGTGGTCGTCCTCGTCCAAGAGATACTTGCGAATGAAGACCGGGAACAACTCCTTTAGGATGTCCTTCACCCTCTCGCCTGATTCGCCCGGCGTTCGGGATCGGAGCAGCAACTCCGAGAGGATAGCCGAGCGGATATGCTTGGAAACCATCAGTGGGTTACGGAGGTTGAACGTGGGGGCCTCGATGACGCCCCCCAAGAGCCGCAGCGGATCGTCGAAGAAATAGCGATCATGGGGTGACCGGCGGCAGTAGGTCACCACGACTGCCATCCGTTCCTCACGCCCAGCCCGTCCCGCACGTTGCCAGTAGTTGGCTGACTTTGGCGGCACGTTTCGCATCAGGGCCATGTCCAAGGCCCCGATATTCACGCCCAATTCCAGCGTCGGCGTGGCCACGAGGCAGTTGGTTCTCCCGTTGGGCGACTTGAAGTCGTTCTCGATCCGGTTGCGGACTTCACCGGGCACCTGGGCCGTGTGCTCCTCGGCACTCACCATCACAAACGGTCGGCCCATCAGCCAGACATCGTAATCCTCTTGGTCGGGCTGTTCGGTAACCGTCGTGCCGTGGCAGTTGTGGCGAGTGCAAGCGGCGTTTGGGGAGGGTCTAGTGGCAATTCGCTGGCAGGTGGTGCAACGCTGGCGGGACTGCCAGCGTTCCACAACCAATCGCTCCGAGTTCACCTGCCACACGTCGCCCGCCAGGGGCCTTTCCTGCTGAGAGCGCAACGTGACCTTTGTGAGCACCTTGGCTTCTTTGGTGAGCAAATCCCAGAGGATCGCTGCGGCACTGTCAACATCCAGATTGTTAGGATCGTTGGCCCACTTCTTGAGCAAAGCCTGGACCGCCGAAGGACCCCGTTGGGCAATCAGGGTGCGTGCGTAGTTGTTCGACTGGTCGGGGCTCAGCAAGAGTCCTTGGGGGCGGAACTCACGCAACGGCAAGAGGCCCGCCTGGATGTAAGGGTCATCCTTGGCGTGGTAGCGGGAGAATACCGGATCGCCAACGACATACAGGATTCGGTTTCGCCGCCAGTTGTCCAGGATGAGGCTGACTCCCTCGGTCGCCTCTTCTGGGGAGACCCCCAATGTCACGGCCAATTCCCGGACCCCTTTGCTGTCCGTGTTCACTCCGCTGTAAACCACTCGTGTCAAGCCCATCGACTCCAAGCAGTCGGTTCGCCGCACGCCCGTGGTGAACTCCCGGAGCACCATGTAGCGGAGGGCCTTGTGGACCGGCACCCACCTGTTGTGGCCGAAGGTGGCCTCCGCTTCTTCCCCGGTCAGTTCGGGCAAGAGGGCGTCGATAAGGCCCTGGTCCCTACGGAAAAGCTCCATCAGACGGTCGGTGATTCCGTCTAGCGGCAGTGATTGACCGCCTTCCGTAATGACCTGGTGCATCATGTGCCGCAGCCGAATACGTCGAGCGTGATCCTGCATCCAACCCGCCTGGAAGGCTGCGTCCTGGCGGCTGTCGGCAAACACGATGAGCTTCTTGTGCCCTTCGGGAGCCCCGTTGATCATCGCCTGGGTCAAGATGTGGACATCGGCGACCGTGACCGCCTGCACCTTGCGGGCCGGTTCGATCTCCCGACCGCCGATGCGGAATGAAGTCGAGTTGCACGAAGGGCAGGCCGACAGTCCCGGACCAAACGCCATCAGCGGCAAGAGCGGCTCCCTGTGCCCGCAACCATCCGCCAGACAACGGGGCGAAGCGGTGCGGTGCATCGCCCCGCACTGCCGACAGAACCATCCCCTGGGCCATTTGGCTGACTTTGCTGAGGGACCGGTTTCCGCCTCTTCCAATAGCCGATTGGTCACAACCAGCCGGGTGCCCATCTCCGCTGGGGCCGACGACCACACGGCGTTCTCGGTGCCATCATCGTTCTGAGTGGCGTTGCCGTGGTCGAAGTCCTTGAGTTGATTCTTGGCCCCCCTGGAGAACTCAAGCCCCTGATACCACTTCTCGAAGAAGTGCTGGCCGCAACTGCGGCAAGTCAGCACCGAGAAAAAGGCATCATCGTGCCGACCGGCGTACTGCTCCTTGGCATCAGCCAGCGACAAGAACAGCTTCATCGCCGTGTCCGCATCGGTGCCGTCCAGGGCCACCACCATCTCGTCCAGGCCCCGGATGAAGAAATGCACCTTGGGCCGCAGCAGTGATTCGCCGCTCTTCTGGGCAGCGGCTCCCAACACCAAGTAAGCCAGTAGCTCGGAATTGGCACGGTCGCCTTCAGGTAGACGCCCGGTTGCCAACCGCTGGGAGGTCTGCCACGCCGCCTCGTTGAGCCGCTTGGGGTACTCCAGGATCTTGGTGGCCTGATAGACGTATTCGTTGTTGACCAGATGATCGAAGAGCGAATCCCGCCATTCCTGCCCTGGTTCGAAGATCTGGCCCGTCAGTTCCTCCACGATGCCCTTGACTTCCCCAACATTGACCGGTTCGGTCACGGCGGCCAGGACACGTCCCAGTCGGGCCATGCCGTCGCCGTGGGGGGCCACGGGCCGATACCGTTGCCGGGGCCACTCCCGAGCTACGTACGACTCGCCCACCAACTTGACCTTGCTGGCGTCCACGCCGAAGAAACGGGAGGCGAAGCGGAGTGCCGCCTCTTCGTTTTCCTTGTCCTTTTTGGATGGGTCGGCCAGCGTGGCAGAAGTGCCGATACAGATGACCTCATCAGGTGTTTTCCCAGCCAACTGCCGGACCCGGCGGATCAGGCAGGCCACTTCAGCGCCGGTCGCACCCGAGTAGGTATGGGCCTCGTCGAACACGAGGTACTTGAGCGGTGCCTCGGCAAACAGGCCCACGTCGGGTAACCGTGTGATGAGGATCTCCAATTGCCGATAGTTCGTCAGCAGAATCCTGGGCTTCCGGGTGCGTATGTCATCCTCGGAGCAGCATTCCTCGGGCGGGGCCAAGGGACGTACCGCCCGATCTTCGGCCTGAGCCTCTTCCCGGCGTTGCTTGCGGGCGGCCAGATAGGCTTGCCGGGATGATCCGGCGAACCGTTCCACAGTAACATCGGTTTCTTTGTCGGGAGTGGTGCCCACCCATAGGCCGAAAGTGATCCCAGTGCCGCCGAGCATATCCCGGATACGGTCCAACTGGTCGTTGGCGAGGGCGTTCATGGGGTAGACGAGAATCGCCGTGAGCCCTTCCCGAATCCCGTGGTCCCGCTGCCGCAACAGGTCGTCGGTGATCGGGTAAAGGAACGATTCGGTCTTGCCCGACCCGGTGCCGGTCGAAACCAAGACGTGCTGCCCGGCCCTGACCGCCTCGAAGACCTGTTGCTGGTGGAGGTACATGGTCGGATAGCCGATCAGTCCGGGCAGAACCGGGTGAAGGACGCCCGCATCGGCCATCTGTTGAATGGACTGGCCCTTGGCAAAGGCTTCGGAGAGCGAAAGGAACGGCCCTTGGACCAGGGGAATGTCAAGCGACGAGGGACGCTCCAGCAGCTTGCGGGCCTGCCCAGCCAGTTCAGGATCGGCCAGGGGGAATGCCGAGAATAAGTACCGCAGGAACTCGCTGCAAACGCTGTGGGCGAACTGGACTGGGTTGATGGGCATGGCTCAGCGGCTCCACTTCGTCTTCTTCCGAATCTCGTTGCCGAACAGGTCGGTGGGAATTGGACTGCCGAAGAGGTCTTCCGGCCCGGTGGACTCCTTCTTGGTCTCCTGGCCGCCCGCCGTTCCCTGGCCACCGGCAACGTACTGCTGAACGGCCTCGTCGCTGCCAAGCAAGGCCACGGCGTCTTTCCAACAGTCGTCCCACGTCCAACCGTGACGGGGATCGTCGGGCGGGAAGTTTTCGGGCTTCCAGACGTGGCAGCCGTCCCGCTTCTGGATCAGTGGGCCGGGCAATCCCTTGGCCTTCGCCGCCTCGGCGTTGGTCAGTTCGGGGATACCGAGAATCTCGAAGAACTCGTCATTCAATAGGCTGGGAGCGGTTTCCGCCGACCACTTGCCGTCTTTCAAGGCCCGGAAGGCGGTAGCAGCCAAGCCGGTGAGCCGCTCTCGGAACGGCAGTTTCCGGTCTACCCGATAGAAACCCTTCGGATCGGTTGGATCATCCCGCACGATCCAGTCGAAGTCGTCTGGGTCCAGGCCGTACAGATCGGCACACAGGGCGTCGATCTCGACCCGGAGCCGCAGCCGGTCGGCTTCCGTTATGGCCCACCAGTGCTTCCACTCACTCTCTGCAAGTTCTGGGTAGAGGTGCTTCAGTTTCAGCCATTCCGGGGCAAAGCGACGGTGGAGGAACGACAGCCGAGCGACGGACTCAATCAATCGTCGTACAGATGCCCCTTGGGTAAACCGGGTGGGTAGCGGCAGTTCCTCCACGATGAACCAACTCATATTGAGTCCGCCAACCCGCTGTCTGGCGACGAAATCAAAGACGAACGTTGACAGCGATGCCGCAAGGAGCAGGTATTCCGGCAACTCACCATGCGTCAGCCGAAGATGGAATACTGAATCGCCACTTGGAACGCCAGATAGGCAACACCCAATGATTGTCCGGGCATTCGTAGCCGAACTGATTCGCATATAGGCAAACGTCAGCACAGCAACGTCGGGAATCGAGCGTGCGAACACTTCTGACATCAAGAACTGCGGTTCAATTGTCTTGTTGTCGAACGGTATCTCCCGCCACACGGCTGTTCGCCCCTTGCCGCTCACCCAGCCTTTCTTCGAGAAATCGAATTGGCCAATCATCCGGCCCTCGTACAGCGACAGGGCAATATCGCCATCAGGGCCAATCCAATGCCCGAAAATGTCCGGTCGATACCCCTTCGCCTTCCACTTCTCCAACGGGGGGAAGTGCTTCGAGTCATTTGTCATGTGGAATTCGGTGGCGTAGGTGATCTCCCAGCCGGGAGCGTTGTCGCCGATACGAAAGGAATTGGCGTAGATTGTACGGCAGAGTGCGAGGTCACGCTGCGTGCGGACCTCGGGCAAGGATTTGCTGCGTGGTGAGAACAGAGGAATCAGTGCCCGATCGTACTCGAACACGGGAGGTTCTGCCCGCTCCCAAGCCGCCAAGTCGTGAATCATAAAGGCTGCCCGGAGAGGCGAAGATGTTCGTTGGCGGTCTACAATGGTCGCGGCGAACTTGAAGCTGCCGTGAATGGCAAAAATCTTCTTCTTGTTCTCAAAGCTGAACAACCATTCCCACGTTGATTGGTCCAAGAATAGTTGCCGAAGCTCTCTTGTACCGGAATCGGTATAGAGCCCTGATGGCACGAGAAATCCCAAACGACCGACCACCGACAACCGATGATGTGCAACTTCAAGGAACAGTTTGAAGGAGTTCAGGTCGGCACCTCCCTGATGGCAGAAAGGCGTCGGCCGGTTGGCGAAACCAATCCGACCACTCCTCGCTTTCTCCCAAATGGCGGCCAACTCGCCGTCACGTTTCCCACGAGCAAGGGAGAGGTCAAACGGCCCACTGACACTTCTCACCCAATTCGCCAGTGCCTTGAAGCCAGCGCTGTAATCGTCCCAACGGTCCTTGACACCGGGAACGCCGTCGAATAGCTCTTGCTGCCGACGAAGGGCAGCCTGCTTGTCATAGGTGCGGTAGAGCGGGTCATACTCGGTGAAAAACTCCTTGGAGATCGGCTTCATCACTTCCCAAGGCGGGTTGCCGAGCATGGCATCGAACCCACTTCGCTGCGGCGTGAAGACATCGGGGTATTCCAACTCCCAGTGGAAGAACTTTGTGTTCCCCGCGACCTGCTCGATGATGGCCAATGCCTTTTCGGACGGCCGGTGAAAACTCAACGGGACGGGGACGAAACGCAATGATTCTTCGTCAGCGGGCCAAAACCAGATCGCGCACCACTCGTCCATCGCCTGTTTCAGCCGGCGCAAGGCCGGGCTAGCTTGCACATGCTCCCTATAGAACCGCTCCCGCTCGTCCGGGCCAGCGATCGGCAGAGCGTGCAGAGTTTCGTACTCCGCGCGGGCCTGGGTAACGACCTGATCGGCAGTAGTGTGCTGCTCGGGAAACAATTCTATTTGTTTGCTGAACCGGCTCTCAATGACCTCCCGCATCTCCTTCTTGATTCGGCCGTCGCCTGTGCGGCGGTTGCCGATCTTCTCGCCCTTCAGGTGCTCCTCGATCCGCTGGGTTCGTGGGCCGTTCTTGCCGTCGCCGCCTTCACGTTCCCAGGCTTTGAGCGGATAGTCCTCCACCCGGTCCAACCAGCACCCGACCAGCGAATTGCCCACCTTGATCTTGTGGTCGAGGAACGAGAAGGGCAGTTCGGGATCGAGGGTCTCGACCCAGAGCGACACACGGGCGAACTCCACGGCCAACGGGTTGATGTCCACGCCGTAGATGCACCGCTCGACCACATGTCGCCGCAAGAGCGCCTTCACCCGCTCCGGGAACAGTTCGCCTCGGTGAGGGTCGTCAGGCGGAAACGGCAGCAACTCCTCGCTGTCGCCACCGTTGCGAGGCCGACCATAGGGGAGCGTCATTCGCTTCGCCTGAGCGGGGTCGTCCAACTTGCGGTGATGGCAGAGCGACCTGTAGAGGGCATCGGTCAGGTAGTGCAACGCCCCCACGAGGAATGACGCCGAGCCACACGCTGGATCGCAAACCTTCAGTCCCAGGATCTCCTCGGGGGTCTTGGGAGTCGGCGTCCCATCTTCGGCCTTGTCGTAACAGAGCGGCTCCAGCGTGCGGTGGACGGTGGGCACGGCCAGTTGCGGCCGGGTGTAGAAGGTGCCGGTTCCCTTGCGGGTGTTGCCCGCCCGAACCAGATAAAACTCACCGGGGGCCACCACCCGGTTGATGAGTGAGGTGGCCACGGCCTCAATCCGGGTCTGGTACTCGCTGTCCGTTTCCTTCTTTAGCTGCTTGCCGACCAGCCCCGCCAACACCACAGCTTCCCTCGCCCAACACTTGGCGGTTTCCACAGCGTCCAGGTAATCGCCGGTGCGCTGGATTTCCCCGACAACCGATTCCGTCTCCACCACAGGTTCTTCCGTGGTTTCTTCTTCCGCCTCTTCCTCCTCGCCCTCTTCTTCGGATTCTTCCTCACTTGAAGCCACACTGGCCGTGACCTTTTCCTTCCGCAGCGTGGTCAGCAAGTCCTTGAGTCCCTTGCGGTCGTTGGCCATCATGTCCTGGAGCCGGGCCAGGGGCAGCACGGGCTCACGCCCGAGGTTGAGAAAGATCTGCGGGCCGGTTTGTTCATCAGTGCGTTTGAGGCGGTAGTCAAGCAGGCCCTCGTAGATCAGGCCGATGAACTCGGTGCGAAGGTCGGTGTAATCGACCGGGCCTTCCACGTAGGTCTTCTGATGGCCCTTCACCACGGGCAGGGGGCCACGGAGCAACTTCCGCAGCACATGGTAGATTGTGGCATCGCCCACCGAGACCGAGTGCTCCAGGATGTGCAAGGCACGGGCGACCGGATCGGGACTGTGGGCATCGCCGGGGCGGAACAACACCCCGCCATAGGCCCGTAAGGCAAACGCTCCGTGGGCCGAACCGCCGTGGATGAGTCGGAACAGGGCCATTAGCCGGGGCCAAGCAGTCTCCCGATTGAACAAGACCTGTGTGCCGCCTTCATGCCGGGTGGCCTCCTCCAGAAGCTCATAGAGCGACCGGACGCCGTAGGCTTGTTCGTAAATCGGTGCATCGCCTTTGGCTGGCAAGAGCTTCCGAGATTCGGCAAACAGGCACACCACCAGCCGCATCACGACCCGCACCGTGGCCTGTAGCAACGCCTCATGGGCCTCGGCATCCGAAAGCCGCCGCTCGGAATCCGAGGCCACGAGCGGGGCAAATAGGTCCGACTTGGACCGGTGGGCCGTGGACACGTCTTCCAGGATGAGTTCCACCGCTTGCCGGACGTTCTCCCGTAGCACACTGGAAAGGTCCGCTTGCCGTTTGCGGGATTCTTCCACGGCATCGAGCAGGCCGCATACGCCGCTCTTGACCGGCTTGAGGGACTCGGGCGAGAGAAGCTGCCGGAGCCCATTGAGTTCTTCTGTGCCTTGACCGCCGTCGAACCACCGGTCGCTCTCCCATTCGCACCAGGACTCGAAGTCAATCCCAGCATAGACCAGCCGGAACTGGCTACCATTGCTCAAGAGACCAAGCCGGTGGCCCGTGCCTCGCAACAACTCCAGGAATCGGGAATAAGCTGTGCGGCCTCGACCACGGCCAACGTGGGGCGAGGTGTCGGCCATCACCACGAGGGCGGTGGTGGTGCCGATCTCGTCGGTAAACACGACCCGATGGGGCCGCAGCGTTTCTGTCCGACTGCCGATTCGCACCGGGGCGGTGAGATTCGTGCGGATGTCGTGCTGCTTGGCTACTTACCCGTGGCCGCACTCAACATACTTTTCCAACAGCGCATCGACCCATTTCAGGATTGTCGCCTCGTCCCGGTCGGCGTTTTCCTCCAGATCGGCAGTTGCGGAGACGAAGCGAGTGTATTCGTTCCGCAGCTTTTCCAGCAGGGGAAACCGTGCAGCAGACGGTGCCGAAGCATAGCGTTCCACCATCACGACGGGCGAAAGGAGCAAGCCTTGATGCCGCAACCGTGACCACCAAGCGTGTGCAGTGTCGGCCTGACTCATGGCTGCAAGTCCTCCGCAGCCGCAGGAACCAAATAGGTCATGGCCAACGGCAACACCCGGACTTCCCGCAACTTGAACCGCTTGGGCAAGACGACTTTGATCCGATTGTCCCGTTCTCGGGTGAGCAACTCACGGGTCCGCTCCACATCTTGCCGCAAAACGGCCACCTGCTGTTCGAGTTCTTGGACCCCCAGTTCAGCTTCCTCCTGGATTTCCTCGAACAAAGCCAACTGCATTGCCTCCGTTCGTTGCTGCACCAGTTCCTTGGCGATCCTTCGGAGGGCCTGTTCCCGGCTGCGGTCCTGCAACTCCCGAATGCGATACTGGTAGCTTTCCTCGGCGGCTTGGAGTTCCCTCTCCAGCGTTGAATCAGCCCGGCGTTGCAGCACGGTCTGCATTTCTTCCTCTTGGCTACGCAGAAACGCCTCCAACCGTTCCTTGTGCTGGAACCAATGACCACGCAACGTGCGAACCCAATCATCCCGTCTGGCCATGGACTTGATCGGGTGGAACTCGCTGCCCAGCACAATCCGCTGGAATTCATCTTCCACGGGCGTAAGGCGGTCACCCTCAACACGGAAGACGGTGGCGACCACTTCATCGTGAACCGGCTCCCGCAGTTCGTTGATCGCCGTGATGGTGTATTGGAAAGTCAACAGGGCCTCGAAGCCCGATTTGTGCAGAGCGGCAATCGACCAGCGGAAAACAGCGTTGTGGCCTTCGGGGTCGTGTAACTGACGGCAGAGGGTAGCCATCGCCTGCCGCATCACCGGGTGGCCCAACCGCATGAGGGCCTGATGCTTCTTCAGCCGCAGTACCCTCCGGCCCGAGATCTCCTCTTCCACGAGGGCGGTATCAAACACCAGTTCCATGCGGTCGGTGCGTGAGCCCACGGTGAGCGTTTGCCGGGCAAGCCCTTCCCAACGGGGCGGGGGCTTGAGGCGGTAGAAGCCGGACTTGCCGGTGATCTCCTCCAGTGACCCTCGCCCTTCAACCGCAATGGATGCCCGGAGGATGTCGATCAAAGCCTGGGAAGAAATCCCCAACCGGGTTTCCGTGCTCTCCAGCAGTTCCTTGGCCCGGCGATCATCGTGAGTGATCTCCTCAGCGGAGGATTGCCCAAGCTCAGCCCGCTCGGGACTGGTCGCAATCTGCTGATCGACGAATGCGTTGAGCCGATCAAACGAGGTGGTCTGTCCCCGAAAATGACGCTGGATGGCGGCACTGAACACCCGCTCGACGCTACCGAGGTCTTCTCGAACCTGCTCCACCTTCTTGGCGACCTTCAACAAGAAGGTCAGGTCTTCCTCCTGGTCGCAGCGGAAGTAGAAGACGCTGACATCCCGCCATTGACCGTAGCGAGACACACGCCCATTGCGTTGCTGGATTCTCGACGGCGACCAGGGAATGTCGTAGTGGATGACCCAGCGGCAGCACTCCTGCATGTTGATGCCTTCCGAAGCGGCATCGGTGGCCAAGAGGAGCCGCACGGCGGCCGTGGGGTCTTCAAACTCGGCCTTGACCGCCTCGAAATCATCGAGATCCATGCCGCCGTAGAGAAGCCGCAGCGTGTTCTTGTCGAAACCCTCCTGGAGAAGCCGCTGCTCTAGGTAGAACAACGTCTCCTTATACTCCGTGAAGACGATCAACCGTTCATCGTCCCGGAGCTTGCCCTTGACGAACAGGTTCTTCTTGATCCATTGGACCAGGGCTTCGGTCTTGGAGTCGGACTTCCGGGCCAGTGGGGCGAGTTTGCCTTCGTCTTCGACAATCCTGCGGGCGAGTCCGAGGGCCTCAAGGGTCTTCTTGACCTTCTCCAGCGGTTCTTCTTGAGATCGCCCTTGACTGCGGAACCACGCCCCGGCGTAGCGAGCGGCGTCTTCTTCAAGCACGGTTCGCTCATCGTCGCTCTTGGTCTGCTCTTCGGCCCGCTCCGCTGAAACACGGGCCATGTCGAAGAGAGTGGCGTCCTGGGCCTCCTCGGACTCTTCCAAATGCCGCCACCAAGTCCGGGCAAAGGCATACGGGCAAGACAAGAGCCGCTTGGTCAGCAGAGAGTAAACGAACTCGCCGACCCATCGTTCCGCTTGAGATGCGGTGCTCAGTGCGGCGTGTCCTCTCCTCCGATACTCCCGCAACGCACCGAACAAGGCCGCTTCCTGTGCGGACATTGGAACGGGGATTTCTTCGGGAGGGAGTTGCTCGGCGAAGGGGGGCCGGAGGGATTGCTTGTTGATTTCTTCCTTGAGGCGGCGGACCCGGACTTCTGCCAAGTGGGCTTTGTCCTTGTCATCCATCTGGACATCCATCTGGAACCGGATCGGGTCGAGCAATTCCAACAGCCCCGTGAAACAGACGGTCTTGCCGTTGTGGGGCGTGGCCGAGGCGAAGAGACGGTGCTCGAACAGGAAGCGGATCTCCCGCAACATCCGGGTCCGCTGGCTGGCACGGCTGCCGCTCTGCGGGGCGAAGTGATGGCATTCGTCCACGATCAGAAGATCCCAGGGGGCATGGGCCATCGTGCGGCCATCGGTTTCGGCATCCGGTCCAACTCCAGATGCTTGGAGGAACTGCTGCAACACGTCGGGCATCCGCAGGTAGTCCATCGACGTGATGATCCGTGGGAAAGCCTTCCACGGGTTCGTGTCGATGCCCATGCGGCGGCGAAGCTGGAAGGTCGAGTCGGAGTCGATGATCTCGAAATCGAGGTTGAACTTCCGCCGAAGCTCATACTTCCATTGCCGTTGGAGCATGGCCGGGCAAACGACAAGGATTCGGCGGATTCGGCGGCGCAGGAGCAGTTCTTCCAGCACCAAACCGCACTGGATGGTCTTGCCCAAGCCCACACCATCGGCCAACAGCAAACTCACTCGGGGCATGTAGAGGGCTCGGATCACCGGGTCCAACTGATAGTAGTGGACCTGGATCGCCGAGTTCCAAACCCCCAACAGAGGCTCATTCTCGATGCCTTCGGACTCCCGAAGCCGGTTCAACCGAGTCCAGCGATGGGCGTTGACGAACGCTTGAAGAACGTCTGGGCTGTCGGGGCGGTGCTCATCCACCCTCGGCAGCGAGGTCTTCCCCAGCACCAACGCTGTGGTTTCCACTTCCCAAAGCAGTTGCTCGGCTTCGGGGTATCGGAAATCGTCGAGGTACTCGACCTCGATGATGTTGAGGCGACCTTGGGCGGTGCGGGTGTCATAGGGTTCAACCGCTCGCACCGTCGCAAGGCGGTTGCGGACCCGCACCGCTTGGCCGACTTCAGGCACAGGAACTATCTGCGTTGTCATGTGGGCGTCCTGATCTCCAACTCGCAGTAATGCCGAGGCTTTCCTCCGGTTGGGAGACTCCTGGACGGTCTCCGTCGTCTCGCCTCCCGTTTCAGCGGCCGTGGATCGCCGATGCGGCCAACAGCCCCCTGGTAGATGGGTATTCTAAGGCGCAGGCGATGTGCGGTTCCTTGACCTCCGGGAGCACCGACCAGAGGAAGCGGGTTGCCGCGTGGCGATTGGGTTCGGCCAGGGCGGTGCGGCAGATACGTTCTACCTGCCCCAAGTCCAGGTCAAGGAATACCGGAGGGCTTTCGCCCGCAGGGCCGCACAGCGCCGCCCGGTCGCCGTGGAGGGCAACCAGCAGAACCGGGGTTGCCCGACCACCCTGGCGGTTCTTCCACGCACTGCGCGGCGCATCCTGGGTGGGCTTGCGCTCGCTGCGGGCGACGGCGACTTCCAGCCCACCGGAGCCCGGGCCGATCATCAGCCCGAGCGGCTCCAGCGGGCCGGCGTCGGCCAGGGTCAGCGGTCGCAGTTCCAGGTCGGCCAGAAAAGTCTTGGAGTCCATAGCACGACTCGCTGGGCGCGTCGGCATCAGCGCAGAACGATCCCGCCGGTCGGCGGACGCTCTGGGACGCCCCCCATCATAAGGGCCGGCGAGCCCCGTGGGAATCCTGGCCGGGAAAAAGAGTTGGCGATGCCTCTTCGAGAGAAGACGGTCTGGCAGCCACCTGAGACAGGCCGCTCCGGGTAGTTTCGCTAGAAGGGGGGCGAGGAACCTCCCACCAACGAGAAGTGAGTCGGGGGAGGTAACCCCAATATCCGCTCCGGGCGTCGCAAGGGCTTGGGGTGAAACAAGATGCGCGAAATTGCGGTCCGTCCAGACTTATTGACCTGCCTCGACGTCCGACGCAGTTTGCAGGAGACGTATCATGGCCCAGAACTGCCGCAAGACGCCGGCCGAGCCAGGGCGAAGAGCGGCGTACATGAGGGACTGCCGATGCCAGAACCGGGCCAGGCGCCGGAGGCCGCCGAAACGCCGGACCATGATTTTGACCAACGCCGTGACCTGCCCGGTGTCGGTTGCAGCGGCGAGTTGCCGGGTGAAGTCGTCCAGGGCCCCTTGGGCACGGCGGGCGCGGTAATCGCGCTGATACGAAGACCAACATGTTTTGCACAACGTGTGCCTCTTGCCGCTCGCTCGGCAGCGCAGGCGGAACTGGGCGACGGGGCGACGTTCGCCGCAGCCGGCACAGGTTTTCAAGGGGACGGGCGTGCTGGTCGCAATCATGTGGTCTCTCCCTACCGCTAATTGTACCACCAACGCCGCGCGGCCGGGCGGAGTGCGAAACGGCGTGGTTGGCCGGGAGGCCGCTTGACAAGGCCGTTGGCTCGGGGGGACACTTCCTTACGCCTGGACTGTGCCGACAAGCTGGCCGTGTGCTTCGGGCTGGAGTTGGTAAAACGAAAAGCCAATCCGTCCGGGAGAGTCAGATAGGTTCGCGTTCTTCGTCAGTTTCGGCCCACGGGGAAACCCGGGCAAAGAACATCGGGTGCCGGCGTCTCTGTGTGGATAGATTCGGAGCGTTTCCAAACCGCAGTAAGACTCGAAGAGGAGGGAATCGCCGTGAAAGTTGTTGGGTGGACGCTGATTGTACTGGCGTTGGGCGCCATCTACCGCAAGACCGCAAACAAACCGCCGCCGGTCGGGTGCTGGCCGGCTACTCCGGGCTGAAACTGGTTGCACCGTCACAGAAGAAACAGAGAAACGCTTAGCGCGGCACAGCCGCAAGGAGAAGATGTCATGACTACCGAAGATCGTCTTGCGAGATT
The DNA here is from genome assembly GCA_964354135.1 of uncultured Planctomycetaceae bacterium. Taxonomy (GTDB): domain Bacteria; phylum Planctomycetota; class Planctomycetia; order Pirellulales; family Thermoguttaceae; genus CAYGZA01. The sequence continues at coordinate 15,593 of CAYGZA010000121.1, forward strand.
GGAGCGCGCTAATCGGACGTGGCGATGGACAGCGGTTGCGTTGCTGTGGGGACTCATAGTGACAACGATGATGAACTGCTCACGACAGACATCTGATCTGCCTAGCCATCTCGTGAATTCGGCTGTGGCTGCGAACGCGCAAGAGGATACTGTTCATGCGAAGTTGCGCGTACAGTTGCTGGAACTGGTTGACGATGCCGGCAAAGTCCGAGGCTACTTCCAGGCACTTCCGGGTTGTTCGACACTCCATGTCGGCGGAGATTCCGACGACGTACAGGTTAGACTGGCGGCCTACGGGCCGCCTTTTCCTGCACAGGCTGTCGTCAGGATCATCGGTCAGAAGGCCCGCACGGACCTTTCCGGGGGACACGTGTGCATTGCAGAGACTCCAGAGGCGCCGGAGGCGCGGCAATGGTTCGATCAACGGTGGAAGTCTACCCATTTGCGGGGACACTACGAAAGTCTGGCGCGGCTAAGCGACCCGCTGTCCAAGGACCCAGTAGAACTCGAGAAGATCCAACGTGGAAAAGCACTACTCGGCAAGCCTTCCGTGCAACTGGGTTGGGGCCCGGGGGGAGGAGGGATGATCGAGGTCCTTAACTCTTTCAATAAAACGGTGGTGTCTGTCCAGGCCAACAAGGCGAACGCCGGCGCCGTGTATGTTCATGACCTGAATGGCGAAGTCGTGAGAGCCTTGTCGGGTGAATGAACACTGCGGTCATGCGTGACCAGTGCTTGGAGTACCTATGGGCACCGTCTTCCGCAAGACCTTTAGAACGCCGCTGCCGGCGGAGGCGAGAATCATCGTCCGCAAGGGACTCCGGGGGCGTGCCATTTTGACGGGGGGCGGATTGCCTTGCGGCAGAGGGCGCCTACACTAAAGGTGGGACGGCCGGAAGCGATAGCTACGCCCCGGTCAAGCGGACCCGTCGCGGCGTTTGCCCCACCTGTCTCCGGCAGACCCGCGATGGGCCCGGCCCGGTTCAGGAGACAGGATCTCATGCAAAAGCCACCGTCCAAGCTCAAGGCGGCCTATTCGGACCTGCAAAAGGCAATCAAGGCCGCAAAGAAGCGTGCGGGAACCTCGCAAGGGATGCCCGAAGTCTACAAGACCTTACAGGTCTTTCTCGACGCCTGGAAATCCGATCCCCAACGGAAAGCGGAGTTGAACCGGCGCGCGACATTCGTGAACGAGCACACGCGTCCTAACACTCCCTACAACAACGCGCGGGCACGGGCTACGAAGGCTGCATTGCCTCACATCAACGACCCGCAGAAGAGGCAATCATTCTTCCCGACTCCGACGGCGATGATTTCGTGGAGTGTCCTTAACAAACCGAAGTGCGGTGGGTACTCCTTGGCAGAAGCCCTTGGGCGAGAGCGCGACTACTTACTGGAGTTTTGCAAACTCAGGCTAACCGGAGTCTGGCAACCACATGGTCGTA
>CAYGZA010000122.1:0-16998 GCA_964354135.1 uncultured Planctomycetaceae bacterium
CTGTGACTTGCGCCTATTTCAACGGTATTGCCCCTAGCCCCTGACCCCTAGCCCCTAACCCCTGGTCCCTGAGGATCCGCCATGCCCAGCGACTTGGAACAACTCCAGGCGATCAAGAGCCAGACGCTGGCGATTATCGCCGAACTGACGGCCAATCCCAAGCCGACCTACTACCTCGACGGCCAGACCGTCTCCTGGAACGATTACCTGGCAACGCTCCAGGCAACCGTCGACTGGTGCGAGCGGAAACTGGCCGGCGAAGAACCGTTTGAGATCCATTCTCAAGGGATGACCTGATGTTCGACCCAAGCGACGATTTCGCCGCCGTGACCGACGGCCTGGTCCCGGTCACCGTGATGCGGCCGGGAAGCTCTGCCAGGACGGACGTGGCCGGCGCCCTGCGGCAAGCGGTCCGCGCCCGCGAGATCGACCAGTCGCCGGGGCGGTTCGAGTCCGGCGACGTGGTCTGGCACCTGCCGGCGGCGGAGCTGCCCGAGCCGCCGCAGCCGGGCGACGTGATCCTCGACCCCGACGGAGTGCGCTGGACCGTGCTCGACGTGCGTCACAGGGTGCTCGGGAGCCGCTGGCGGTGCGTGGCCAGGAATCTCGCCCTCTTCCACGGGCTGGACGATTACGTGGACATTGAGAAGGCCGGCTACACCAAAGGTAGCGGCGGCGCTGACGAGGTCGCGTGGCACGTCTGGCGCGCGGGGCTGCGGGCGAGAATCGAGCCGCTGGACGCCGCGGTCCGAGCGGAACACGGCAAACAGTCCGCCGCGGCTCGGTTCCGGGTCTATCTGGCGGAAGACGTGCCGGTGGATCACTTGCACCGCATCAAGGCCGCCGATGGGACCGTTTACGCGATTACCGGGCATCGCAAGGCGGAGCGGATCGACGCCTTGATGGAGATCGACGTGGTCCGCGTGAGCTGAGGCCGAGAGGATGGCGGCAAACCTCCCTCTCCCTTTGGGAGAGGGAACCCTATCGTGGAGCCTGATTCCGTGAACCTCGAACAAGCGATCCATGCCCGCTGGGCGGCAAGCAGCAGCCTCAGCGCGCTCTTGCCGGCCGAGCGCCTGCGGACCGGCACGTTCCACGGTGAGGGCCGGCCGTACGCGACGCTGGAGCGGAGGGCGGGGCGCACCCTGCTTCGCACCAACGCAGGCGACGCGCTGGACGACGTGACGCTCGCGGTCCACGTCTGGCACGACAGCTTCGACGGCGGCCAGGCGGTCGTCCGCGAGGTGAAAGCGGCCTTCGACCGCAGCGACTTCAGCCTTTCCGGCGGCGACCGCGTGGTCGCGATGCGCCGCACGGCGGACTCCGTCGTCGAACGCGGCGGCGGACTTTGGCAGTTCACGATCGAGTTTTCGGTTCTCGTCTACCTTTCCTCGGGCATTTGAGCGATGACGACCACTCTCCGCAGTTCGATCCTGGCACAGCTCGGCTGGACGTGGCGCGACCGCGCCGGCGACCTGGTGATCACCGACAGCAACCAACTGACCCTCAAGAAGGACCTGGCGGACGGCGCCGGGCCCGACCAGGCCGACGCCGTCTGGCACGCGATCGGTCAGGTGCTCGCCGACGGCGAGGAGATGCTCCTCGACCTGGGGGCCTTGCCGCAGAGCCTCTTCGGCGACACGATCACCATCCCCATGGCTCGGGTCAAGGCGATCCTCATCGTCAACAAGAGCGCGGCCGGCGACGGCTACCTGGTGGTCGGGGCCGCGGGGGTCGACGAGTGGTGCGCGCCCTTCGGAATGCTCGGCGACACGCTCAAGGTCATGCCCGGCAGCCCCGTCCTGTTGGGCAACGTCCGCGACGGGTGGGAGGTCGAGCCCGGCAGCGAAGTGCTCAAGCTCCAGGCTGCCGGCGGGGAAGTGACCTTCGACGTCGCGATCCTGGGAGCGACTGCCGGCGGGGCAAGCGGATCGTCGTCCGGCCCGTCCTCGTCCGGCGGGTCGTCGTCCGGTGGATAACGAGGAGGATCGTGTCATGCCCATCCTCAGCGGCAAAGACGGCACCGTCCGCTCGGCAGGCGCCGAGATCCTCCAGGTCGTCCACTGGCAGATCGAGAAGACCGCCGGCAACAGGGCCTACACGGCAAACGACACCGGCGGCGCCAGGAAGCGCGTGCCCGGGGCAAAGGACTGCGCCGGACGGCTGGAGGTCAAGGCCACCGACTCGGGCAATGTTTCGGTGGCCGAGGGGGATGTCGTGGCCCTGGAGCTTCATGCCGACGACTCGGGCGACAACTACTACGAGCTTTCGGCGATCGTCGATTCGATCCGCGTCGAGGTGGACATCAGCGAGGGGAAGCCGGTGGCCTGCGCGATCGCGTTTTCCGGCAACGGGCCGGTCGCTGCGCATGGGATACTCCGCAAAGGGTGACGTGAATCCCCGCTCCCACGCGGAGCGCGGGAGCCAGGAAAAGGATGAAGGATGAATGCGGAAGGATGAGTTGGAGGGAGGGAGTCGGCAGGGTGGATTCCCGGATAAGGCGTGAAGGCCCGCCGTTGCGACTTCCGCCTTCCGAATTCCGCCTTCTGAAGCGGGTCCACGACCGAGGGAGAGGCGTTCGATGAGCGTTGCGTTCAAAGAGCTTGGCGGCTCGCCGGTGGAGGAGTACGACCTGGAAGGTTTCCGTGCCCGGCGGCAGTTCCTGATCGCGTGGGAAGACCGACAGGCCTTTGCCGCCGAGGTCCTGGGGAAGGTCGCCTATCATGGGGCCAGCACCTGGGTCAATTACCCCGGCAAGCCCTCCGCGTTCGCCGTGCGGCTCCGCTACGAGCCCTTCGATCCCGACAACCCGGATCTCAAGGTCCTCAGCGAGCTGACCGAAGGGCTCAACAGCTACAGCAGCTCGTTCGCCAAGGCGACGGTGGAATATCAGACGATCACCCCTCGAGACCGCGACGACGGGCCGGAAAACGAAAGCGGCACGCACTTGACGTACCGGATGGAGTTCGGCGTCGAGGCGCAGCGGCTCCTTCCCGGCGGCTGGAAGTGGCGCGATCAGCCGTCGCTCCCGGCCCCCAGCGCTCTGGAGATCATCAGGACCATTCCCGTCACCGATCACCATCTCACCTGGCAGCAGGTGATCTTCCCGCCATGGGATACGATCCGCAGCGTGCAAGGCAAGCTCAATTCCGGGGTCTTTCTCGGGTGCCCTGCGGGGACGGTGCTGTTTGTCGGCGCCGAGGCCAACAAGCTCTACCGCAGCGGCTGGGAGGCCGGGGCCTCGGAGTTCTGCTGGCAGATCCACTACCTCTTCCGGGAACGCGCGATGAAGCAAGGCGGGCAAGTGTACGGCTGGAACCATTTCTGGCGCGACAGCCCCCCGGGTTGGGCGGAGTTGATCAACGGCGCCGGCCCGCTCTACGACTCGGCCGACCTGAACGCCCTCTTCCAGTCGGCCGCCGGGGGCTGAGCGTGCCGGTTTTCGTGATCGGCTATCCCGGCGACGTGGGCGGAGCGAACACCGAATGCTGGCACACGGTGAAGCTGTGGCGGCGGTTCGGCCTCGAGGTCTGCTTCATTCCGACGGCCCAGCCCGACGCCCGGTGGCGAGCACGGCTGGATCGCCTCGGCTGCCGCACCTTCGCGGCCGCGCTCGACGACCTGAAGGGCATCCCCGGGCTACCTGGCGGAGTGGTCGTCTCCTTCTGCAACGCGGACTTCCTAAGACGTGCCGACCGCTTCCGCGACCTGGGCTGCCGCGTGGTTTGGGTTGGCTGCATGAATTGGCTCTTCCCCGAAGAGCGCCTGCACTACCGGCGGTGCGGGCCGTTCGAGCGCTACGTGTTCCAAAGCCGCTACCAGCAGTCGGCGGTGCTCTCGCAGTTGGAGAAGCTCGGCGTGCGGCCGTCCCAGTGCCGGTTGATACGCGGGGCGTTCTGCCGGGAGGAGTTTTCCTTCCGGCCGCTTGCCCATCCGCGGGGCACGCCCCTGGTGATCGGGCGGCTCAGCCGCGCGGCGGCCGATAAGTACTCGGCCAACACGTGGCCGATCTACCGGCGGATCCCACATCGCATCCGGGCCCGGGTGATGGCCTGGGACCGGGAAGTCCAGCGCAAACTGGGCCCGCCACCCCCCTGGGCCGAATGCCTGCCCGCAGGCGCCGAGTCCTCCCAGGAGTTCTTCGCGAAGTTGCACTGCATGATGCAGGTCAACGGCGCTGCCGAAGAGAACTGGCCCCGCTCGGGACTGGAGGCCATGGCCGGCGGCGTGGCCGTGGTGGCCCAGAATCGGTGGGGCTGGCGAGAAATGATCCGCCACGGCGAGACCGGCTTCCTGGCCGACTCCGAGGACGAGCTGGCCTATTACGCCGCCCGATTGGCCTACGACGAGGAGCTCCGCATGGGCGTGATCCGCCAAGCAGAGGCCGCGCTGCGAACAGAACTGGCCGATCCGGACGCGATCTGGGCCGGCTGGCGCGAGTTGTTGGCATCGTTGACGGAAAGCTGATAGCTGAAGGCTGAAAGCTGATGGCGGATGTTACCGCCCGAACTCAAACTTCCCCTCGCTGCTACTGCTTCTGCCCAACGATCTTCTCGTACATCACCTCGACGACGGAGCGGATCAGCTCGGCCTGGCTGCTTTCCAAGAGCAGCGCGAGCTTCTCGTGCAGCGTGCGATTGCGGTTCATTTCCTCGACGGCCGCCAACGTGCCCTCCGCAGTCAACGGTCCGCCCGAGCCGAAGCGGCTGTGAAGCTCGTCGAAGTCGGCCTCGGTCCAGCCGTTGAACAGGCCCGGGTGGGATTGGACGACCTCGCCGACCACGGGGTTGGTCTGGCGGTCGAAACGCCGATAGAGGAGCTGGGCCGGGTCCACGAACAGCTCGTCGGCCGGCGTGTCCAGACCCCGGGCCAGGCGGTGGAGCGTGCGGGCCTGCGGCCGGTTGGTTCCCTCCAAGATCCCTCGGATGGTCCGCCGGTCCAACCCCGATTTCTCGGCCACCTGCCCGATCGTCCAGCCGAATTGGCTCATCAGCCGCCGCAGGTTTCTCCCGGTGAAATCAGCCACGGCAATGACCTCCGCTCTCGCTGGGAAGGTGCCGACAGGCTCGACACCAAGACCCCTCTTGACATGGTGATATACATGTGTATACTTGCCCCGGTTATCTCTGTCAAGAGTCTTCCCGCGGGATCCTCCAGAAAACTTGGAGCCGGCCATGCGAAACCACACAAAAAGCGAGCACAGGAACCACCCGAAGGTGGAGGGCAAGAGCCTCCCGCCGGCCCTCTATCGCGTGTGGATCGCAAAGATCACCCATTGGGAGCCCAAAAACTGGGGGGACGTGCCTCCCGAGGCAATCGCCCTGGAGCCCGCCGAGGAAGACGCCATGTCGGCCGCTCAGGCCGCCACCTACCTCAGGGCCTTCAACCAAGCGGTTCTGCGGCACGATCCCAGGGTTTGGGCCATCGCCCTTCCGGTCGCGCTCCAATACGAAGGCGATCCCCAACCGGGGCAGACAGTCGTTCCTACGGCGGTCCGGCAGGGGCCACGGCGGCGTAGCAGAACCGCGGTGGGCCGCGCTACCCGGGATTCGCGGTCCCCCCAGCAGCGGCTATCCAGGGGTTCGGCCAATCGCCCCAGTGCTTTAGGTAAAGCGCGTAGGCGCTGAACTGCTCGGCGTGCTGCTGGAGCCATTGTTTGGTCTGGGCGATCATGGCCTGCTCGGCATCGAGAGAGAGCTGCCCGGCCAATACCCTGGTCCGCAAAAAGACGAAGTACGTGTCCAGCACGTCGCAGCGGCAGTAATCGTTGATCTCGGCCAGCCGGCCGGCCTCGTACATGTCCTGGACCATATCGCCCTGGACCTCCATCTTTCCCGGTTTGCCGAGGATGTTGGCAGCCAGGTTCAGCCCGCCGGTGAAGCGCGTGGAGCCGAAGTTGGTCAACATCTCGCAAAGGTCCAGGTGCGATTGCACGTTGTACCGGCCGCGGGGCTGGTCGAATCCCTTGCCGCCCTGGAACCAGCCGGAAATACCGACCCCGTAGCGGAAGGCCGCCAGCTCCAGCAAAGGGATGTCGAAGGTCCGTCCGTTGAAGCTGACCAGCGTCGGCCGCCGATACTTGTCCCAGCCGCGCCAGAAGTTCTCCGTGATCACGTGAGGGCGGAACTGCGGCTCGTCCAGCAGGACCAGGTCGCTCAGACGGAAATCGGCGGTCACTTTCGCCACGGCCACGGCGATCGGGATCTGGAAGGTGTAGGGGATGAAGTCGCTCTCGTACTTCGCCATGAGTTCCGCGCGATAGCGGCGGACCGCTTCCGCCGGCGCCAGGTTCTCGCGGGGGTAGCGGAGCCGGGCCACCAGCTCCGGGTCGGCCACGCTTTCGATGTCGAAAACCAGGTATTGGACCGGGGCATTCGCCATGGCTTAGAATCTCCGGGAAGCAGGATGAACCGGCGGAGGTTGCGGACGCGTCCTCGGGAGTAAGCGTACCAGAACCGGATCGTCTTGCGGAAGATGGGGCCGCGGCCCGGCCTACGGCTTTTTTCGAGAACCCTCTCACGGTGCGGAGCTCCAATGAACCAAGAGCGTCTTCTGGAACGATTCCTCCGCTACGTGCGGATCGACACGACGGCCGTTTCCGGGGCCGCGTGCTACCCCAGCTCGCCCGGCCAGCTCGAGTTGGGGCGGCTCCTGGCGGACGAGCTCCGGCAACTCGGCCTTTCCGACGCCCGGCAAGACGAGCACGGGATCGTCACGGCGACCGTCCCGGCGACCGTCGCCGAAAAGGTCCCGGTGGTGGCCCTCTTCGCACATCTGGACACGTCGCCGGAGACGCCCGGTGCGGCGGTGAAACCCCAGGTCGTGGAGAGCTACGACGGCGGCGACCTGGTCCTCCCCGGAGACCCGAGCCGCGTCATCCGCCCCGCAGAACACGCGGAGCTCAAGGACCTGGCGGGCCGAACCATCATCACCAGCGACGGGACCACCCTGCTCGGGGCCGACGACAAATCCGGGGTGGCGGTGATCGTCGAAACGGCCGCATGGCTCATCGAGCACCCGGAACTCCGGCACGGTCCGGTGCGGCTCTGTTTCACCTGCGATGAGGAGACCGGCCGCGGCGTCGAGCACGTCCATTTGGACGAGATGGGGGCCGCCGTGGGCTACACGCTCGACGGCCAGGGAGCGGATACGATCGACGTGGAGACCTTCTCTGCCGACTTGGCCGCGGTGACCGTCCGCGGGGTGAACATCCATCCGGGAATCGCGAAGGACCGCATGGTCAACGCCCTCCGTGCGGCAGCCGATTTCCTGGGCCGATTGCCGTTTCAGGGGGCGTCGCCGGAAACGACCGAGAATCGCCAAGGGTTCCTGCACCCTTACGAGGTCACGGGCGGAGTGGCGGAGGTCAAACTCCAGGTTCTCCTGCGGGATTTCGAGGCAGCCGCTCTTGCCCGCTGGAGCGACATCCTCCAGCAAGCGGCCGCCGCCACAATGGAGTCCTATCCCGGGGCGAAAATCGAGCTGGACCTCCGCCGGCAGTATCGCAACATGGCCGAGGGGCTCGCCCGGGAGCCGCGGGCCGTGGCTTTCGCCCAGGAAGCCCTACGGAGGCTCGGACGGGATGCCCGGTTGACCATTGTGCGAGGTGGTACGGACGGGTCCCGCCTGACGGAGATGGGGCTCCCGACCCCGAATCTGGCCTCGGGCCAGCACGCGCCCCATTCACCCCAGGAGTGGGCCTGCTTGGAGGAGATGGCCCGCGCGGTGGAGTGGCTGGTGGTGTTGCTGCAAGTCTGGGCGGGGGTGTAGGTCCCTGGCATTTCCGGTAAACTTTCCTCGACGGGAAAACCGACATAGATCGACGCAGGATAGCTATCCTACACGGCCGCTATCCTTTGCGCGTCCTTCTTAGTTTCCGTAGATCGCTCGATTTCCGAGGACTTCGGCGATACGCCCCATCGTTCGGGCAGGCTTCTTCCGTGGCACGCCTAGCGATCATCATTCCCTACTTGGGGAATGTCCCGTCTCTTGAAGACACCCTCGCCTCCGTCCTGGCGAACCGGCCGAAGGACTGCGAGGTTCTCGTGGTCCTGAGCCACCCCTACGACGACCCGTACGAGGTCGGCGACGAGGTCCGCTTCATTACGATGGGCTCACGAGCCGGTTTTGCGGAGAGCGCGAACGTGGGGATCGGGTTGACCCGGGCCCCGGTCGTGTATCTCTTGGCGTGCGGGGCCGAGGTCTCCGACCCGTGGGCAGACGCGGCGCTCCGGCATTTCGACGACCCGAGGGTTGCGGCAGTCGTTCCGCTTGTCGTGGACCGGGAGCACCCGGATCAAGTGGTCGCGGCGGGCATGTCCTACCACGCCGGGGGCGAGGTGCGGCCGTTGGCGCTTGGCCGATCCGCGACTGCCGTTCCGCCGCAGGCGAGGACGGTCCTTGCGTCCCATCCGGCGGCGGCCTTCTACCGGCGGTCGCTCCTGGACTGCGTCGGGCGGCTGAATCCTTGCCTGGGCGATCGGCTGGCAAGCACCGACTTGGGACTCACGTTCCGGCAATTGGGTTTTCGCACGGTGTTGGAGCCGCAATCCCGCGTCGCCGTGCGGCCGGAATCCCTTCGCGCCGGCTGGTTCCGGGGGGCCATGGAGAAGGAAGAGATGTTCTGGCGCTGGGCGCCGATGCACGGATGGATGCGGTCCCTGGCGCTGCACGGTGTTCTGCTGACCGCCGAGGGCGCGCGGAGCCTGCTGAATCTGGCGATCGTGGCCCGGGCGGCCGGCCGGGTGATGGGCGTCTGCCGCGCGCTCTCCCACCGCGGCCACCGCCGCCAGATTCTGGAACTACAAGCGAGGGTCTCGGCCGAGGAGCGAATCGCGGCCACCGCCGCCGGCCGCAACGGCGGCCCGAGCGCGAACAGATATGCCCCTCGAGATCGCAATCCACAGCGGCTCAGGGCGGCGGGTTAACCGGCAGGACGATTGCGGGAACGGCGAGGCCGATCGCCCTCCTTTACCGCCGCGCCGCTGCCGCGGGAGCCGCTGGACGAGATCCCTCTCGCTCCCGCCGGGCCGTCGCCGTCGCCGGCCGGGGGCGGGGAACTGCCCGCGGGAACCGCCGGCGCGGCTCGCTCCAGCGGTCCGGCCGCACCCCGGCGTAGCCGCGGATAGAACAGTTCCACAGCGACGCGGAACTGTTCCAGGCCCGGACGATCCTCCCCCCTTCTGGCAGCGGCCCGGAACTTGGAATCCAACTGGTACACCAGGTGGCGGCCCAAGGGCCAGCGGACCACCATGATGTCGTTGATCTCATTGAGCAACTGATAGACCCTGGCCCGGGTCAACCCCACGCTCCGCGACATCTGGCGGACGCTGGTGACAGGCCCGTGCATGCCCAGCCGGATCTCCGTCAGGCGGACGACTTGCTCCGATCCGTCCCGGCGAATCTGGTTCAATAGCGGCGTGATGAAATGGGCGGAAAACTCCTCGTCGCCGGGGATGCCCGGGGACTGGAGCTCGCGGCGGACCCAGGTCTCCGCAGCGTCGATCCACCGCGGCGCGATGCGCAGCACCAGGTGCTCCTGAACGCCGGCGCTGGCCACCAGGGAGTGCAGCCCGCGGAACACGTCGAGGATCGCCTCGATTCGCTTCCTTCCGTGGGTTTTCGAGGTGCGGATTTCCGCCAGGGACATGCCGGCGTAGACCTCCAAGGGGCGGCGCCAAATGACCCGAGTCAAGTACTTCAGAGTAGGGGCAAATCGCCCGAGCGCCTCGCTGCCGAGACCGTGGCGGAGCACGCTGGCCCGCCATTGGCTCCAGGTCACCTCGCAGACGTCTGCCGGGTTGAACTCCTCGGCGGGAAGCGGTTTGGCGGTCTGGGAATTGCCGTCGGCCGAAGGGGGCGCGAGCTCGGTCGGGAAATCGGATGGATCGGTCTTGACCGCGCGGGCAAGGAGCTTCACGAACGACCACATCTTCTTGCGTCCGATCCCCGGCGTGGCGGCGAGATCGGGGAACGGAGTCTGGAGCAGCTCGCGGAGTGTCCGCCCCAGGAAGGCCAGCGGCAAGCCGCGGTCGCCCGCTACCGTCCAAAAGGCCAGCGGCTTCTCCAGGTGGACCGCATACGGATCGGACAGCAAGGCGTTGCGCAAGAGCTCGAATCGACCGGCGACCTGGATCTCTTCGACGGAGGGTGTTCTCAGGAATCCCATGCAGTACTCGGAAGGTGCTTTCCAGCGGACGGCGGGCGTCGGCGACGGTCGAGCCTTCCGCTCCCCGCAGCAGTCCTTTGCCGGGACACTCCGTGCGGAACGACGGCGACCGCGCGAACCTCGTGGTAGGGTGGCAACCACAACACAACCGCCGGAGGCGAGGAGATCGGCCAACCCGCCGCCGCCCCCGGTTGTGCCGGGCACTCCTCAATTCTCATACGCTGCGCGGTCGCGAGTCAAGACGTGCAACCGTTTTCCTTCGAGAATGGCCGGAAAAATCGGCCGGCAACGCAAATGGCATGTGGGCTGGCCGGACCCTCGGCGAACTCCGCGATGCCGTCCCCGAAAGGTGGCGTATCCGGCGATCGCGCCTCCCGAGAGTGTGCCGGCCGGTCATGCCTAATCGGGGGGGCCGTAGAAGCCGAATTCGTAGGCGGCGTCGAACAGGGCCACGACGTTCTCCGGCGGGACGGCGGCCTGGATGTTGTGGACGTTGTTGAAGACGTAGCCGCCGCCCGGCTTCCAAGCCTCCAGGTTCCTGCGGACGTGCTCGCGGACGGTCTCAGGGGAAGCCGTGGGGAGGACGTGCTGCGTGTCAATGGCCCCGCCCCAAAAGACCAATTGCTTTCCGAACCGCTCCTTCAATGTTGCCGGGTCCATGTCCTTGGCGCTGATCTGGACGGGGTTGAGGATGTCGATGCCGTTGTCCAAGAGGTCGGGGATGTACGTGCCGCAGGAGCCGCAGGTGTGGTACCAGATTTTCGCCCGGGTCCGCGAGCGGATGTAGTCGACCAGCCGTTTCTGCCGCGGCTTGACCACGCGGCGATAGAAATCGGGCCGGAAGAGCGGCCCCTTCTGGCCGGTCAAGTCGTCGCCGATCATGATCACGTCGACCACGTCTCCCGCCTCGTCGAGGAACGGGCGGAGCCAGTCGAGCCAGAACTTCAGGGTCCGGTCCAGGAGGGCCTCGCAGAACTCGGGCTGGGTGACCATGTCCATGAACCACCGCTCCAGCCCGCGCATGTACCAGCAAATCTCGTAGACCACCCCGGCAATGCCGCTCACGACGGCGTAGGGCGTCTCCTTCCTCAAGGCGATTGCCCTGTCGCGCAGCCCGGCGAACCGGCCGGGATCGTCCCCCTTGGGCCAGGGATAATCCCGCAGATCGTCGATCATCGCCCCGGCCAGCGGATGGAGGGTGATGTCCATGTAGAGCGGCTGGTCGTCGGGCATGGACCAGCGGACGCCGAACTCGTCGACCAGGTCGTGCCACAGCCGCCCGCCGCGGGTCTGCTGGACGATGCCTCCCTTCCAATCCGAGGCCGCCCCGGCGGCAACGTAGCGGGTATCGACGTGGAACCGCTCCAGCACTGCCTCGCACGGCCGGGCCAATTGCTGCACGGCGTCCATGATGACCACGTCGTCCGCGATCCCCAGGTGCTTCACCAGAGTCTGGTACGCGAATTTGTGGATGCCGGTCTGGTTGCCTCCCAAGTCGATCGGCACGCGATCGGGCTCCCGGTGGTCCAGGGCCGCCAGGAGCCGCTCCCGCGAGGTCATCGTTTCTTTCCGCATGTTCTACCCTCTCGAAGCCAGACACTTCTCCAGTTGCGCAATTAACGGCGCCAGGTCCCGGGTCACCGTTTCCCATACGATATCAAGGTTTACGTCGAAGTAGCCGTGGACCAGCCGATCGCGCATCCCGGCGATGCTCCGCCACGGGATCTCCGTGTGCGAGGCCCGAAACGCCGCAGAAACGCCGCGTGCCGCTTCGCCGATGATCTCCAACAAGTAGACCAGAGAGAGACAAAGCATCCGATCGCGGTCCAGGTCTTCACGCAAACGGTGCTCCGAGAAGCCTACGGCTTCGCGTGCGGCATCCAGCATGTGGTTCAGGCGAACGCCGTCGCTATTGGACATACTGGACCTCCGCCTGAGCCAGGACTTCGTCGCGGAAGTAGCGGCTCAGGTCTTGCGGCGTGCGGAGATCCACTTTCCGGCCCCCGAACAGCTCTGATAATTCATACTCCATAGGAACGAGGCCGAAGAACCCCGGAACGTGACCAGGCTCGAACTCCACCAGCACGTCAATGTCGCTGTCCGGCGAGAAATCTTCCCGCAAGATAGAGCCGAAGAAAGCCAACTTGCGAATGTGATGCCGCCGACAAAACGCGGCAATCGTCTCCTTAGGTACGACGTTCGTTGATTCGCCCATAGTAAGAGCTCCAACGTCATGAGTTCTTCGCCCCACATCGTGCGGGGTCAGCCAACAATCTATCGGCTTGCCGCGATGTCGTCCAGAATGAGGACCGGCAGGCCGGTGACGCGCACGAAGGCACGATCGTTGGCCAGGAACACGTTGCGGCCTCCCAGAACGGTTTCAAGATCGGCCAGTAGCGAGCGTGAGTCTCCACGCTGTAGATGACGATGCTCGTATCGACGTAGATCAGGCCCGACTCAGGGAGGCTCAAGGCTGCCATGAGCTGCGCTCATCTCGCAGGTACCGATCCACGTCTTGTGGCGATGCAAACAGCCGATGACCGTTCAGGTCCTCGATGATCTCCAGAGCCGATCGGGGGGCGAGCGCGGGCGCGTTCGGAAACACGAGGAAAACCTGTACTGGATCGCCTTCCCTTGATTCCGGAAGCGATATCTCGATCTTCTTGCCCGGCAACACCTTGGTCTTCACGTAGAGGGTTGATTGCATGGATGAACTACCTCCCGGTGGAATTATACCTCCCGGGGAACGCGCAGACAGCCGTCAGAACTCCAGCTCCATCAGGTCCTCGCCCAAGTCGGTGCGGGGGAAGATGGCCCGGGCAACCTCCAACCCGATCGGGTCCGCGTCGAGCGCAAGGGGGTTGAGGTGGACCAGCACTAGACGGCCCACGCCGGCCTCGCGGGCGACCTGGGCCACGGGGGTCGTGTGGCTGTGGCCGGTCTTGGCGGCCCATTCGGCCTGGGCGTCGGAGAAGTAGCACTCGTGTACCAGGAGGTCCACTCCGCGAATCTTCGCAACGTAGGCGGCATCCGGCGACGCCGTCGTATCGGTCACGTAGGCCATCGAGTGGCCCGGCCAATCGAGCCGGAAGCCGACGGAGCCCCCTTCGTGTGCCAGCGGGAAGGAGGTCAGCCGCCCCGACCCTTGCAGGGCGACTTCCTCGGCCAGCGGCACGAACCGGCAGGGTGGTTTGGCGGGAAACAAGGCCGGAAAGAACAAGTGCTCCTCGATCGCCACCAGCTTATCCGCCAGGCCGTACACACAGACTTGCTCCAGCGGGTGGACGTGCATCACGTTGAACAGGTACGTCAACCCGACGACATGATCCAGGTGCGCGTGGCTGAGGAAGATGTCCAGCCGCGAGGTCTTCAGGTAGCGGCCGGCCCGATAGGTCGCCGTGCCGGCGTCGAGCATGACGCCGTATTCGGGGATCAGGAGGCAGAGGGTCTGCCGCCGATCATTGGGGTGATAGCCCGTCGTTCCCAAGAGGACCAATCGCATCGCGCGCCCCCAGTACCGCGAAGCACTGAGTACTCAATGTTTCGCCTGATCGTGCCGGACTTTTCCCGCCGTGCCGCTTCCGCGCCCTCGGCGCTCGGGGCGGCCTCTCTGGTTACTTCTCCGGGATCTGCACCTTCTTCCTGAGGGCCTTCTTGGCCGCCTTGGCTGCCTTCGCCGCCTTCGACTTCTTCGCCCCCTCCGGCTCTTTCTTGCCGGCGGCGGGGTTCAAGGTGTCAAGCACGGTCTGCAAGCGTTTGCGGGCGGCGACGGCCGTGGAATCCTGCGCGTCGGCCGAGACCGGCTTCTCCTCGAACGGGGCCTCCTTCATGTCGAAGAGATCCCCGGCCTGGTTCAGCTTCCAGCCGGGATCGCGGACGTACCACTGGGCGCCCAGTTGGACGAAAATCCACTCCCGGGGCGTGCCCCGCTCGCCGCGGAGTTGCGGCGCGAAGCTGCGGCCGTCGAAGGCAATGCCGTCGGGCAGCTTGGCCCCCGCCACGTCGGCGAACGTCGCGAAAAAGTCGCTGAAGTCCACGAGGTCCTTGACGACCTTGCCTTGCGGCGTGGTGCCTTTCCAGTTGGCCACGAGCGGCACGCGGGCCCCGCCTTCCCACATCGAGCCCTTGGCTCCGTGGATTTGCCGGCCGCCGATGGTGCCCGACTGGACCGCCGTCCCATTGTCAGCCGAGAAGAGAATCAGGGTCTTCTCGCGGAGATTCAGCCGATCGAGTTCGGCCACCAGGAGCCCCACCTGCTTGTCCAGGTAGGCGACGTTGTCGGCGTAGAACTCCTGTTTCGGGCCCGCGCCGGCCTTCCCACCGGCACCAGTCTTGTCGCCTGCGCCTGTCTTGCTGTCCGGGGTGCGGAGGATCGGCCCGTGGACCAAGTGCGAGGCGTAGTAGAAGAAGAACGGCCCTTCGCGATGCCGGCGGATGAAGTCGACGGCGAACTCGTGCGCCACGTCGGGGTAGTAGACCTCCTTGTCGACCTCGACGAGTTGGCCGTTCTTCGTGTAGCTCTTCTGCCAGTAGTAGCCTCCTGCGGTGGGATCGGTGATGTATTCGTCGAAACCCCAGTCGCCCGGCGTGGCCCCCATCTGCCGCCACTTGCCGCAGTGTCCCGTCGCATAGCCGGCCTTCTTGAGCGTCCTGGCAATCGAAGGCTCGTCCTGCGGCAAAGGCCGGCCCGCCGTCGGATTCGTCAGCCCTCCCGTGCGGAATCCGTGGCGGCCCGTGATGAGCAGGCAGCGTGTCGGCCCGCACAAGGGGGTGGAGTAACACGCCTCAAATCGCAGACCCGATTGGGCCAGCGAGTCGAGGTGGGGCGTCTTGAACCGGTCGGAGCCGTAGCAGCCGACGCCGTCCAGGCCGTAATCGTCGGCCAAGATGAAAAGGATGTTCGGCCGGTCGGCCATGCCTGCCGCTTGCGACGGTTCGGCCGCGCCCAGCCAGGTCGTGGCCGCCAGTGCTGCCAGGACGCACAGAAACCCGGCACCTTGCGTTCTCATCATCCCCGTGACCTCCTTATGGAATAGAAGCATGGACCCAACAGCCGCCATTTTCGGCAGGGGCCGTGCGGGTGTCAACGAGGGAGAAAAGAAGAAGAGGGGATGGGGCATCCTGCCCGTGCTCGTCCGCGGCGCTGTCGGGACGCCGGTGCCTGTTCCCCTTTTTCCGCGGCAGTCAGTTTAGCGCTGTAGCAGCAGGTCCCCCTAGCGCTTGGGCTGGGGCGGCTGCAACATTCGGTCGAGCCCTTTGTGGAGCTTGTCTTCGAGCACGTTTCGCGCCGCGTTCTGGAGGAACTGCCGGTTGAGCTGGTCCAGGGCGCGGCGGTCGATCTTCGGCTGGCGGAGCGTGCCGCCGATCGGCAACTGGATCGTCTGGTTCTTCAGGGCCGTCCCGACGATCCCCGCGCTCTGCCACCCGGGCGGGACGGGCATCTCCGCGACCATCGCCAAGGTCTGGTCCAGCCCCACCGAGCCGTACGTGCGGATCGTCACCTCGGGGAACACGAGGCTCATGTCGCGGTGGTAGATGCGGCCCTGGGTCATTTGGAAGGGAATGACCGATTGCCGGGCGAGCTGGACCGGCGCACTGCGGCCCAGCAGGGCGGCCATCTCCTGCCACAAATAGCCCGGGCCGATCTGCGCCGAGTGGACCGTCAGTCTGCCGGCCAGTTCTCCGCGGCTCGGATCGGCCAAGGGGATGGTGCAGCCGTCCAGGTCGATCGAGAAGCGTCCTTCCGCAGTGGCAATGCCCGCCAGCACCGGCGCGATGTACTGAAGCGCGTAGGCGCAGGTGGCCGGCGTGAGCCGGACCTGGTCGATCACGTTGCCGGGGCTGAGGATCAACGTGGCCGGCGCGGGAGTGATCCGCAGCCGCGGGGCCAATTGCACCCGGCCCTCGTTCACGTCGAGGGTCATGGGCCGCGCCTCAAAAGCGCCGCGGGAATAAGCCGCTTGGAGTTCCCCGGGCCCGACCTGGAAGCCGTAGACGTTGGCCCCAGCCCAGTTGAGGCTCGCCGTGGCCACGGCCCGGTCGGAGCCCCACGGGCCGCGGAACGACACGGGGCTGGAGCCCCGGCCGGCGATGCGGATCCCGTCGCCGTAGCGCGAGCGGAGCAGTTCGGAGAGGCGTTCCAGGTCGTAGTCGATCTTCCCGGTGAGCTGCAGCTCGATCTGCCCGTTGGCGCCGGTGACCCGGCCGGAAGCGCTGCCGGCCAGCGTGCCGGAAGTGAGCTCCGCCTGGTCGATCACGAAGGAGCGGCTGAGGTGGTTGTAGCTGCCCCGGCCCACCAACCGGATCTCTTTCTCCTGGTAGCGCTGGCCGGAGGTGTGGACGACGTTGAGGTTCTTGAGCACCGCGTCACATCGGGCGAAGATCGGCCCGCCGGAATGGAGGAACTCCAAGCGGCCGGAAAGGTTGCCCGCCATGCGCCAGGCCGGCATCGTGGACAGGTTGATGACCTTCGACTGTTGGAGGCGATCCAAGGCCGCCTCGTAGACGATCGTCCCGGACAGTTCCGGCGTCCCCTCGCGCGGGAAGTTCCAGAGGAACCGGGTGACCTCGGCCCCAACGGTGCTCGTCTTCAGGCTGGCCGCCTCCAGCTCCAGACGCCGTGCCGAACGATTCCAGCTCCCCGTCACGGAGGCCTCGAGCTTCGGCTCGCGGACGTTCCACGAGGGGTTCTCCAGCACCAATTGGGTCACGTTGCAGCGGGCCTGGCGGAGCGCGATCCCGTCGGTGCCGAGGGAGACTTCGGAGAGGAGCTCGTAGTCGCCGCCGAGCTTCCACTGATGGGCGGCAAACCAGGTCCCCAGCCGCGGCTG
>CAYGZA010000123.1:0-16950 GCA_964354135.1 uncultured Planctomycetaceae bacterium
TGGTGCTGGACGGTCGCACGGCCCGCTTTGAGGGCTCGGTCGTTGCCGCCGTCCAAGAGCAGCGCTTGCTGACCGACACGCTGGAAGTGAGTTTCACCGAGCCGATCCGCCTTGCGGACATGAAGAACCAGCCGAGGCCGGAAATCGAAAAGGTCCTCTGCCGGGGCAAGGTCTTTATGGAAGGCCGGGAGCTGGAGGGGAGCGAGCAGGTTTCGTACGAGCGGATGCAGACCTCGGACCTGGAGATCGAGACGCGGAGCGGGGCCGTCCGGGCCGGCGGTCCGGGCCGCGCTACGACGGTGCGCCGCGAACTCCCCGGCATGACGCCGACCCTGCCCGGCGGCCGCCCGCCGGCGGAGCCGCCCGCTAGCGACGGGCCGAAACCGCTCAGTTGCCTGGACATCCGTTTCCAAGGGGGGATTACCGGCAACCTGTACCACCGGGCACTGGTCTTTCACAACCAGGTGAAAACCATTTACACGACGGTGGCCAAATGGGATGCCGTCCCCGAGACGGACAATCCCGAGCGGTTGGGCCCCAACGGGGTAGTCCTCACCTGCGACCGGCTCTCGGCCGTGCAAACGCCCATTGCCGCCAAGACCGGCCGCAGTTGGGACCTTGTCGCCGAGGAGAACGTGGTGGTGGAGGGGCAGTCGTTCACCGCCCGGGCCGCCCGCGTGAGCTACGCCCAAGCCAAGGGGCTCCTGACGATCGAAGGGGACGGCCGGAACGACGCCGTTTTGTCGCTGCAAGAGCACCCCGGCGAGCGTCCCTCGGAGATCCGCTCCCAGCAGATTCTCTACTGGCCGGCCACGAAGCAGCGCAAGCTGGGCGGGTTCCGCTCCCTGGAGATCAACGACCTTTTGCGCGGCGAAAAGAAAAAGTAGGGGGCGTTCCTCTTTCCTGTGGAATGTGGGATTGCGTGATGGACTCCATCACGGCTCCGCGGGGGCCTCGCCCTCGCACACTTGCCGCCGCGTGCCTACAATACAATACGGTCCGGCCCGACGACCGGCCGTTGACTTACCGGAGGTTGCCACGATGAAGACCCTGCTTACCGAAGAACAGCTCCGCGGGGGGATTGCGCGGCTGGCCGAGCAGATCCGCCAGCACTATGCGGGGCGACCCCTGACCCTCGTCGGCGTGATGATCGGCAGCGTGCCTTTGCTGGCCGATCTGATCCGCCTGCTGGACATGCCGCTCCGCGTCGAGCTGATCATGGTGCGGGAGGTGCCCAGGGGGACCGAACGGCCCGGACCGCTGGTCGTCAACGCCGACTTGCTCTCCACCGACATCCGCGGCCGGGACGTACTCCTGGTCGACGACCTGTTCGCCACCGGGCAGACCCTCTGGGAGCTGGTCCCGCAGATCGACGAGTTGGGGCCCACCAGCGTGCGGAGCGCCGTCCTCCTGCGGAAACAGGGGCGGTCCGAGGTGGCGATGCAGCCCGACTTTGTGGCCTTCGACGTCCCCGACGTCTTCGTGGTCGGCTACGGCCTGGACTACAACGACCGCTACCGCAACCTGCCCTACATCGCGGAACTCGAGCCGCACGAGATGGAAAGGTAATGACCAAGCACCAATGACCAATAACCAACCAAGACGGTATCGTCTTCACCAGCCTGTGGATCTCTTGGTCATTGGGCCTTGGTCATTGGTCATTGGGTACGGTCTTCCAAACATCGGCGGCTGCCGCGATTGGCGAGTGGGAACCTGCCGGTGAAGACACGCATCCTCCAGATCATCCCTACGCTCGACCGCTCCGGGGCGGAGAAGCAGCTTGCGCTCCTGGCCTGCCGGCTGCCGCGGGAGGAGTTCGAGGTCCACGTCTGCGCGCTGACGCGGGGCGGGCCGCTGGAGTCGGAGCTACGGCAGGCCGGCATCCCGGTCACCGTGATCGGCAAGCGGTGGAAAATCGACTTCAGGGCCTTTGTTCGCCTGCGGCGGCTGGTCGAGCAATGGCGTCCGGACTTGATCCACACCTGGCTCTTTGCGGCCAACGTCTACGGCCGGCTGGCGGGAACGGCCCGCGGCGTGAGGTGCCTGGTGGCGGGCGAGCGCTGCGTCGATTCGTGGAAGAGCCGGCTTGAGCTTGCCGTCGATCGCCGGCTGGCGAAGCAGACCACGCGGATCGTCGCCAACAGCCCCGCGGTCAAGGAGTTCTACGTCGGCTCCGGGCTGCCGGCAGAGAAGTTCGAGGTGATCCCCAACGGGGTCCCGCCTGCCCCGCCGGTGGAGACCTCGCGGCAGGAAATCCTCGCCGAGCTGGGTCTGCCGGAGGGAGCGAGGCTGGTCGGCCTGATCGGGCGGCTCTGGCCGCAGAAGCGGGTCAAGGACGCCATCTGGGGTGTCGACCTGTTGAAGGTCATCCGCGACGACGTTCACTTGCTCATTATCGGCGACGGCCCACACCGCTCCCGGTTGGAGCAGCTCCGCGAGCAGGTCATGATCCGCGACAAAGTCCACTTCCTCGGCCGGCGGGAGGACGTGCCGCGGCTCCTGCCGCACTTCGACGTGCTCTGGTCCACCAGCGCCTTCGAGGGGCAGTCCAACACGATCATGGAGGCGATGGCGGCGGGAGTGCCCGTCGTGGCCACCGACATCCCCGGGACGCGGGACCTCGTGGTTCACGGCGTGACCGGCTACCTCGTGCCGACGCAAGGCTGGCCGGCAACCGCCACCGGGGTCAACAAGACGGTGGCCCGGGGAATGGCCAAGCACACCAACGCGCTCCTGGACGACCCCGGGCTGGCCCGGCGGCTGGGCCGGTCGGGCCGGCAGCGGATGCTCGGCGAGTTCAGCGTCGAGAAGATGGTCGGGCGTTATGCCGACCTCTACCGCCGCCTGCTCGTCACCCCTCCTCCCCCTCCTCGTTCTGGTCCTTTTTGAGCGGCGCGGTGTACAGGTAGAGCGAGTGCTTGACGTTGTCCTCCTTGGAGGTGATTTCCTCGGACTTGTCGGGCTTGATTCCGGCGATCGGGTAGTCGTGGACGACGACCCTCGCCCCCGGCTTGAGCTTCTCCAACTGCGGGACGAGCTTCTTGTTCATGTTCGGGAGCAGGTAGAGCGCGATGACGCTGGCCTTGCTCAGGTCGAGCTTGAAAATGTCCTGCTGCTCGATCTTTGCCAGGTGCCCGACCTTCCTCTTCTCGACGTTCTTGAGCGCATCCCGCACCCGGTCGGGGTCGATCTCGTAGCCGACGGCCTTGCAGCCGAATTTCCTGGCGGCCGTGACGACGATGCGGCCGTCGCCGCAGCCGAGGTCGTAAAGGAGATCGCTTTTCTTGACCGCGGCCATCTCCAGCATTCTCTCGACCACGTCGTTGGGCGTGGGGACGTAGACGCAGTCGGCGGTGCGGATCGTCTTGAGCGGCGTCTTGGCCTCGTCGGCGGCCCGGCCGCAGAGCGCCGGCGCCGTCACCAGACCCAGCGCCAACGCCGCGGTAGCAAAGATGCGGTACATGGATGCACCTCCTGAGGATTCAAGTAGTAGATTCCCATGATCGGCCTGATTCAGCTATCAGCAATCAGCTTTCAGCTATCGGCTTTCAGCAATCAGCTTTCAGCAATCAGCTTTCAGGCTCCCTAGCCCCTGGCCCCCGGCCCCTAGTAAAAGAAGATGGCCAAGCTCACCATCTTCTTCTTGAACTTGTCGATGTTGTCCTCGTCGACTTTGGTCCCTTTCAGGTAAAGCATCCGAAGCTCTTCGTGGCCCACGAGGAGCTCCAGGTCCTTGTCGGCCACGTTGCAGTGCCGCAGGTTGAGTGTGCGGAGCTTGGCGAGCCCCTTGAGGTGACGCAGCCCGGCGCCGGTCACCTTGGTGCCTTCCAGGACGAGGGTATCGAGATCGGCCATCCGCTTAAAGTGCTTCAGGCCGTCGTCGTCCACCTTGGTCTGGCTCAGGTTCAGGATGGTGATGTTCTCCAGGGGCTCCAGGTGTGCAAGGCCCTTGCTGGTAATCGGGGTGTCTTGCAGCCCGAGGCACTCGAGGTTCGCCAGTCCCTGCAGGTGTTTGAGCCCGGCGTCGGTGATCTTCACGCCGTGGAGGTAGAGCCTTTGGAGGTCCTTGAGCCCTTTAAGATGGGCCAGCCCGGCGTCGGTGATCGCGACGTCGCCGATGTCCAGGGCTTCCAGGGCCGTCAGGTCGCGGAGGATCGCCAGGTCCTTGTCGGCGATCTTCGCCTTGATCCACTCGACGTTCTGGACCTTGCCTTCCGCGTTCAGGCCGACCTGGGCCCCGAGCCTCCGCAGCGCCTGGACGACTTTCTCCTCGGCAGGGTTGACGCGGACCTTGACCTCGGGCGCCGCTTGACTGGGTTTCGCCGCCGCGGGGGGCTCCGCCGTATCGGCGCGGCGACACGCAAGGCAATTCCACGTCAGCGCGAGGAGCACCAACGCGCGGGGCAGGTATTTCATGGCAGCCTCCTCTGGGTCTTCTCAGTCGGTCTCTCCCGGATGTGTCCCCCGGCCAGACTCCCACCCATTCTCTTCATCGCCGGAGGCCTGTCAACCGCTTGCCCTCAGTCGAGGATCCGCTTCCAACGCTCCCGGTTCCAGCCCGTAGCTTATGCTCTTTATGGAGCAGAGTCCGACGACGGTGGTGCTTCGCGTCACCTTGGAGAACATCGTCACCCCCGATTTGGTGGACGAGCCGTTCGCTAAGCACGCCACGGCCCGGGGTCTTGTGTCGATTCTTGCGTCCATACTCATCGAAAGTGCTTGCATTTCCTGGAGTTCCCAGTAGATTCCTTATCGGCGGGTTGCCGGTTCGAATCCTGCCGGGCGTGCTGGCAAGTCCTCGTTTTTCGACCATTGGTAACTCAGGACAGGGCATCCCTCTAAAGAGTAGAGCATTGACGTCCTCAGTATGGAGCGACCTGTGCGAATCCTCGTCGGGAGTGTTGCGCTAGCGTGTCTCGTCTCTGCTTCGGTGTCGGGGGAACAGCCTCAGGGACGCCCGGCTCTTGACAGCCCCGAAGCGGAATTCCGTTTCGACGGGCCTGTCGGGCGGAGGGTCCAAGCCAACGTGCGGAACTGGCTGACCCGCGCGCCGGCCGCCAACCCCGGGCTGTTGGGGATGTTCGATCTCCGCGACCGGCAGCCCAAGCCGAACCTCGTCCCCTGGGCCGGCGAGTTCGTGGGGAAGTACCTCATCTCCGCGATCCAGGCATTGCGCATGAGCGACGACCCGGAACTGGAGAAAACGGTTCGCGCGGTCATCGCCCGGCTCATCGCCGGGCAGGCCGAAGACGGCTATCTCGGCCCGTTTCCCAAGGACACTCGCCTGTTGGCCAACTGGGACCTGTGGGGGCATTACCACGTGATGCTGGCCCTCCTGATGTGGCACGAGCGGACCGGCGATGAGGCGGCGCTGGCCGCCTGCCGCAAGGCCGCCGACCTGGTGTGCAAGACCTTTCTGGATACCGGCCGCCGCGTGCTGAGCGTCGGTTCCGACGAGATGAATCTCGCCGTGATCCACGCCCTCGGCCGGCTCTATCGCAAGACAGGCCACGCGCGCCACCTGGCCATGATGCGCGAGATCGAAAAGGACTGGCTTCAGGCCGGCGACTATTTCCGCACGGGCCTGGCCGGCGTCGAATACTACCGCATCCCGCGGCCGCGATGGGAGAGCCTGCACGACCTCCAGGGCCTGGTCGAGCTATACCTCATCACCGGCGACGAGCGATACCGCCGCTCGTTCCTCCACCACTGGCACAGCATCCGCCGCTGGGACCGGCACAACAACGGGGCCTTTTCGTCCGGCGAGCAGGCCACAGGCAACCCCTACGAGCCCAGCGCCATCGAGACCTGCTGCACCGTGGCCTGGATGGCGATCACGCTGGATGCCCTGCGCCTGAGCGGCGATCCGGCGGCCGCCGACGAGCTGGAGCTGGCCACCTACAACGGAATGCTCGGGGCCCAGAACCCTGCGGGCAACTGGTGTACGTACAACACGCCCATGGACGGCGCGCGCGAGGCCTCGCACCACGCGATCGTCTTTCAGGCCCGGGCCGGCACGCCCGACTTGAACTGCTGCTCGGTCAACGGGCCGCGGGGGCTGGGGATGCTTTCCGAGTGGGCCGTGATGCGGGCGGCCGACGGGCTGGCGGTCAACTACTATGGCCCGGCGCGGGTGCAAACGAAGCTGCCCGACGGCACCGGGGTCGTGCTGGAACAAAAGACCCGCTATCCGCTGGACGGCACGGTGCGGATCCATGTTACCCCCGACAAGCCTCGGGAGTTCGCGCTCCGGCTGCGGATCCCCGGCTGGACCACGCGGGCCGCGGTACACGCGCCGGGTGTGCGGGCGGCCGCTGCGAAACCGGGCTCGTACTTTGAAATCCGCCGCGTGTGGCAGCCCAAGGACGAAGTCGCGCTGGATCTTGAAATGCCCTTGCGCTACGAGTCGGGCGACCTGGAGGCGTTTGGGAAGATATCGGTCTACCGCGGCCCGCTCCTGTTGGCTTACGACCTGCGGCTCAACGATTTCGACGAGGCCAAGATCCCCGCGATCATGCCCGCGATGCTCCGCGACGCCCGGGTCTCGTTTCCCGAGCCGGTGCCCGACCAGGAGCGAATCGGCCGGTTTGCGCCGTGGCTCTTGGTCGAGATTCCCGCGGGCAAGGACGCTCGTTTGCGGCTGTGCGATTTTGCCACGGCGGGCTCGACGGGGAGCCGCTACCTCTCGTGGCTGCCGGCGCGGGAGATCGTGCCGCCGCCGCCGGTTTGCGACAGCCCGGCGGACGGCGCCGCAATCCCGCCGGGGCCGATGCTCTTCAAGTGGCGGCGGCCGGCTGCGGCCGACGTCGCCCGCACCCACACGCTGGTGATCGCCGAGACGGCGGACTTCGAGAGTCCCGTGCTGGACGTGACCGCCAAGTCGGGCTATCGGCTGCTCGTGCCCGGGGACCTGGCCGCACGGCTGAAGCCGAACGCGGACTACTCTTGGAAGCTGATCGCCAAGAACGCGACCGGCACGACGGAGAGCCTGCGGTCGGCCAAGCGGTTTCGGATTGACCCGAAACTCCCGCCCCTGAGCAAGGAAGAGCTTTCCGAATACGGCGAAGGGCCGGGGGGCGTCCTAGTGGCGGCCGATTTGGCGGGCGACCCGAAGCCGACGTTCGGCAAGCTGCTCCGCTCGCAGGGCTTTCGTCCTGCCGCGGGCATCGACGGCAAACCCGGCGGGGCAGTACAGCTCGACGGCCAAGCCGGGATGCTCGTCTACGGGCTCAAGGCATTCCCCCCGCACGAATACACGGTCTCGCTTTGGGTGGCATACGATCGCAAGGAGGACCGCCTCGGGCAGGTCTTCAGTGCGTGGTGCCGGGGGATGGACGACCCGCTGCGAATCTGCACTGCCGGCGGGAAGCTCTACGCTCGGATCGAGACCGGCTCGGCCCGGTCCACGGAGGGCGTTCCCATCGAGCCGGGCCGGTGGCATCACGCGGCGGTGGTGAAGTCCGGGCCGCAGTTGACGCTCTATCTGGACGGCAAGCCCGCGGCCACGTTGCAGGTGCCGGTCGAAGTCCGCTCGGCGGCCAGGGATTTTGCCTTGGGGGGCAATCCGCACTATACCGGCCAGAGCGAGCACCTCGCTTGCCGCGTTGCCCGGCTGGCGGCGTACGCCCGCGCGATGACGGCCAAGGAGATTGCGGAGACCTACGAAGCGCAGCGGCCGAAATGACCCGAACGCCGCGCCAACGCGCCGGCCAAACGGCGGTCCCCCGACGGTCCGGAGGATGCGGTCAGTTCCAGCCGTCTTTCTTTCGGCCGCTCAGCCGTTTCTCTTTCGGCGTCAGCTTGTCCTTCATCGTCGTGATCCGGTACTTCAGGGCCAACCGCGTCAGCAGGGCGAGCTTGTCGGTCCCCAGGCGTTTCATCGCGGCGGTCTTGTGATTGTCCACGGTGCTCGGCGCCAATTTGAGGATCTTGGCAGCCTCGTTGACCGTACAACCCAGGCTGAGAAGGCGAACCACTTCGCGATGCCGCTTGGTAAGTTGAACAGCCATGGCATCCTCCTGGCAAGCTAAGGTCCCGAACTGGGTCGAAGAGCCCAGCCGGCGGCATCTCTTCGCCCCCGGCCCGCCCATTATAACAGCCGGCCTCGGGTGGCGAACAGCCCTCCGGCCGAGCCCGGACGGATTTGGCCGTTTCACCCTATCTGGGGGAAAGCAACTGTGCCGGGTCGGCAGCAGCTCACCGGCCACTGCCTCGGCGGTCTTCGCGAAGCACGCCGCGATTTTCCGTCATCCGCCCAAGCGGCGGTAACGAGGACCCAAGATGCCCCGCGCTGCACCGGGCCCATCCCCGGGGACGCCTTTGCGATCGCAGCGCAGGAGCGCGTCGATCATCCCTTGGGCGTCGCTGGTGGTCTGCGTGAGCCGCAAGAGCCACAGCGATTGCGGCACGCCGGTCCCGTCGAACACGTCCGCCGGGAAGAAAGAGAGGATGCTGGCGGCGATCTTGGCATTCAGATCGGCGTTCGGGCTGACCGGCGACAGCCCGTGGCGGAAGGAGGCCCGCAGCGACGAGAGGACCAGCGGCCAGACGATCCCGCCCCCTTTCTGCCGGCTCTGCCAGGCGAGGTCTTCGCCGAAGTCCCTGGCCCGCTCCGGGTCGACGGCGAACTCGCTGATGTCGTGGAGCCCGGCCAGGTAGCCCACGAGCACGTCGGTCCAGCGTTCCGTGCGGCGGCGGAGGCGGTCAAGCTGGATGGCCTCCTCGGCGTCCACTCCCGGCCCGTTGACGAGGAGCGCAAGCACGCGGTGCCGCGCCTCCATGTGGCCGATCAGCACGCTCCGGGCGACCGGCTCGAGCAGGTCCGTGCCGCGATGCCGGTCGTAGGCGCACGTGGCGGCGGTCCAGACCCGCGTGAGGACCTCGCCGGTGAGGATCTCTTCGAGCACGCCGCGGAGCCGCGAGCCTTCGAGGCGCCGCGACCCGGCCGCGGAATCGGCCATTTCCGCCGCCAGACGCCGGAGCCCGCGGTGCCAACGGTCCAGGCGGCACTTCGAGGCCGTCCAGTAGGTCTCGATGGCCCCTTCGGGGATCTCTCCTGAAGAGCGGATCAGGACCGGGCCGTGAGCGGCAACCAGGGCAGCCAGTTCCACCAGTTCGCGGGCGTGCATGACGAGATGGCCGTGGTCCCGGGGGCGCGGGCCGTGCCCACCGCAACTTCATTGGGGGGAGAGTGTTCCGGTTGCGGTGGGCGAAGCCCGACGCCTTTGCCTCTTCTCTGCTCCGCAGTAGAGAATCGATGGTCCGCCCCGTTGCCGGTCGGCCGCAAGAGCCTGAGGGGACCAAGGCTCTCACGGCCGGCGGACAGATAGGTGACGGGTCTCAGAGAAGCAAACCCGGTGCCGACGGGCCGGTCACGCCCCGCAGCCCCAAAAGGGCCACCGCAAGCGGCGGTCTCTGAAGCACTTACTGCGATTCGGCGGCGATCGATCGCACGCGATTCCCGCGGCTTACGTTGACTCTACGCAACGCCCCGCGTTGGCCCCGCGCAACGCGATCCTGCGGCCGGCCTCTTGCCCCCGATCTCCGGCTGATGAGCCGCCGTTCTGTCGCTCTCGGTTGGGCAGCGAGCCCGTTGCGTACACACCGGGCCGGCAGGTATGATGCCGCTCGTTGCACAGTTCCACTAGTCCCTGCCTGCGGAGCCGAGAACGGGAGACTTCAAGCCATGAGATGTTCGGGACTCCTGGTCGGAATTGTTTGCCTCGCGCTTCGTTGCACGGCGTGGGCGGATGAAGGCGCGGCTGTAGTCGTCCGGGATAGGTGGGGAATCCCACACGTCTTCTCGGCAAACGAAGAGGCCGGGTTCTTCGGCTTGGGACACGCCTGTGCCGAAGACCGCATGCTGCAAATGGAGCTGGTGCGCCGGCGGGCGGCCGGCAGGCTCGCCGAGGTGTTCGGCCCCGAGTGGGTGGATTCGGACCGGCACGCGCGGATCGCCGGCCACGCGGCTTACGCCGCCCGGGCTTTTGCGCGGCTGCCGGAGAAGCTGCGGCAATACCTTCGCTCTTACGCTGCCGGCGTGAATGCGTGGATCAAGGAGCACCCCGAATCGGCGGCGCGGCGGTTCCAGCTGCTGGGCGTCCTTCCCGAGCCCTGGACCCCGGCCGATTGCCTGCTGGCCGCGCGGGGAATCCTCGCCCTGGGCTCGCCGTTCGACGAAGGGAGCATCGAGGCTTACCACCGGTTCCGCGAGCTGGTGGACCGGGTGGGAGAAGTCGAGGCGGCCCGGCAGACGCTCATGACGATCGACGACGAGGGCGCGATCGTGCCCGAGCTTGAGATGGCCAAGGACAAGGAGGTCTACGCCCGCCTGAAGCGGCGGCCGAGGATGCCGGGGTTCGGGCTGCGCGGTGCCCCGGCGGAGCCGCGCAAGATGAGTCACGCCTGGGCGGTCAGCGGCCGGCGCTCGACGACCGGCAAGCCGATCCTGGAAAGCGATCCTCAGTTGCCTCTCTCCTCGCCGCCTTTCTTCTACGAATTCCACCTGGCGGCGGGAAAGATCGACGCCCGGGGCCTCGGCATCCCCGGCTCCCCGGGGCTGTTCATCGGCTTCAACCGGCGCATTGCCTGGGGCGCCACCGCCCTGGGCGTCGACTCGATCGTCACGTTCCTCGACCGGCTCACGCCGGATGGCAAGGGCTACCTGTTCGAGGGCAAGGCAGTCCCGTTCCAGCGGCGGCTGGAGAGGATCGAGGTGAAGGGCGGCCCGGACGTCATCCAAGAGGTCTTGACCGGCCGCCACGGAACGGTGTTCAACTCGCTGGCGCGCCGATCGCGGCCCGGCGAGGCGTATCTCTGCTACGACGCCCAAACCTTCGACGCGGGGACCTCGGTGCGCGCGATGTTGGAAGTCATGACGGCCGGCAACTGGCCGGATTTCCGCAAGGCCGTGGAGCACTACTACTATCCCGGGCTTCACGTGGTCTACGCCGACGCGGACGGCAACCTCGGCTATCAGACGCTCGTGAATCGCCCCCTGACCGCCCGCTCGCCGCGCCGGGCCCTGGAAGGCTGGACCGGCAAGGACGAGGTTCAAGGCCGCATCCCGCTGGACGAGCTGCCCCACATGCTCAATCCGGACGCGGGCACCATCGGCCACGCCAACAACCTGCCCGTGGGCTCCTGGTATCCCTATGATCTTGGCCTGGCCACGGGAGGGACCGGCGACACGGGACGCTCGCTGCGCCTGCGGCAACTGTTGGGCGGCGATCGGAAGTTCTCGGTGGAGGATTTCGAGCGCGTGCTGCACCGGGACGACGTGGATCCGCTGGTAGCCGCCCTGCTGCCCGTGGCCCGCAAAGTGGCGGAGGAAGACAAGGTCAGCGACGCCGGCGTGCTTCGGCTGTTGAAGTCGCTTGAGGGTTGGGACCTGCACGCCGGCACGACGGCTCGCTTTCCGGCGGCACGCGCGTTGGAGAACACCCTCACGCCGTATCGCGGCGCCGGCCTGCAAAACGTCCATGGCGCCGGGGGCGGCGGGGTCGCCCATCTGGCCCGTGAGGTGGGGGCCCAATTCGCCCGTGACGGGACCACGCCCAAGGATCCCGCCGTGCGGGCCTATCTGGTCAACTGGCTGCGGTTCGCCACGGGAGCAGGCGGACGCGGACGCGGCGGGGCCGGCGACGAGCGGACCGCGCGCATGACCCAGTCGCAGGCCGCCGGTCGCCGCGACGCCGACCGGGCGATTCGCATTCCATACCAGAAGACCACGCCGCTGAATCTGCCGGTGGTGGATGCCTCGCTCGACATCGTCTCCCCGCCGTTGACCTGCCTCGATCAGGGCACCATTTGGTCGCAGCCCGGAAACGTCTACACGCAGATCGTGGATCTTTCCGACGTGGACAACTCCCGCTCGATGATTGCGCCCGGAAACTCCGAGGATGCGGCAAGTCCGTTCCGAACGGCCCAGATGGACCTTTGGGTGCGGGGCACGACGCACGCGGCGCCGCTTGCACGCGACAAGGTGGAGGCGCTCTCCGCGTCGCGCACGAGGCTCGCGGTCGTGTCCTACGCGGGACCTGCGGCGCCGCCGGAGCGCACGGTGCCGGCCGCCGATCCCGCGGCGCGATTCATCCCCGCGATTCCTCCGGTCGGGGAAGCTCTGGAAAGCAAGACGCCCCTTCCCGGCCGGAGGCCGAAAGCCGCGACCCGCGACTGATGATCCATCGCGACG
Organism: uncultured Planctomycetaceae bacterium; assembly: GCA_964354135.1. Taxonomy (GTDB): domain Bacteria; phylum Planctomycetota; class Planctomycetia; order Pirellulales; family Thermoguttaceae; genus CAYGZA01. The sequence continues at coordinate 12,194 of CAYGZA010000123.1, forward strand.
TGTTTACGGCCGGACGTTTCCCGAAATCCAGAAGCTGGATGCCTACCATGAGCAGTCCGAATGGCGGTCGGAGGGTATTGGCTGGGATGGCACTCCCGTGTTTCGTGTTCCCGCTCTTGGTTCTCTGCGTGGTTCCACCCGAAACCCGTGCCGAGGTCCTCGCCGAGGATTTCCGCTCCCTCGACAAGGCCCGCTGGCGCGCGGTGAACTTGATCGGCCAGCGCAAGCTGCCCGGACTTACGGTCTCGGCCGAGGACGGAGTGCTCCGAATTGCGGGCACGACTTCGGCGGCGGGGATCAACGTGGGCGGAATCCGGACCCTTCAATCCTACACCGCCTCGCCGGACAAGCCGCTGGCAGTCGAGCTGACGCGCGCCTTCCACGGCGGGCGTGCGGCACAGGCCGAGCTGGGCGTGATGCTCTGGCGGAGCATGGGGGAGTTCGTCTATCTCCGCGAGCCGCTCGATTCGCTCTTCAAGGACTGGAATCACTATCAGTCCTGGCAAGTCGTGGTGTCCGATGGCCGGCGGCCTTCAACGCGGATGCGATTTTCGGACGTCTCCGATGAAGACGTCTTTCTCACCGCCCATCCGCAACCGCTGCTGGACTGCCGGATTCACCGGGTGCCGCGCCGCGTGCGACTGCTCCACGACGGCAAGCAGGTGACCGTGTTCCTCGACGGCGACCGGTGCGCTGCGGTGGAGGTGCCGTGGAACGGGAAGTTCGTTGTTTGTCTCATGGCGGGAGCCTGGCGCCCGGGAGCGCCGGTCGAGGCGGGGTTTTCGGACGTGAAGATCGACGGCAGCCCCGACGGCGTCGTCGGGTCCACCGCGATCGATGCCGTGTGGGAAACCGCGAAACCGGCGTACTGGAGGGGCGACGCAGAGCTGCATCCGGGCGCGGTCGAGAAGGTCCAGGCCGGCCGCAACCGGAGCCAATTGGCGATGGTCCTTCGCTCCGGATGGCCCCCGGACACGATGAAGCGGTTCATCGACTGGTCGGCCGAGCAAGGGCTCAACTGCATTGCCCTGGATATCCCCTGGCGCGAGGTAGAGCGGCGGCCGGGGCAGTATGACTTCTCGCGGTACGACGGGATCGTCAACTACGCCGTGAACCGCGGTCTGTTCGTGCAGCTCAAGCCGTGGTGGATCCGCCGCGGCTATCCGGATTGGATCAGTCCGGAGTTGGAGCAGGTCGCCATCGGTCCCGGCAAGCACTTGAAGCTCCAGGAGTTGACCTTCGCCCACGACGAGCTGAACGGCCGGATCGCGCGCTTCGTGGGCGCGGTCGCCGCTCATTACCGCGGCTACCCCGTGACCTGTTACACGCCCGTGGGAGCGACGGCGGCGGAGCTGGAGTATTCCCACGCCGACTACCGCGACGGCTCGCGCTGGGCCCGGGCGCAGTTCCGCGGATGGCTGAAAACGCGATACCCGTCGATCGACGCCCTGAACGCCGCGTGGGGCGCAAAGCATTCGGACTGGGAAGGCGTCATGCCGCCGGACGAGCTGAAGCTGGTACCGGGCAAGCCCGACACGCGCCGGCAGGTGCTCGACTGGTTCGTCTATCGCGAGTGGTCGATCAAGCAGCTCGTCGACCGGCTGGCCCGGGCGGTCAAGACGGCCGATCTGAACGCCATTCTCGCGGTCCAGGTGGGGCGGATTCTCGACGGCCCGATGTGCCCGAAGCGCGGGACCGTCGGCGCCTTCTATTGGGCCGGGGCCGCCGACATGCTCATCACCGACCCGCAGCCCAAGGACGGCGATATCATGGGCTATATCATGGACCTTGTCCGCGCCGGCGGCAAACGGGCCGGCATGGAACTCGATGCGCCCGCGCGCTTTGAGCTTACGCTGGACCACTACACGAGAAACACCGTGGAGTGTTGGCACCACGGAGGCATCTGGGCCTCGTGGGCGAATTGGGCGCCCGGCGAATTGGAGCAACGGGAGATCTTGAAGGTCGCCCGCGATTCCACGCAAGCCATCGCGACGCTTCAGACCGCAACCTCGTCCGACGTCGCGATGTTCGTCAGCAAGTGGGACCTGTACTGCTACCACGACGGCCAGCGCTGGCGTGAGTACCGCGACGCCTACAGCGAGTTGACCGATAACGGGAAGCGCATCATCGACGTGCTGACCGACGACGTCCTCCTCGCCAGCCCGGAGCTGCTCGGCCGCTATCGTCGCATCGAAGTGCCTTACGCCGACTGCATCGACCGTCGCGTGGCCAGGCAGCTCTCGCGACACCAAGAGCGACTCAAGCTCCATCGTCCCGAAAGCTATGGAAAGAACCTGCTCGACCTGACCGACTTGCGCTAAACGGGGTTTCACGGTCACGCAACGTCACTCAGATTGGAAGGGAGTTGACCCATGCCCAAGACTGACGATCCATCGCGTCGCGGTTTCCTTGCGGCGAGTCTCGCCGGCGCATCGGCCGGGATCCTTGCGGGTGGGAGTCCGGCCGCGGAAGCCGCTCCCAAACCCGCTGAGAGTGCGGCCCCGGCGGCGAAAGTCCGTTTTTCGGATCTGCTGCCGCACGAGTTCCGGAAGAGGCTGGCCCAGCGGCCGATCGCCTATCTGCCGCTGGGCACCCTGGAATGGCACGGCGAGCATCTCCCCTTGGGCTCCGACGCGCTTCAGGCCGAAGGATTGATGATCCAGTGCGCACTCCAACTGGGCGGCATCGTCATGCCGCCGATCCACCTCGGACCCGACCGGGCCAAACCCGCGGACGCCGGGAAGATGCTCGTCGGCATGGACTACGCCGACTCGACCACGCCGCCGCGCCAGCTCGACGGAAGCTGCTACTGGGTCCCCCCCGGCTTCCACTTGCTCATGGTGGATGCGATCCTCGCGCAACTGAAGCGTGCCGGGTTTCGGGCCGTGTTTGCCGACGGTCACGGGCCGTCGCGCTGGTCGTGGGTCGAGAACCTCGCGGAGCGCGAGGCGCGCTTCGGCCTGAAGCTGTTCGGGGTCACCAAGGAGATCGGCCGCCGGTGGAAGAGCCAGGTGGACCACGCAGCCCGCAACGAAACGTCGCTGGTAATGCACTTCAGGCCGGACCTGGTCGACCTCTCTCAGTTGCCGCAGTTGCGCTCCACCTGGCCGCAAGGAGTCGGCGGGGAAGACCCTCGCGACGCGACCGCGTCTTATGGAAAGGAATGCCTGGAGCAGTCGGTGGAGCTCGTCCGGCAGGTGTTCGCCAAAGCGGGGCTGCTGTGATTCCGGGAGGGCGAGGCTCCTGGGCAGCCTTGACCTTGGCTTTGACGAACTCCAGCTCGGCCCGGCTGTGCAACATGCCGGGGTGGACCATCGCCTTAGGCGCAGGCGGGCTGCCGGTCTGACTCCAGGCCGGGGCCATGGCGAGTAGCCAAGCCAGGACCGACAGCGCAAGGCAAGCGGAAGCGGGAGACGACGTCCGGCAACTTCCTATCAGTGTGATCCTTAAGGTTTCTCGGATGCGGCCGGCGGCTTCCTCCGCGTCGCCTCGCCTTTCTCTTCCATCACGCTGCCGTCCGGCATAGGGGTCCTCTCGACGACCGCCATCCGATCGGGGCTGAGCTTCTCGGTGATCCGCGCGCTCTTGTGGCCCGTGGACCACTGCCACTCCATGATTTCGCGGTTTCCCTCGCGCTTTCCGCGGCCCTTGGCCATGCAGCGGAGGCTGTCGAACAGGTAGCCGACCACCTCGCCGGTGGCCTGGTCGATGGTGTAGATCTCCATGGCCTGGTAGCCGTCGCGGCGGAACCGCTCGATCTCCTCGTCCGAGGCGTGCATGTTCTTCTTGAGGTAGTGCGCCTGCTCCGGGGTGATCTCGGTGATCTTGGCGTCACCGCGGAAGATGAGGAACTGGCCGTTCAAGGCCGACTCGACGCGTTGAATGCATTTGCCTTGCCCGGTATCGGACTTGCCGGAGCCTTCCCACTGGCCGACAATCCACTGGGTCCACTCGCCGGCCAGGGGGGGAGGATAGAACATGACGCGCCTCGGCTCCTTGGCGGCCTTCTTCTCCTGGCTCATGAGGGGCAGGGCAACGGCCGCTGCGATGGCGAGAAGGAGTAGCGATTGGCGTTTCATGCGATCGCTCCTTTCGGCGAGGGACTTTGTATGAGTGTACACTCTTCGGCCTCTCGGGAACAGAGCCCAGGCAAACCTCTCCTGATAACGGATTCTCCGGCCTTCGGGGAGGGGTGGGGGCAGATCGCACTTTGTTTTTCCGCTGATAGGGGTCGATGATGGCTCGGTCGAGCAGTTCGGTGAGTCGTTCGCCGGGGTCGGGACGGCTTTTGTATTCGCGCATCGGCCGACGATACGCCCGCCACACGCCGGCAAAGCTCATCCGCCCTGGCGGCACCCCTTGACGCACCAGGCGGGAGTGAGAGTGCAGCCCCATGGCCCACATTCCCAACAGCGACCAGTGCAATTCGACCATCGCATTGTCCGGGTTGTGACTGCGGAGCTTGCGACGCTCGAAGGTTTGCCTGCAACGGCGATAGACCGGTAGGGTGGGACGCAAGTCCCACCAATCCGTAGCGGGCGATAAAGCAGATGGTGGGACTGCCGTCCCACTCTACGCGTTTTCCGAGCCGGAACTCATCGCGCGGCTTGCGGCCCGGCGCGAGGAGCTGGCCCGCATGGCGGCGCTCAAGACCCGGATCATCGAGAAGATCAACGCCGCCGATCCGCCGCTCAAGAAAAGCGCGCTAGTGCCGCTTTCAGTTCAAGAGTTTCGCGTTTTGGAAAAAGTGGCCGTTA
>CAYGZA010000124.1:0-1280 GCA_964354135.1 uncultured Planctomycetaceae bacterium
CCACGTGGACCTCGCGCACCGCCTTCTGCGCCGCCACCAGCTCCTCGGCGGCCACGACCGGCTGGATCTCGTCGATCGGGTGGCCCCGCTGGAGCATCTCGAGCATCTTCAGCTCTTCGTCCATGTTCGGATACCCGAGGCTGAACCGCATGAGGAAGCGGTCCAGTTGTGCCTCGGGGAGCGGGAAGGTCCCTTCGTGGTCGATCGGGTTCTGCGTGGCAACGACCAAGAACGGCGGCTTGAGCGGGTGGGTCACGCCGTCGACGGTGACCCGGCCCTCGGCCATCGCCTCCAGCAGCGCCGATTGCGTCCGCGGCGTGGCCCGATTGATCTCGTCGGCCAGCACGATCTGGGCGAAGACCGGCCCGGCGCGGAACTCGAACTCCGTGGTCTTGGGGTTGAAGATCGACGCCCCGGTCACGTCGTTCGGCAAGAGGTCCGGCGTACACTGGATCCGCTTGAACGAGCAGCCCACGCTCCGGGCCAGGGCCCGGGCGAGCATCGTCTTAGCCACGCCGGGCACGTCCTCCAAAAGGATGTGCCCCTCGCAGAACCAGGAGACCAGCGAGAGGATGATCTGGCGGCGCTTGCCGACGATCACTTTCTCGACGTTGGCGATGATCTTCTTGGCGGTGGTGCTGGCGTCGGTCATGCGAAGCTCTCGGCCCTTGACGTTGTGCCGGCAGGTCGCGAGGATCGGCCGCCGCTGGCCGGCCTGGGTTCTTGACAAGCGATCCCCCAAAAGGAGAATATACGTGAAGCGGCCGGCGAAATCAACGGCCGGACATTGCCACTCTGTACGCTCCCGGGTAAGTCAGAAGTGCTGCTCGTCCGCAACGGCTTGTGAGGAGACAAACGATGGCCAGAGAAGGAGATTTCCCGTCTCAGGTGAAGATCGAAGCGTACCACCGGCAGGGCGGCGTCTGCGCAATGTGCGGCGTTCCGTTGTTCCCGCCGCGGTCGACGATGCCGTCTCCCCGAGGCGCGTATTCCGGAGAGGCGCACCACCTCCGGCCCCTCCACCACGGCGGCAAGCCCACCCTCGACAACTGCGTGTACCTCTGCTACGGCGATCACAAGCTGGTCGGCCACGGCATGGCCCCGTTCGGGATCGACAAGCAAGGCGGCAGCTCGCAAACGTGGGTGAAACTCTCCAAGGGGGATTTTCTCTACTGGGGGAAAGGGAAACGGTAGTCGCCCGCCGTGTGCCGCCAATGCGTGCAATCCCGTTTTCCGAGCAAGAATCTCCCGCGCAGACTTCCGAAGTCTCGGAGACTTCG
>CAYGZA010000124.1:1380-16938 GCA_964354135.1 uncultured Planctomycetaceae bacterium
GAAGTCTCTTTGGCTGCGGCTTTGCTGTGGTGCATTTGCGCGGCGATCTTCATCCACAACGTCACCGGCGAGACGGCCGACAGCCCCCGTTTCCGCCAATGCGTGGCATCCCGTCTTCCGAGCAAGAATCTCCCGCGAAGACTTCCGAAGTCTCGGAGACTTCGGAAGTCTCTTTGGCTGCGGCTTTGCTGTGGTGCATTTGCGCGGCGATCTTCATCCGCAACGTCACCGGCGAGACGGCCGACAACCCCCGTTTCCGCAGCGCCCGGCAAGGCGTCCCGCCGCAACGGTGGAGGCTGTTCGACTCGCCTCGGGAGTTGGAGGCCGTCTGCGACGAGTTGACAAAGGAGCACGCCTGGAAGCCGGCCGCTCCTTGATCTTGCGGCAACGCGGTGGCCCTTGCGGGGTGCCTCCGGGTGGGGTAGAATCAAGCCGCCGTCGAATGGGGCGGTGTCGCGGACGATCCGATCCGGGGAGGGCGCCATGTCGCAGAAACGCGTGGCTTTTCTGGGGTCGATTTGTTGGGCGATCTTCTTCCTGCAAGCCGGCTGCGGCCGCTATGAGCCGACCGGCAAACCCGCGGCGCCGCCCGCCGACCCGCCTGGGCAGGCGACAGCGGTCCCTGCCGGAACGGGTCAGCCCGGGGCACCGGCTTCGACCTCCGGGATTCCAGCGATGGCGACCGCCGGGTCTGCTCCCTCGCCCGCTCCGGTTGTCCCGTCCGTTTCGATGCTGACGCCCACGGCCAGCGCCGCGGGCCAGCCTTCGGCGCCCGTTGGGGCTTCCTCGCCCGGCAGCTCTGCGGCAGGGCCGGCCCTGCGCTATCGCTGGCAGGCCGGACAGCAATTCGCCTACCAGTTCTCCGCAGCCTCGGAGATGGAGAACACGCGGCGAACGATCGAAGGCCATGCTATCTACAGCCTCGCTTCGGGCAAAGACGCTGAAGACGCCGTACGACCTTCTCAGGAAGAGGGGACCGGCACTGCCTTCGCCATCACCTCGGATGGACTCCTGGTCACGTGCGCCCACGTCGTCCGACAGGCGGGCCGCATTGAGGTGACCCTCGGCGAGAAGAAGTACGACGCCGAGGTGTCGGCGATCGACAACTCCAACGACCTGGCCCTGCTCCGCGTCGGCGCCCAGGGGCTCGCACCCCTCCCTATCGGCAACTCGGAGAGGGTGCAGTTGGCCCAGGAAGTGTGCGTGGTCGGATACCCGCTGGCCAGCAAGTTGGGAAACAGTGTGAAGGTGACCCGCGGGAGCATCGCCGGCGTCGCGGACACCGAGGGCAACCGGCTGTTCCAGATCGACGGCAGCGTGAACCCGGGCAACAGCGGCGGCCCGGCGGTCAACGCCCGGGGCGAGGTGATCGGCGTGGTCAATGCGAAGCTGACCGGCGAGGACGTCTCGAACGTCGGTTTTGCCGTGCCGGTGGACCACCTGCGGCGGCTGCTGGAGGGCCGCGGGTTGCGTTTTGCGGCCACGGGGGCGGATGGGGACCTGGCCGGGCCGGAGCTTGCCCGGCGGGTTACCCCGTCGGTCGCCTTGGTGACCGTCTTCTCCGGCCCCGGCAAGGCGTGGGGGGCGAGCTTTATCACGCTCCGTTTTCAAGGCCGCCTGACGGCGAAGAAGTGGCAAGTGGCGGGCCCCGGTCAGCAAGCCGTTGGGCTCCCCGAAGGGTCGCCGAAGGACGTAAGCGGCAGGATTCGCGTGGACGAGTTCGGGGCCATAGTGGACTCCAGCGGAGACACGAACTTGCCGTACTTCCTGGGTCCGCTGGGCCAGTTGGTCCTCGACCCGCTCTCGCCGACCGGCGAGCCAACGTGGCAGACGTCCGCGGCAAGCGCCCTGGTCTTGTCCCCGCCGGAGCGAGACCAGGGATTGTCGCCCATGGAGCGGTACGGCGGGTTCATGCGGCCGCCGGGGATGCCTGCGATCCCCAGGGGCCTTCGGCCGCCGGGAATCCCCCGGCCGCCGATCGGGCCAGGGTATTCCGGTCCGATGGGTCCCATGGGCCCAATGGGACCGATGGGACCGCGGGGGCGGCGAGGCCCTTCGCGGTTCGGTCCGCCGGGGGGCATGGGTCCTGGGTCTGCCGCGCCTCAGCCTCAGGACCCGGAAACCAAGCCGTCGGCGATCGTCTTCCCGGCGCTGGAGCGAGTCGTATACGCGATCGGCCCTACCAGCGGCGAAGCGACGGTGATCACGAAGCGGTATTCGTTCGCGACATCCGAGAAAGGCGATCTGCCCCTGCAACTGCTCGTGTCGAGCGATGGCCAGATCACGTTCAACACCAAGGCCGGTCTGCCCGAGAAGATGGAAACCAAGGGAAGCCTCCGCGTGAAGGCCAAGAACGTGGAGGTGTCGATTCCCTTCTCGGCGAGCTACCAGCGCGTTGAGCCGGCCGCGGTCGTTGCGGCCTCAGTGCCCGCCGCGCCTGCCGTCAGGACGCCTCGGCCTTCGGGCGCTGCGGTGCCGGGCTCGCCGCCGGAACCCGCGTCCCCGAGGACGCAGCCACCGGAACCCGTCGCCGCGGTCCTCAGCCTGGACGCGGTCCTCGCAGAGATCAAATCCGCCGGCACGAGCGCCGAGCGCCAGACGGCCATCATGAAGCTGTCCCTCATTCCTTTCGACCAGGCGCGGCACGGCGACGTCGCCCGCGTGCTCAATTCCTTCCTGGCCGATCCCGACCGCCAGGTGCTCACCGCCACGCTCCGGGCCCTCGGAGTCTGGGGGCACCGCGGCAACGTGCCGGGCCTGTTGAAGCTCCTGGACGACGGCGATCGCACGACGCGGATGCACCTGATCCGGGCCCTCGGGCCGACCAAGGACGCTCGGGCCGCCGAGGCGGTCGCGCCCCTTCTGGCCAACTCCCAGGACCGGGCCTTGGCGGGGTTCGCTTTGCGGACGATGGGCCCGGTCGCTGAAGACGCCGTGATCCAGGTCCTGGAGCACAAGGACTTCTTTGTGCGGATCGAGGCCTGCCGCATCCTCGGCGACATCGGCGGCGCCAAGAGCATCGCCGCCCTGAAGAAGACGGCGCAAGAGGATCCCCACAATTCCGCGAAGACTGCGGCGAAATTGACCTTGCGGCGGTTAGAGAGAAAAGCTTCGCGGGAGTAGGGGGCGGACCACCGCCGATCGCGCAACGATCGTGCTTGAGCCCAGGCGGGCGAGGCGATGCCCGAGCCGGGCAGTAAGATTCAAGAGTAGCCCGTTACAGGTGCGGCTTGGAAGGAGCACTGCCCCATCAAAACCCGGAAACGTCACGGAGCGCGCCGACCCATGAGAATCCCCGAACAACGAAGCCTTTCCGCCGAAGGTTGCCTTTGGACGGTCGGAATGTGGATTGCCTGGACCGGAGTGAGCCTGTGCCTGCCGTCACCCGTTGAGGCGGCCAAGGTCCAGAAGCGCTACTACGCCCACCCGGCGGTCCACGACCGCTATGGGGTGATCGCCCCGTGGTACACCGCTCAGAACGGCCAGCTGGATTTCCGCGTCCGCGTCGCGGCGGAGACCCTGAAGCGCTACCCGTGGACGGACGCGAAGGCCGCTGCGGCCGCCGCCCCGCACTTCGTCTTCAACGGCCACTGGAAGATCGCGCCCGAGGGCACAATCACCCCGGTGCCGATCAACGACTGGGACAACGGCGACCTGGGACAGCGGGCGGCCTACGTCCTCTTGGGCCTGGTGGACTACTACCGCTACTCGGGCGACGCGGCGGCCATCGGCCTGATCCATCTCCAGGCCGAGGGCCTCTTGGACCACTGCCTGACGCCGGCGGACCACCCGTGGCCGAAGTTCCTGATCAGCGTGCCGGTCAAGGGCAAGCCGTACGGCAAGTGTGACCCCAAGGGGATGATCCAGTTGGACATCGTGGCCGAGGTGGGGATCGGCCTCTTGAAGGCGTATCAAATGACCGGCAACGAGCGGTGGCTCGACGCCTGCAAACATTGGGGCGACTTGATGGCCGCCAAGCGCAATCGCCAGCCCGGGGCCGCGCCCTGGGGCCGCTACGCCAACTCCGAGTCGGCCCCGTGGAAAGACGACAAGCAGACCGGAGGCGTCGTGTTTCTGCTCTATTTCTTCGACGAGCTCGTGCGCCTGGGATACACGGGCTCCAATGGCGAGATCGTCAAGGCCCGCGACGCCGGCCGGGCCTACCTCCGCGACGTCTTGCTGCCCGCGTGGACGGTCAACGACACCTGGGGCCGCAACTACTGGGACTGGGCCGACCCGGTGCAGGCCGAAAACGTCACCGAGTTCGCCGCCCGCTACATGATGGACAACAAGGAGGCATTCCCCAACTGGAAGAACGACGTGCGGAACATCCTCTCGCTCTTCTTCCACCGCACGAGCGTGGCGGTGGAGTCCTCGGGCGAGGTCTTCAGCGGGGCGTGGGCGTTCCCCGAATCGGCCGGCTGCTGCGGGCGGTCGCTCTGGTACGGGCCCATGGAATTGACCGTGCCGATCGCCCAGTACGCGGTGGAGACCGGCAGCCCCTGGGCCCGGGAGATCGCCCGGCGGATGCAGATCCTCGCCACCTACGATGGGCACGAGACGGGCGTGTCGGAGGACAACATCGACGGCGGCTTCGTCGTGAACGCCGACTGGTTCAAGATCGCGCATCCCATGGCGCTGAAGCACCTCTTGGGCACGATCGCGTGGATGCCCGAGGAGTTCGGCCCGGCCCGCGAGAACCACATTGTGCGGAGCACGGGGGTGGTCAGCAATGTTCAGTATCTTGCCTCGATGGTCATCTACGATACGTTCGACGCCCCCTCGCCGGCGATCGACACGCTGCGTCTGAAGTTCTCGCCGAAAGTGATCACGAGCAGGGATGGGAGCCGGTACAACCCGTTTCCGCGGCGGGACCACTTGACGCAAAACGGGCATTCGGTCAAGTCGCTGCCCGGCGGCGATTTTCTGGTCAATGTCCGTCACGATGGCTTGCGTCAGATCTACATTCTCGGGGATGCCCTCGAAGCGGGTCCCGTCGCTCTTGCCGCCAAGCATGACTTTCCCGGCGGACCCCATCGCGCCCTCACCTTCGAGGGAAGCTGGTCGGAGTCTCCCCCCGTCTGTCGCGCGGCCGAGCAGGCCGGCGCATCGACGGCTGTCAAGTTCAGCGGCAACGGCGTCCGGGTCGTCGGCGACGTCGCACCCGACGGTGGCCTGGCCGAAATCCATCTTGACGGCGTCAAGCAATTCGTCGGGATCGACTGCTGGAACCCGAAGCCCCGGAGCCTCCAGACCCTGTACTATCGCAACGGTCTGCCCGATGGCGAGCACACCTTGAAAGTCGTCGTGCAAGGAAAACGGAACCCATATTCCCAGGGCAAAAAGGTCTACGTCTCCCACGTGGCCTGGTCGGACACAAAGGGCGCTGCCGACTCTGGCGTAGGCCGCGGGCCGACGGAGGTCCAGCGCATGGTCTTCGGCTACACCGGGCGGGAGGACCTGAAGGACTCGGCCGGCAACCTGTGGCGGCCGGCCACGGAATGGATCGCCCGGCTCGGCACGATGGCCGACAGCGTCGCGGCCAGTTGGTGGACCACTCCGTGCCCGGAGCCGATCACGGGAACCAAGGACCCGCAGCTCTACCGCTACGGCGCTCACGTCAGAGACTTCACCGTCAATGTGACCGTGGGCCCGGGCAAGTACTGTGTGCGGCTGAAGTTCGCGGCCACTCGCGGCCAGGACCCGAAACGCAAGTGCGTCAGCGTGGAGATCAACGGCCAACGCGTGGTCACCCGGATGGACGTGGCGGCCACGGCCGGCGGGCCGAACAAGGCCGTCGATCTGGTCTTCAACGACATCGCCCCGCGCAACGGCGTGATCGACGTCCGCTTCCTCGGCGGCGACCCGGACCAGGGAATCCGCGGCGAGGCCTTTTGCCAGGCCATTGAGGTCGGGCCCGGCAGCGGCGGCGAAGGGGCAAAGCCCGTCACGGGCGAAGTGCCGCCCGAGTTGAACCGGCTGGTCAACTCCGATTTCGAGGAAGGCGTACACGGGGTCGCGGGGACGCAGGATACGGCCGAAACGCAAACGCCGCAGGGATGGCGCTACCGCTTCCTGGGCAAGAACCAGGGGATCGTCTGGGGCGAATCGGCTTTTGTGGCTCACCCGCAGTCGGGCCTGCCGCGTCCCCGGAGCGGCAAAGAGGCCCTCCGCACCCACGCCATGGAAAAGGACGCGCACACCGTCGTCTTCCAGGAGGTCACGGTTCAACCGCGGAGCACCTACCGGGCCTCCGTCTGGTGCCAACCCGTGGACGTGCGGGGCAAGGGGTTCGGCAAGACGCCGGGCGATTCGGCCGGGCTGGTGATCGAGGAACTCGACGCGGGCGGCAAGGTCCTGGTGGCCCATCCGAAGGTGGCCCAGGCCAAGGCGGGCGACTTTGCCGAGCTAGTGCGGACCTTCACGACGACCGAGAAAACGGCCCGCGTGCGATTCATCCTCGACACGGCGATCGGCTGCAAATGGGACCAGGGGCACGTCACCTACGACGACTGCTCGTTGGCGCAGGAGATCGGCGTCCCGACAAAGGCCGCCGCTAAGGATCGCCGTCCGTGAGAGGTTCACGGTTGGTGACCGATCGCTTAGGCGCATCCGGAGGCCAGGCTGGGCATGGCCGAATCCCATCCTTTCCTTCAACCGCTGCAAATGCCCGTGCTGTTGAATGCGATGAAATCGCCAATTACACTGGTGTAAGCCGTGGGAGGAGGTTTGCCTGCAGTCGAATTACCCTCGTCGAGGCGAGACCACGTGGGAATCCCTGCAAGGTGATGCGAAGTACGGGGCGATTTTGTTGGCCAACGTCTACCTGACGAATTGCGGAGGTTCCCATGGAGCCTATCAAGAGCAGCACTCGCGGTCTTTTCGAGATCCTGATGCCTGGCGTATTCCTGCTTCTGAACTTGCTGCTCACGTTCTTCCTTCTCCTCAAGATCGTTGCGGACGCGAAGACTCAGAATGAGATTCTCGGTTTCCTATCCAATCCCGCTTATGCCGTCTCGCTCTTGCTTTCGTTCGGGTACCTGATTGGCGTGGCTGCGCGACTTCTTCGGACACGTGAACTGGACCACCGCTCCGCGAGACTCATTGCTCTGCTATGCCCATCGCAACGGGAAACGCCTTACTTGCGGGGGACGTTCTTCTACCGCGAATGGATGATCGAGAAGTGCCGGACGCGATTGCCGGCCGCTGTCGCCCGGTTCTACTCTGACTATTGGGCTGACAAGGATGTTGGCGAAGCGACGGCGAATACCACGTTCTTCAATTTCTGTAAGGCAATCGTCAATAAGGTGGACCCGCGATCCGCGCAGGAGGTCCACGCGGCGGAAGCCATGATCCGGTTCGTCACTGGTTCGTATTACGCGCTGTTCTGGTCGATGCTGCTCGCGCTGATCGACGTGGTGCTTTGCCTCATTCTCTCTTGGCCGCTGGTATTCCTTCCGCTCGGGTTGGCGGCCGTGTACGCGCTTCTCCTCGTCGCCATACTGACCGAGTTCCGGTATCTTCGCCTGAAGGAAGTGGAAACGGTTTTCACCGCCTGTTATGCAAACGAGGATGCATTTGCGAAGCTGATGCCAACAAGTAATGATCGAGCGCCCCTCAGCCGTCCGCTTACAGGTGATGTCGAGAGGGCGGCAAGACAACGCCTTCTTGAAGCGACCTGGCAGGGGAGCCTGCTTCGCAAGAGGCTTCCCGCCCTCGATTTAGAGGAGCTGATTTCGCGGATGAGGAGCGAAAGCAGAGTCCATCAGTGCTTGTCCTCGCTGTATTTCGCCGGTGGCGATGTAGACCATCCATACTTCCTGGAGAACAACAAGGTCGCCATCGGGCTCGCGGTTTTGCCCGAGGATTCGAAGAAGGCCAGCCAGCGGAAACGGCACCCCACCCAAGTGGAGGTCGTATTTGTCGTTCAGGGAGAGCTAGTTCTGAACGTCAGACTTCAAGACGGCACATCGGCCACAAGTACAGTCCTACTCCAGGAGGGTCAGCATTCCGTAATCCCCCAAAATGCCTGCCACTGGATCACTGCTGCGCCGGGCAAGCAGGCCGCGTTCTTCTTCGTCAAGACGAACCCCTGTGCTGCTCCGAGGAGCGAAGATTGTCAAGGTCAGTGACTGCCGCCGGCAGTGGAGCCTAACTGGCCAAGTGTCAGCACTCGCGGGCAACGAATCAGAGGTTCCCTGGACGTCGTCGCTGCTGCATTGCCCCGCTGCTACCTCTCGCGGATCTCGATGTCCTTGAACATCACGAGCATGTCGTTGCCGCCGTGGAGCTGAAAAGCAATGTGCCCTTTGGTCCACTTGCCGGGGTCGTTCTTGAGCTCGGCGGTCTTGACCCCGTTGACGGTGACCGTGATGTCGCCGCCGCGGGCGGAGACGACCATTTCGTTCCAGTCGTCCGGCTTGAACGCCTTCTTGACGACCTCCGGCTTCGGGATCAGCACGAAGGCGCGGCCGTTGGTCTCGTAGAGCCCGCCGGTGTTGCCGGCCGGGTCGATCTCGGCCTGGAAGCCGGAAACGCCGCTTGCGCCCTTCTCCTCAATCCGGAAGTAGAACCCGCTGTTGCCCTTGAGGGCCTTGAACTTCGCCCGCACCGTGAAGTCGCCGAAGACCGTGTCCGAGACGAGGTGGCCGAAGTTGGGGTCCTCCTTGTTCTTGCGGCCGACGATCGCCCCGTCCTCGATGGTCCACTGGCCGACGCCGATCTTGTGCCAGCCGGCCAGGGACTTCCCGTCCCAGAGCGGCTTCCACTTTCTTGCCCGCTTCTCGGCGGCGGCCGCCGTGAAACTAGCCAAGGTCACGATGGCGATTATCAACCCGACCCATGCCGCTCTTGGGCTCTTCATACGTTTCTCCTTTCGTCTGGTGATTCCGCTACATCGGTGAGATAGGGCACCCCGGCAGGTCCGCCGGCATGCGCGGTCCAGGATAGTCCCAAGGCAACGTGGGGTCAACACAGGCGACTCATCGCCGTGCGTTCCGACTCCGCTTGACCCAAACAAGAGACTGGGCTACATACACGCCCTCAGTTTGTTCCGGGGACGATCCGGCAGACTAACACCCTTCCGGGCCACTTGGCCACCGCTTTCCAAGGGGGGAATCATGCCGCTCCGCGAGGAATTCGAGGCGTCCGGCAACTGGCTTTTCCGCTGGCGGAGCTTCATTCCCCTCTTTCTGGTGGTTCCGCTCCTCGCTGCTATGCACGATCCTGACTATCTCTGTCAGGACCGCTCCTGGCCCGACTGGTGGGGGCTATTCTCTTTGACCGTCTCGTTCTGCGGCTTGGGGGTTCGCGTGCTGACCGTCGGGCATGCCCCGGAGGGGACCTCCGGAAGAAACACCAAGGGCGGCCAGATCGCCGTGACGCTGAACACCACGGGGATGTACTCCGTCGTGCGGCATCCTCTGTACCTGGGCAATTTCATCATGTGGTTTGGCGTCGCCCTGTTTTGCGGGATTTGGTGGATGACGGTGATCGTCGCTCTGGCGTTTTGGCTCTACTACGAGCGGATCATGTTTGCCGAGGAGGAGTTCCTGCGGCGGAAATTCGGCGAGAGCTACGTCCAATGGGCCGGCGCGACCCCCGCGTTCCTGCCCGACTTCAGGAAATGGCGGCCGCCCGAATTGCCGTTCTCCTGGAAAAGCGTGCTGCGGCGCGAGTATCCGGGGCTGTTTGCGGTCGTCGCGGTCTTCTGGTGTTTGGAGGCATACAGCCGGATCGTCGTCCAGCGCGATTGGAGCGTCGAGCCGCTCTGGTCGAGCATCTTCTTGAGCGGGGCGATGGTCTTCTTCGTGCTCCGCACGCTCAAGCGAAGGACCACGCTCCTGGTGGTCAAAGGGCGCTGAGCGGTGGAGCACCACGCCGGCGCAAGCGGCGCCGCAGCCACTGCCCGAGATCGCGGAGCACGGCCTTCAGCAGGAACAGGGCGTTGTGGCAGTAGCGCGGGCCGAGCCGGCGCGGCTCGCACGCGAGCCGGTAGGCCCATTCCAGGCCGATCCGCCGGAGCCGGCACGGGGCCCGCCGGACGCGGCCCGCTACGAAGTCGAAGCTCGCCCCCACCTGCACGCAAGCGGGCACTCCCAGGGCCTGGTAGTTTTCCGCCAGCCAGAGTTCACCTTTCGGCTGCCCGAAGGCGACGAAGAGAAGATCGGCCTTTGCGCGGCGGATGCGGTCAACCAGCGCGGCGTGCCGGCGGGGGGAAAGCGAGGCGAGGTCCGGGGCCTCAACCCCGACGATTCGGAGAGCTAAGTAGCGGCGGCAGAGTTCCCGCGCTGCCTCTTGGGCTACCCCGGGGGCCCCGCCGAGCAGGAAGACCCGGTAGCCCCGTTCGGCCGCCCGACGGCAAAGAGAATCGATCAAGTCGGCCCCGGTTACCCGCTCCGGGAGCGGCCGCGGTCCCAGCCGGGAGTACCAGACCAGGGGCATCCCGTCGGCGACGATGAAATCGGCCGCCCGGTTCACCGCGGCCAGCCGCGGGTCGCGGTCGGTGAGCATGGCATAGTGGAGATTGGCGGTAATGAAGAAGGCGGGCTCCGCGCGCTCGATCAGGCGGTCCACGCGGTCCAGGGCCCCCGGGAAATCCAGCCTCGCCAACGGGAGCCCCCAGATGACAACCCGTTCCAGGTCGTCCTGCCCCTGCGGGGAGGACCGGCTTCCTGCGTCGGGGCGTTCGAGTTCTGCGACTGCCGGTTCGGCCATGCGATTACTCTTCCCAATGGCCTTGCGTGATTGAGAAACCCCGCTCGGGTATTCCGTATTCAAGTATGGCACGCAATTCGCCCCCTTGAAGGCGTACGCCGCTCCTTGCTTTGCACGGTGAAGAGGACGCCCCGGGGCGATCGGCGTCGAGACAACGGGAGGGCGAGGCTCTTGCCGAGCGGAGGAGAAAGCGTGATCCTGGCAATCAGAAGCGCGGC
Source organism: uncultured Planctomycetaceae bacterium (assembly GCA_964354135.1). Classification (GTDB taxonomy): domain Bacteria; phylum Planctomycetota; class Planctomycetia; order Pirellulales; family Thermoguttaceae; genus CAYGZA01. Next base: position 12,315 of record CAYGZA010000124.1, read on the forward strand.
TCGCCGGTTGCCGCGTTCCACGGGTCATTCGGGGGGAGGGCAGTACCTTCTTGGACGAAAGGCCGTTACAATGGACACGAAGTTGCGGGTGTGCCGGCGGTGCTATCGTAGGGCCGATCGCACGGGCTTCTGGTGGCGTTTACTGCGGATCGAGAGGGGGAGCCGGGTGTCATGATCCGTATCATCTTGCCCCGTCTGTGGACGGGGCTCGGGCTGGTTGCCACGGTCGTTCTAGCGGGGTGCCGAGCCGAGGTCGAGACAGACACGGCCCCGGAAGGACGCAAAGCCTCGTCCGAAGACCGACCGGTGGCCGGTTCACAAGGAGACGCGCCGATGACCATCGAACTGAAGAGTACGGCGTTCGCACACGGAGCCGCGGTTCCCAGGCAGTACACCGGCGACGGCGACGACGTCTCGCCGCCCTTGAGCTGGTCGAACCTGCCGCCGGGGACGAAGGAGCTGGCGCTGGTCTGTGACGACCCGGATGCTCCCACCAGCGAGCCCTGGGTCCACTGGGTGATCTACAAGATCCCATCTGAGCTTCAGGGACTGCCCGAGGGGGTCGCCACCCAGGCCCGCCTGAAAGACCCGGCGGGGGTCTTGCAGGGGAAAAACTCCTGGGGGTCCACTGGGTACCGCGGACCTAAGCCTCCCCCGGGCCACGGGGTGCACCATTACCACTTCCGGCTCTACGCCGTGCAAGCCAAGCTGTCCGTCGAGTTGGGGCTGAGCAAGAGCAGGCTTCTGGGCGAGATGTCCGGCCACGTCCTCGCCGAAGGCGAGCTGATCGGCACGTATCTGAGGTAGCCTTGCCCGACACAAGGACTCACCGGGGTCCGCATCCGGAGGACGAGTCGCTTTTTGCGCCCGCCGCGCTGCCCCCGTTGGCAGAAGCCACGGCCGATCTCTGTTGGCTCTTGTCGCGCGGCTATTCGGGTGTCGGTGCGCTGAAACTGGTCGGGGACCGCTACCAACTGATGGCCCGGCAGCGGGTCGCCGTGGCCCGCTCTTCCTGTTCAGACCAGGACCTTGCCCGACGCCGGGCCCATCAGGTCGGCCCGGAGGCGATTCGCGGCCGCCCGATCCTCTTGGACGGCTACAACGTGCTCACCACCGTCGAGGCGGCGCTGGCGGGCGGGGTCCTTCTGGCCGCACGCGACGGCACCTACCGCGACATGGCCAGCATGCACGGGAGCTTCCGCAAAGTGGCGGAGACGCGCCCAGCCTTGGAGCTGATCGGCGGCGTCGTGGCCGGCCTGGGCGTGTCGGACTGCGTCTGGTATCTGGATCGGCCGGTCTCCAACAGCGGGCGGCTGAAGACGACCATGGCCGAGCTCGCTGCGGAGCGGGGTTGGAGCTGGTCCATCGAGCTGGTGGCCAACCCCGACGCCGTGCTCGCCCAATCGCCCGAGATCATCGCCACCGCCGACAGCGCGATCCTCGACCGCTGCCGCGCCTGGGTCAACCTCGCCCGGGAAACGGTCGTTCGTTGCGTGCCGGAGGCGCGGGTGGTCGTGTTGTGCCCTGAGAAGCCATGAGTCTGGCGGGACGGGGCTTTCGGCTCTCAGCAATCAGCTATCAGCTTTTCGGTCTTTCCACCGGACGCTTGGGTTTGTAGACCAGTTGGTCGAGGTTGACGCGAAAGGGTACGATGAGGCGAGCCTTCCCTTGCCCAAGGGGGAGAAAGAGCAAGAGGACTTCGCGTGGGGGCGCGCCGCTGCGCCCGTCGAGCCCGTCGAGGTCACCGTGGAGCTGCACCGCAACGCCGGTAAGCCCCCTTGACGAAGCCCCTTCTCCTGAGAGTATGGAACGCCCTGCGCCCGCACGGTAGACTGCTCCGGTCGATTCGTTTTTCGCGACCGCAACCTGGAAAGGCAACTGGATCATGTCACAACTGGCAAATCGCTTCGCGTCTCTCCTGTCTGCACTCGTGCTTTGCGCCGGAATTGCGACTGCGGGCGAAAAGGTCCCGATCGTGTACTCCACGGACTTGTTCCATCCCCATGCCGATCCGGACGATCATTATGACCTGGCCTGCCTGTTTGCGATGCCGGAGTTCGACATCCGCGGGATCATCCTCGATCTGGGCGGCACGCAGGCCGCGCAGCCGGGCCGGCCGGCGGTCGAGCAGATGATGCACATCGCCGGGCGCAAGGTGCCTTATGGGTTCGGCCTGAGCCGACCCTTGCGGGGCCGCAGCGACAAGGCCCTCGACGAGCCGGAGCAGTTCCAGGCAGGGGTCAAGATGCTCCTCTCCGTGCTGCGGCAGTCCACCGAGCCGGTGGCGATCTTCACCACGGGGAGCTGCCGCGACGTGGCCGCGGCCTTCAACCGCGAGCCGGACTTGCTCAACAAGAAGGTCAAGGCGGTCTACTTCAACATCGGTCGCGGGCCGAACGAGCCGCAGGAGGAGTGCAACGTCGGCTACGACCCGCCGGCGTACTTGCGGCTCTTCGAGTCGGGGCTGCCGCTTTACTGGTGCCCGTGCTTCGGCCGAGAGGGTTTTGAGACGTTCTATGAAGCTGATCAAACCGCGGTGGTCGGGGCTTGCACGCCGCCGGTGCGGAACTACTTCGTCTACTGCCTCACGAGATCGACGGCCGACCCGATCCCGTTTCTCACCAGCGGCCCGCATCCGCTGCCCAAGGGCCCGCGGGCGATGTGGTGTACGGCGCCCATGTTTCACGCGGCGGGCCGGAAGATCTACCGGCAAGGGCCGGACGACTTTGTCGCGCTTCTGCCGGCGGAGGCCAAGAAGCGGGGCCTGGACGGCAAGGAGGTGGACGCTTTCCGTTTCGCCCCGATGCGGGCGACGCTAGAAGATGGCAAGGCCGAGCCGCAGGTCCAACTGGCAGAGCCGGCAAGCGGGCAACTGGCCGCGGCCTATGGGGGCCGGACGAAGGACCGCGTCGGCACCGGCAACCCCGAGCCGGACGGTCGGCCCGACTGCTGCGTTCGCGTTCTCGGCGTGGCGGCGGGAAAGCCGATCAAGAACGTCGTCTTAACCGGGCCCAACAACGGACGCTGGGAGCACGTCGAGACCGCCCGCTGGTGGCGATTGGCCTACGAGCGCGAAGGCCGGCGCCTGGACTGCTACTTCCAGTTCTATGCCTCCGGCGAGCATCAGATCGAAATCGTTTATGCCGACGGAACCACTCAAGCGGCCCGCTTCCAGGTGCCCAACGTCGGGACCGCCGGCCCGCGGGTGGATTTGCAGCCGGGCCAGCCCAACGGCTTCGTTTTCCGCTCGACCGACCCGGGCTACAAGCGGATTATGGCGTCCTGCCTCAAGAACCTGCTTGCCGGGCTCGGGCGATGAAGTCCGGAAAACGGGAAAGGTACATTTTGCCTGAAAGGCCCAAAGGGTGCTTCGCACAAAATGTACCTGTCCCCTTTTCGGGAGCCGGCCTCGGCTGTCCGTAACCACCAATCGGAGGCTGTCATGAAACGGCGTGCGATTGCTACCCGCGTCCTTGCAATGTTATTGGTTTTGTTGTCCATCGCTGCCGGGCGGTGCCTTGCCGCCGAGCAGAAAGCGACCAAGTACGTTCGCTTCCGCGTGGACAAGACAACGGCCTATGGGATCGTCGAAGGGGACCGCGTGCGGCAGATCGAAGGCGACCTCTTCCGCAAGTGGAAGCCGACCGAAAAGACCTACCGCCTGGACGAAGTCAAGCTTCTGGTTCCCTCGAAGCCGAGCAAAGTGCTGGCGCTGGCGGGGAACTACAAGAGCCACCTCGGCGAGAAGGCCGCCCCCAAGAATCCGGAGCTCTTCTTCAAGGTGCCCTCCTGCCTCATCGCCCAGGGCGAGCGGATCGTGATTCCGAAGGAAGCGGCCAAGGTAGACCATGAAGGCGAGATGGTCATCGTGATCGGCAAGCGGGCCAGGAAGGTCGCGGTCGGTGAGGCGATGAAGCACGTGCTCGGCGTCACCTGCGGGAACGACGTGAGCGCCCGCGACTGGCAGAAAAACGACGTCCAGTGGTGGCGCGCCAAAGGCTCGGACACCTTCGGGCCCTGCGGCCCGTGGATCGTCTCGGGGATCAACTACGGCGACTTGCTGCTGACCGTGCGGGTCAACGGCCAGGTGAAGCAAGAGCAGCGGACCCGCGACCTTGTGTTCGGAGTGGCCGAGATCGTCAGCTTCGCCAGCCGGCACGTGACGCTGGAGCCGGGCGATCTGATTTTCACGGGCACCCCGGGCACAACGACGCAGATCCGGCCGGGCGACGTGGTCGAAGTGGAGCTGGAAGGCATCGGCGTGCTGAAGAACCCCGTGACGGCCGGCCGCTAGAGCGGGCCGGTTATTGACGCAGGCAAGTTAGGGCAATCGCTTCAGTAGGGCAGGCGCCGCGTCCACCGCGGATCTGCGAGACGTCCATCCCGGCCGGGTCGGGCCAAGGGTAGTTATGCACGTCGGTCGGCGCGGTCAGAAGGGCGACGCTGCTCAATACTGGCCGCGGCTCACGGGTAGCCGTCTTGGCGGTTGCCCCAACCGGCGATGCACCTCGGGGTCGATCTGGTAGCTGATCATCCGCGTCGAGCCGCACAACGGGACACACCGTTTACAGGTCGATCCACGGGCCGTTGACCGCCAGGACGTAGTCCAGCGGCAATATGACCT
>CAYGZA010000125.1:0-16913 GCA_964354135.1 uncultured Planctomycetaceae bacterium
CCGCCCCGACTTCTCGATCACGCCGCCCCGCTCGACGTAAATCTGGTCGCGGCCCACGACCATGATCTCCGTCACCGCCGGGGCCCGCAGCAGGTCCTGGAGCGGGCCGAAGCCGAACACGGTGTCCTTGAGGTCCTTCTTGAGCGTGCGGAGGATGAGGTACTTGCGGAGCTCGTGGTGCAGGTGGGGCCGCACCAGGGGGAAGATCTCGCCAAAGCGGCTCTCCGCCCGGTTGATCTGCTCGCTGGTGTCGCGGCACTGCTGCAGGTCCAGCCGCTCGCGGACGAACCCCAAGAGGGCGTGCAGCTCCGACTCGCGCTCCGGGACGAGCGTGGCGGGCACGTCGAACTCGTTGGAGGTGAGCGTGGCCAGGTCGAAGAACTCGTCGCGGCCGGTCTCCATGATGAGCTGGTTCACCAGGTGATCGCGGAGCACCAGCCCGGTGATCTCCTCCAGGACCGGCTCGTTTTCCGGGCTGAAGACCCTGAGGTCGCGGCAGACGTCCTCGATGTTGTTCTCCAAAAGCAAGATGCTCTCCGTGTCGCTGGCGCGGTTCGTCTCGAATTCGTAGAGGTCCAGCCGCTCCAGCAGTTTGCGGTGGATCCTAAGCTCCAGGTCGGCGACGATGGAGCGGAGGTGGTTCTCCAGCTCGGCGCGGGTGACGGCGGCGGGCCTTTCCGCCTCGAAGGTGAGCGTGAACGGCCAGATCCGCACCTTCGTGCCCGGCTCGAAAACCGCCGTCTGCGTCCCGGAGACCTCGACGTCGCCCACGACGCAGCTATTCAGGCCGACGTTCTCCAGGTGCAGCTTCCCGTTGGCCAGCCGCACCACGGCGTGGTGCCGCGAGACCAGCGGGCTTTGCAGCACCACGGTGTTCGACGGGTCGCGGCCGATGGTGATCTCCGCGCCGCCGGCTTCCACCATCGACCGCCGGCTCTCGTTGATCTTGTTGTACCAGACCTTCATGGCCGGGGTCCCCCGGGGCCTGCCGGAGCGGACCGCCTCACGGCGACCTCTCCAGCCGCGGGTGCAGGAGATAAACGATCGGTTTCCAATTGACCGCGTCGAGCACCTGCACGAGCTTGGCGCTCTCGCCCGCCAGCTTCTCTTTGCCCTCTTTGTCCTTGTCCACTTTGACGAGGATCGTCATCACGCTCTCTTGCGTCTGGGGGATCTTGCTGGCCTTCATGACCTCCGCACTCCCCAGGCGATTCCCCAGCGACAAGACCTTGAAGGGACCGATCAGCTCGCCGGGCTCCGCCGCCAGGCGCCGTGAATTTCGCGACTGCGTGGTCCTGGCCGGCACCGGCTTCAGCGGCTCGCGATCGGTTTTCCCGAGTTCCGTCTTCGCCGGGCCGGTCCCCGCGCCCGACTCGCCCCGCCCCGGGTCCTCGTCCGCCAATGTCGGCGTCTCTGCGGCAAAGCTCGGCGTCACGAACGTAACCTGGTCCCCGGGCACCACCAGGGAGGGCACCATTTTCCGCATGTCGATCGGCACGAACATCGCCCGCTCCACCTGCGACGCCTCCGGGCCGCGGCCGAAATTGAGCTCCGGCGGCGGGGTCTTTAGATCATCCCGCAGCACGAGCGAGCCCCCGGCAAGCGTCCGCCACACGTTCTGGCCGATCACCGTCTGCAAAGCGGAATAACGGACGGCGACTTCCTCCAAATTGCCCACGTTGTTCCGCGGGATCTCCACCGGCACCAGGTGCTCCTTGGTCAAGCGATCCCCGCGGGCAACCGTCACCTTCGGGTCGATGCCGATGAACGCCACCTTCTCCACGTCCCGCGACTTGCTGTAAAGGTAGGCGAAATTGAACAACGCGCCGGCGATGCCCAAACCGATCGCGATGATCAGACCTTGAATGCCTTTCATGGACTCTTCCCTTGTGTCGGTTGAGCGTCAGGGGGCGCAATGACCAGCAGGGCAATCAACTGCCCGCGGGCATCCGGGCCGAACTGGAGGTCGAACGAACCGGGCGTCTTGCCGCCGGGCATCGCACCGTGAAGGTGCCACCGGCTGCCGAGCCGTCGCCACGGGCTGGGTCTCCAGTCGTGGCTCCTGAGCCAGGCGTCAAAAAAACCTTTCCAGCTCTCCACTTCGGCGGGACCTCTGAAGGATACCAGCGCCCCGCCGCCCGAGACCCGCATGGATAACACTCTCGCACTTCCTGGGGGCAACGGAATCTCCTCCAAGGCGGGCGCATCCCCGCTTGAGGAGGGTGCTGCGGAGAAGCCAAACAGGGTCCAGCTCCGCGGGCCTGCCGGAATCGCAAGCCCCCACGTTACCACGCGATGCCCGGTAGCGGCAACCGGGCCCGCAGCCGGCTTGGCTCCCGTCCCGTCGCGCCGGATTCCCACGACCATCAGGTTCGGCTCGTCCAGCTCGTAGAGCGCCCAGTGGCCCGGCTCTTCTTGGATGGGCTTGCACTCGCCGAGGAGAGCCAGGAGTTCTTTCTCTGCCGCTCCCGGGTCGCCGGCGGGCGGACGGCTCGTACCGACGACCTCGGCGCAACTGGCCCGAAGCGCCGCGAGGGCCTCTCCCTTGGCGGCCGTCAGGGTGCGACGGGTCATGGACCAGGGGCTCTCGCCGAACTGGAGCCGGTGCTCTCTGGCCGGGTCCCCCAGCCCATCGGCCACCGCTGCCGGAGGCGCTGCGGGATCGGCCGGAACGTCCCCCGCCGCCCACCACTGGAGCACCTGGCGCCCGAAGGCCACTCCGGCCAGCACCACGAGCGCCGTGACCACGCCTTTGGACGTCCACGACGAGATCCGCTTCGCCAGGCCGGCGAACCCCGAGGCCGCCGTGGGGATCCCCGCGGCGCCGTCCGCCGGGCGAGTCGTCGCTTCCTGGGGATCGGCCGTCATGGCAGCGAGTTGTAGAATTGCGTGAGGGTGTCGATTATCTGCCGGAGCTGGGCGATCTCCGCCCGCATGGCGGCAGCTTGCTGCGCCGGTGGGGGCGGCTGGGCGTTGATGCGGCGGTCGAGCTCCCAGATGACCCACGGGTAGAGCCCCCGTGGGTGCCAGGGGCCGAGGGGGTTGTTCTGGTCCCGCACCAACTGCTCGCTGATCAAGTCGTCGGTCATCTGCTTGGGGACGTTGTTGATTCGCTCGATGAGGTTGTCGACCCTCTGCCGCGCCACGTCGTGATCCAGGCGGCAAAAAGCTTGCACGATCGGATGGTAGTCCGGCGCCTCGTAGTCCCAGACCCCCCAGCCGAAACGGCGAGAGTAGCGGATGAACTCCGTGTTGTGGTCAAGCGGGAACAGGTCCCAGAGGAACGGCGCATAATAGACGGCGATCACCGCCTGGATGTAGGCCATCCTCAAGCCCGGATCCTGCGCCGTGGGGAGCGCATACAGCACCGGGATCCGGCGGTCCACGTTCCCGTCCAGATGGCGCCAAGGCGGCTGATCGAACGGCATGGGGACCTCGGGCCACTCCATGTCCTGCCAGGGCCAACGCCGTTCGAGCACCTCGTGCCGCGAACGCACGTTGAACGCGCCCAGGGCCCGGAGCATCGGGTATCCACGCCGGAAGTCCGAGCTGCCGCGGCGAAGGGCCTGGGCCGGATCGAACAGGTCCTCGTGAACGGGCATGGGCATTGGCCCGCGGACGACGGGGTGGTACACGCGGGGATCGTCGAGCACGGCCAGCTCCGGCGTCGATGTTTCCGAGAGGAGCTGCGAGCCCATTGCGGCCGGAGCGGGCCAGTACCAGGGGCGAGGAAAACCGGCCGCCCCTTCGCGCCGGTCCGCCCACGCGGTGTTCCGGGCTACGACCAGCGAGCGGACCTTCCAACTGACCACGGCGCCGAAATTGACCATCAGCGCCATGATAAAGAGCAGAATGGGCAGGCAGAGCACCAGCTCCAACGGCGCCAGGCCGCGGCGCCGCGATCGTCTACATGTCGCTGACTTGATCATCGCGTCCCTCTGCCTCTTTCTCTAGTGCGGGCTGATCCAGCCGATGTCGTCGTCGCTCAGGTTGCCCAGGTTGGGAAGCACAATCCGCTCTTCGCTGAACTCGGGCAGCCCGGGGTCCTGCTGCAAGATCGTCGCCAGAACGGGCTGCGCCGTGTCGACCAGGAGGCTGGGGACCAGTTGGACCGTCCAGTGCTGGTTGGTGAGCCCCCAGTGCTCCCAAAGCTCCCATTCCCTTTCCTTCGGCCCTCCTGGTATCCTGGGCCACTCCCCCCGCCACGATCCTTGCCGGACCACCTCGTGACGATGGCCGGCGCCGGGCAGGCCGGGAAGCGGCTCTTCCGGGTCCGGAGGTGGGTCGTCTTCCGGCGGGGGCAAGGGGGGGATCTCGCCCGGCACACCGCCGGCGGGATTGTCGAAAGGCGGTGGCGGACAGTCCAGCGTCCACACCAGGCGGGCCTTCGGGATGAACACCCGCACCGTCGCATAGGCCACCGCAGAGTACGGCTCCAAAGCCCGCGACGGGCGCATCGGGTTGCGGAAATACTGGGGCAGCGTTTGCCGCACCGGATGCCGGTACGCCACGCCAATGAGCGTGTGATGCTGGTTCAGGTGCGCGTTGTTGTTGAAACTGGGATCGAGATGGGGCAACTCCGGCCCGTCATCCGGGTTGTTCGAGGCCCGGATCACGAAAGGCAAGTTGCTCATCGGGTATTCGGCATTGAAGAGCCGGTCGAGCTGCCCGCAGGCAAAGTCGCGGAACAGGTTGCCGAACTGGCTCATCTTCGCCGCGTTGTCGAACATCCAGAAGGCCTCGTCGGTCCACGTGGGGGCGTGGTAGCGCCAGGTCGGGTAGAATCTCGTTCCGCGGCGCGGGGCGATTCCCAAGTAGCGATCCTTGACGAACCACTCCCGCTGTGCCCGGGCGAGCCGCAGGTATTCCGGCTGCTCCGAGATCAAGTCCATCTGGGGATCGACCACGGGCATGGTCCGCGAGAGGACTTCCTCCGCAAAACCGACCGGCTGCGCATTGGTCCGCCAGAGCACGCCCAGCGTCCGGCCGTAGGTGCTCCCCGGCGGGGCGTTCCGCTCGGCGACCCGCATGGCCGCCGCCTGGGCGATGTCGGGATACGCCTCGACCACCGCCCGCTGGAACTCCGGGATCATCTCGTTGCGGAGGATGTCCTCCAAGAGCGGCAGCGTGAGCGTGCTGGTGGCACCGAGCCACGCGGCGTAAACGTCCACCAAGCGCTGCTCCAGCGGCGTCTTGCGGACGATCGCCGGCGCCAGCCGCTCGAACTTGGGAAAGCCCGACCGGGCGAAGACCGGCTGGAGGCCGTTCCAGGCGGCGAGGATCTCGGGGACGTATCGCTGGGCGTCGTAGACCGACTGGGCCTCGCGGTGGAAGGCCGTCAGGGCGAACACGTCGAACAGCAGATGGTTCGAGAACGCCAGCACGTTAAGCCCCCGTGCGATCACCGTGCCGCCGGAGAGCGCGACGGAATCGGCGGTGTTTTGCAGGCGTATCTTGGCGTCCACGTCGCGGCCGACGTTCATCACCATGCCCAGCAGGAAGACGAGCATGAAGACGGCGAAGACCGAGACGATGCTCATGGTCCCCTGCTGGTCGCGGTGCAGGCGCAGCGGCAATCGCCCTCCCGGAATCACGCGTCGCCGCTTAGTGGACATACGGCACCGCCGATTTCTCGCCCTCGTTGTTCAGCGTGGCCGAGGCCACCAGGGGATACACGAAATAACGCTTGTTGCCGCTGATCCGCTCTTCGGCCTTCCGGATGAAAATGTACCGGGTCAGACCCGGCAACAGCTTCAGCTCGTAGGTCACCGTCACCTCGATCGGGTCCTGCCAGCCGATCTCGATCCCCGTGTAGCCGTCGGCGATGAACTCGGGCGGCTCGGGATCGTTCGGGTCGTGTTGATACGGCTCGGTATACGCCCTAAGCGGCGGCTCCTGCCCCGAGTGGTAGAAAGAGATGTCCACGTCGGTGTGCGCCATGGCATAGGCCAACTTGTTGTACACCGGGCCTGGGGTCTCCGTGGCCCAGGCCGAGTTGGGCGCGAGGAAGCCATAGGCCGCGCGGATGCGGTCCCAGATTTGCGATCCCGGACCGCTTAGCGGCGCGAGACGGTGCGAGGGGGAAATGGGCGTACACGCCATCACCGCCGCGAGCTTGATCTTCTCGTACTTGACGCCCGTCTTGGACGTCACCCGGTACTTGCACCAACTCGCCGAGGGCCCGTAGCCCGGATCGCTGGGGTAAAGCGCGGGAAGGTCGCCCTCGGCCAACTCGTATGGCGGGCCCCAGTTCTCCAACTCGCCCGGAAGCCGGGCCGGGATCCAGACGATCGCGCTGCGGGCTGCCGTGTAGGCCGCGTAGTGGACGACCATCGTGGCGACCATCAACTGGCTGATCTGCACGATGAGGAGCATCACCGGAATGAACACGAGCGACAGCGCCAGGACAAAGCTCAGACCTTGCACCGTCCCCTTTTCGTCGCCGTGCAGGCGGCGGAGCCGGTCCCAATCGGGCTTGGCGCCGCTTAGGCGGACCAGAAGCCACAGCACGGCGGACGCGCCGGCCAAGAGTGCCAGCCACGGCAGACAGCTCAGGAGGACCGCGCGACCCATGACGATGCCTCCGCAACAAACGCCTCTTCCCAACGCCCTTTCACCAACCCAGCACCGCCTCCAGCCGCTCCAGCAAGGAGAACTCGACGATCGCGACGGCCGCCAGCGCGCTGGGGGCCAGAAACAACGGCGGCTGAAGCTGTGCCCGCTGGTCGTCCGTCAGCGCGCTCGGACGGCCCAGGCGGATCGTCCAGAGCAGGTGGCGCAGGGCCGCGGTGGCCAGCCGCAGCGGTCCCACCCGCCACACCAGGACGATCAGCCCCGCGCAGCCGCCGAGCACAAATGTCCAAAGCATCGCTCGGATCCCTTTGTCGACCCCCAGGAACGCCCCAAGCATCGCGATCAGCTTGACGTCCCCTCCTCCGACCTTGAAAAGGACGAAGCAAGCCAGGAGCACCATGCCGCAGATCAGGAAACCGAAGACGCTCTCCCAAAGTCCGATCCAGCCCAGCCCGCGTTGCAGCATCTCCAGGGTTGCCGGGTCCTCGCCGGTCGCCCGCAGCCAGGCCTGCCCGAGTCCGTTGATTCCCAGGGCGGCCAGGATCCCCGGATACGTACTCCAGTTGTAGATCCGGTGCCGCGCCAAGTCCGTCGCCGTGGCGACCGCCAAGAGCCCGAGCAACAGGACCGTGGAAACCATCGGGAATCCGCCCAGCGCCGGTCAGTTCGTCGGGAACTCGTCGGTGATCCCCTGGTCGACGCCTTCGACGCCCTTCTCGAACCAACCGCGGATCCTCGGCCAACCCCACCGAATGAGGAAGACCAGCACCGGTAGGGCAATGGCCCCAAGGATGAGGATCGTCTCCAGGGCCACCGCGCCTTTCTGGTCCTCGTGGACGCGCTTCAAGAGACCCAGCCACGCCGATTTCTTCATAAAAGGGTCCTCTTCGCAAGAAGGATTTCTCTGTTACCGCAAGCGGCACACTCCCCGGACTGTTGACTCACATAAACGGCCAGGACACCAAGACGCACGCCATCTGGTACACCACCGCGATGGCCGCCCGACCTATCCACACGATGAACCCGAGCATCGGCAGGATGACTCCTAGAATGAGGACGTAGTCGAGCGACGCCAGGCCGGCCCGCCGCGACCCGCGTCTCCGCCGTTTTCTCCAGGTTCTCATAGCCGTCGGCCCCCTGCAACTACTTCGACCACAGGGCCCCGGTCAACCGCACCAAATCGTCCATCCCCTGCTCGTACACCGCGGCCGCAAACGCCGGTTTCTCGCCGGTCGGCTCCAGGTCGGCCACCAGCATCCCGTCCGGCGCCTTGCCCCGGAGCCGGCACACGAACAGGTCCGCGGTCACGTATTGGTTTGCCGCATCGAGCCCCCGAGCTTCCGTAATCCGCGTGATCTTGCGGGACCCGTCCTCGGTAAAACGGGCAATTTGCACAATCAAGTGAATGGCCGAGGCCACCTGCGCCCGGGCCACATACACGGGAAGCTCCACATCCGACATCAGCGAGAGGGTCTCCAGCCGCATCAAGGCGTCCCGGGCGCTTTCCGCATGGATGGTCGTAAGGCTTCCCGAGTGGCCGCTGAGCATGGACTGGAGCATGTCGAGGGCTTCGCCGCCGCGGACCTCCCCGACGATAATCCGATCCGGGCGCATCCGCAACGAGTTGACGAACAATTGCCGCACGTTGAGCGCCCCGCGGCCGGCCGCGTCCGCGTGCTTGGCCTCCAGGTAAAGGCAGTGAGGCTGGATGAGCCGCAATTCCGACGTGTCCTCGATCACCACGATGCGTTCCTGTTCCGGGATGGCCCGGGAGAGGGCCCCTAGCAGGGCAGTCTTTCCCGTCCCCGTCCCTCCGGAAATCAGGATGTTCTTCCGCAGCCGGACGCAGACCTCCAGAAACTCCCGGCCGATCTCCGACAGGCTGCCGAAGCGGACAAAATCCTCCAGCGTCAGCGCTTCCCGGGAGAACTTCCGGATCGTCAGGTACGTGCCGCCGCGGGCAGCGGGAGGGATCACGGCATGGACCCGGGACCCGTTCGGCAGTCGGGCATCGAGCACGGGGTGCTCCTCGGTGATCTCGCGGCCGACCCACTGGGCAATGTTGTGAACCGCCGACAGCAGGGCGTCGTTGCTGGGAAACCGCAGGCCGGTGTATTCCAGCCGCCCGCGCCGCTCGATGTAGATCTCCTCGTAGCCGTTGACCATGATCTCCGTGACCGACTCGTCCTCCAGGAGCGGGGCAATCGGCTCCAAGAAATAGCGGACGCTGGCCTCGAAGATCGCTACCCGTGACATCGCACGCTGCTCCGGGTCGTGCAAGAGCGCCAAACCTCTTACTGCGCAAGAGGTTCCATACATTATCATCCCCCAGGGCCCGGCTCATGTCAAGCGGCTGGTCACCGGCCGCAAAGGGCTCCGCGAGAGCACAAACTTCAGCCGGCGGGGCGGAGACGCGAAGTCCACCGTCGCGGTTCTCCCCGACCCGGCCCCACTGAGCGCCGCAATCTTCCCTAGCCCGTATTCCGGGTGGATAACCATCATGCCCTGATGGAACTCGTCCGGGGATGCCGCCGGCAGGGGACCGCCGTTGGCAAGCTCCGCCGCCGTCATCAAGGATACACCTTCGCGCCGGGTGCGGGCTGCCGGCGGTGTCTCGGTCGCCGGGGCCACCCGCTGGTCATAGTCGGCCTCCCTCGGCGCCGGCTCGGTGACCTCCGCCTCCTGCTCGACCACCTCCATGTCGCCCCTGGGCAGTTCCATGAGAAACGCGCTCGGGACCGTCAACTTGCGCCGGCCGCGGAAATCCCGATACCGGGCCATGCTAATGCGCAACTCCTCCTTGGCCCGCGTCATCCCCACGAACATCAGCCGCCGCTCCTCTTCGATCTGGTCGAAGCGGTCGGCGCTCCGCTCGTGCGGCAAGAGCCCCTCCTCGACGGCCACGAGGAAAACCACCGGAAACTCCAGGCCCTTGGAGGCATGGAGCGTCATCAGGGTCACGCGGTCGCCCTCCGACTGCCAATCGTCGGTTTCGCCCGTCAGGCTGGTCTCTTCGAGGAACTCCTCCAACGCGCCCCGGCCGCCGCTCCGCTCGTCGAACTGGCGGGCGACCGTCAGAAGCTCCTCGATGTTCGCCAGCCGCTCCTGGTCCTCCTCGTTGTCGGAGTTCTCGAGATGGCGCTTGTAGCCCGACTCGTTCAGGAGGTGCCCCAACACGGCCTCCACCGGCTCGCCGGCAAGCGCGGTGAGCCGGTCCAGCATCTGGACGAACTGAAGCACCTTGCCCGCGGCCGAGGGACCGAGCCCCTCGATGCGGCGGCACTCGCGGAGGGCGTCCAGGAGGGTCGTTCCGCGCCGGGCTGCGTGGTCCCCCAGCCGCTGAAGCGTCGACCGGCCGATCCCTCGCGGCGGCGCGTTGACGACTCGCCGCAGCGCCACGTCGTCCCGCGGATTGGCCAGCAGCCGCAAATACCCGAGGATGTCCTTGATCTCTTTCCGCTGAAAGAACTCGACGCCGTTGACGAGCTGGTAAGGCACGCCCTGCTCCCTTAGGGCCATCTCGAATTCTCGGGAAAGGGCGTTGATGCGATAGAACACGGCGTAATCCCGCGGGCGGCGACGGCCGGCGCGGGCTTCTTCGGCGATCTCAGCAGCGGCCGACCGGGCTTCGTCTTTCTGGGTCGAGTAGCTCACGAGGCGCACGGGGATTCCCTCGCCGTTCTCCGTGAACAGAGCCTTTTGTTTCCGCTTGACGTTGTGGGCGATCAGGTCCGCCGCTGCGCGGAGGATGCGCTTGGTGCTGCGGTAATTCTGTTCCAGGCGGACGACGCGGACATTGGGGAAATCCCTCTCGAACTCCAGGATGTTGTTCAGGTTGGCCCCGCGCCATCCATAGATCGACTGGTCGGGGTCGCCGGTAACCGCCAGGTTGGGATAGTCGACCGAGAGTGCCCGGGCCAGCGCGTATTGGGCGAGGTTGGTGTCTTGGTATTCGTCCACCAGAATGAAGCGATACCGCTCGTCCAGCTCACCGCGAATCTCCGGGTTGTCGCGGAGCAGGTTGACCGCATGGAGCAAGAGGTCGTCGAAGTCGGCGGCGTTCGAGCGGATCAACTGGCCTTGGTAAACTGGGTAAACGCGCTTGACGATCACCCCTAATGGGTGACCCGGCCGCGGTTCGTACTCTCCCGGCCCGATCAGCTTGTTCTTTGCCCAGCTTATCGCACTGGCGATCGCCTCGGGAGTGAAATGGACGGCGTCGACGCTAAGCCGCGCGACCACTTGACGGAGCGCCCGGGCGCTGTCGTCGGCATCGTAGATCGTGTAGTTCGGCTGGAGCCCCACGAACGAGGCATACCTCCGGAGCAACCGGGCGCAATAGCGGTGGTACGTCCCGACCCAGACTGCCTGGCCGGGGGCGAGCCGGTGCAGCCGGGCCTGCATTTCGTCGGCGGCCTTGTTGGTGAAGGTGAGTGCCAGGATTTGATCGGCCGGTATCCCCTGCGAAAGGAGATAAGCGACGCGATGGGTGACAACCCGGGTCTTGCCGCTCCCCGGACCGGCAAGGATAAGTAGCGGGCCTTCAACGTGTTGGACGGCCTCACATTGGGCAGGGGTCAGACCTTCGAGCAGTCGATCCAATAGGGGTTCCTCGGGGGGGGGATTGCAGGTCCGGTTCCGCTCGTTTCCGTAGTAGTATACGGAGTCTGACCGGCAGGCGTCAGAACCCCCGGCGTCCCGCGGACCCACCGGGTGCCACTGGCCGCTTGCCGGCCAGTGCCGTGAATCAGCCGTCGCACGGGCTGACAAGCAGCCCGTGGCACCCTGGCGCGCGGCGGCGAGCGAGATCGGCGGCGGCCACCCCCCCCTATTGGGTCCCATCCCAGTGACGGTGGGCGATACCGGGAGGGCGCGGCCCCTGGCGAGCCTGGGCGGGTCTGTTGTGGTTGACGTTACGGCTCGGCAGGAGCCTCGCCCTCCCGGGCAGGAGCCTCGCCCTCCCGGGGGACCGCTGCCAGTCTGGGCACCGACCCACGCAAGCATGGCAGGAGCCTCGCCCTCCCGGGGGACCGCTACCCAAGATGGCGCAAATCGCTATACTTGCAGGGTTGGCGGCAGGGCACCCCTGCCGCGCGAGTCTCTTCATCACAGTCCAGACGGATGTTCTTGGGGAGGGAGCCCATGGGAACCCGGATTCCGCTCAGCACCTTCGACACGGAGGCCAAGGACCTCAGGCACAAGCTGGAAATGAGCACGGCCGAGATCGGCCTATCGGTGCGAACCACCAACTGCCTGGAAGAGAAAGGGGTTTTCACGGTGGAGGACCTGCTGAATTCGACTCGGGAAGAGCTGTTGAGCATCTCGAATTTCGGCGAGAAGACGTTGGAGGAGGTCTACAAGGCCCTGGAGGGGATCGGCTTCCATCGGAAGTCGCGACGAAGTGGCGCGTAGCTTTCGCTTTTACGAGAAGAAACGCGGCGACCGCCGCACCGGGTCGAAGATCCTGGGCAGCGCCGGCGAGGCCCTGTTCCTCGGGGCCTTCTGCCTGCTCGGCTGCGCCGGGCTGGTGCTGATTGCCGTCACCCTGGTCATCCCCGAGTGGCGCGCCAATCACGTCTTCGTCGAGCATACCTGCGTCGTGCTCGACAAGCAGGTCGGCAAGCGCGAGGGCGAGAAGGGGACGCTCTACCGCCCGGAGGTCCGCATCCAGTACGAGGTCGACGGCGAGACCCACGTCCTTTGGGCCTACGACATCCGCGGGGCGTATTCCACCGGCGAGGAAGACAAGCGGGCGATCCTGAGCGAGTTTTCCGTCGGCCGGCGGTATCCCTGCTGGTACGATCCTTCGGATCCTCGCGTGGCCGTGGTCGTGCGGGGGTATAGCTGGTGGTTTTGGCCGGTGCTCTCCATTCCGGTCTCGTTCCTGCTGATCGCCGGCGCCCGCTTGATCTACACGATGCTCCATTGGGGAAAGTCGGCGGAGCACCGGGCGGTCCGTGGGATCCGGACGGCCCAGCGCGACTTGCTCGACGCCGCCGACCGCCTCACCCACGACTTCCCCAACGTCCCCGCCCCCACGCACATCACCGACAGCCCGGGCACCACGCTGGCATTCCGTCTTCCGGTGACCTCTTCGTCGGCATGGACCTTGGGCGTATGGCTGGCCGCGTGCCTCTTGTGGAACGGCGTGGTGGCGGTGTTCGCCTGGATGGCGGTCGATGGTCTTCTGGAGGGGAGCCCCGACTGGTTCTTGATCTTCGTGCTCCTGCCGTTTGCGGTCGTCGGGATCGGCTTGATCGTTTTCTTCTTTCGGCAACTGCTTCTGGCCACCGGCATCGGGCCGACCTTGCTGGAGATTTCCGACCAGCCGCTGTATCCCGGCAGGACGTACGAGCTGCACCTTTCGCAGAGCGGCCGGTTGAAGGTCAAGTCGTTGGACGTCGCGTTGGTCTGCGAGGAAGAGGCGACGTACCGCCACGGGACCAACACGCGGACCGAGAGCCACCGCGTGTACCGGCAGCCGGCGTTCCGCCGCGAAGGCTTCGAGGTGGGCCACGGCGCGCCTTTCGCCGCCCGGTTTCCGGTGGAGATTCCCGCCGTGGCCATGCACACGTTCAGGTCGGAGCACAACGAAATCCAATGGAAGTTCATCGTCCGCGGGGAAGTGGCCGGGCGGCCCGATTTCGAGCGGTCGTTCCCGGTGATCGTTTACCCCGGCGGCAACGGGAAGGGCACTCCATGAAGGAACCCCTGGTACGGATCCGTTTGGACGGCAACGGCCGGGCATACTTCCCGGGCGAATCCCTCGCCGGCGAATACCGCCTGGAGGGGATCGCGCCGGAGGAGATCAAGGCCGTCGAGATTTCCATCCTCTGGCACACGGAGGGCAAGGGGGACGAAGACCTGGCGGTCCATGCCTTCTGGCGCCGGCCCGCCGAAGGCGATGAGCCCATCGACCCGCGCCGGCCGGGCCGGTTCAACACCGTCTTGCCCAACAGTCCGTTGAGTTACCGCGGCGTGATCCTGAAGATCGGCTGGCGCGTGCGGGTCCGGGTCTTTCTGACCGGGGGCCGGGAAGTGCTGGGCGAGTCGCCTTTCCGGCTCGGCGAGCTTCCCGCGGCGCGCTCGGCGGCGCCCTGGCCGCAGCCCCGCGAGACCGACGACCACCAGCTTCCCGCGGCCGAGGCCGGCGTCTCGTGAGCCGACCGGACGAACTCCCGCGCCGCGACAATCCTTTCTCCACGTGCCGTACCCGGCCCGGCGCCCTTCCGTTTCAGCTCCCGCCCGGCCTGAGTCCCGAGCACCTCGTCGAGCGGCTCCGCGACAACGGGTGGCGCGGCCAGATCGCCGGCCCGCACGGGAGCGGCAAGTCGGCCCTGGTCGCATCGCTCATTCCGGCCGTCGAGCGCGCGGGCCGGCAGGTCTTGCTCATCGAGCTGCACGACGCAGAGCGCCGCCTGCCGGTCGACCTGCGGCAGGTTCCCGCCCTGGGCCCTGCGAGCCTGGTGATCGTCGACGGCTGCGAGCAGCTCGCGCGGTGGAACCGCTTTCGGCTCAAGCGGGTCTGCCGCCGGCTCGGGTGCGGCTTGCTCGCGACGTGCCATCGCAGCCTCGGCCTTCCGGAGCTGTTCCGCACTTCGCCAAGTCCGGAGATCGCCTGCCGCATCGTCGAGCGGTTGCTCGGTGACGAGCAGGGGCTCATTGCCCCGGAGGAAGTCCGGCAGCGGTTCGCAGTCCGGCAGGGCGACCTGCGGGAACTGCTCTTCGACCTCTACGACGTGTACGAAGAGCGGCGTCCGCGGGCCCGGTAATCGACTCCCGCCGGGTCCGAGCGAGCGGCGAAGCCGCACACCTTCCGCACAACCGGCACACTCCCCCCAACTTGTCCACCTTTTCCTCCCCAGGTCGTCGCGCCGTGCGGAACTGCGGTGTATGTTTGCTTGAACGTTGCCCGAGTGCAACCGCGGCGCGCCGGATCGCGCGTCGGCAAATCCGCTACGACCGGCAGCCGCGGACGAATCCACCCAGGCGATACGTTCGGAGAGGATTGCCAAGTGCAGGCCGGCCGGATGGCCGCTTCTTGACAGGGCGTGCCGGCGGCGGTCTGATGAGGTTGCTGGCCGGCTGTAACCTACGGAGCACCGTCATGCTTAGCTGGAAAACGCGCTTTACGATCATTGCCGCCGCTGCCGTGTTGCTGGTCGCCGGGGCACCTTCGGAGGGCAAGGCGATCTTCGATTGGCTGTGTCCTTGGTCCTGGCACAACCCGGGGACGACGAGCACCACGTACGTCCCGCCGTTCAGCGGGCGGCCTTTGGTCCGGGCGCCGGCGCCCGCCGCGGCGCCCATGTTGGCCAGCGCCGCCGCGGTCTCTCCGGCCACCGCGGTCACCTGCTGCTACGTGCCGCAGACGTGCTACCGGACCGTGTACCGGCCCGTGCCGATCACCGGTTGCACGCCCGTCAGCGCGTACGATCCCTGCACCGGCTGCCCGGTCACCGCGTACCGTCCGGTCACGAGCTGGACCTACCAGGCCCAGTTGGTCCCGTACACCACATACCGGGTTGTCTACTCCAATCCGTGTTACGGTACCGTTCGTTCGATCGGCTCGAGTTACGTTTCGGGAGCCGCAAGCGCGCCGGGTTGTTCGTGTGCTCCGGCGCTCGGGAGCCCGTCCGGGCTCTCGCCCATTCCCATGCCGTCCGCGGCGTTGCCCTCGAACGGGACATACTCGTGGCCGGCCGCCATGTCTTCTGTAGCCTCGGGATCGACGCTGCCGGCGAACGGTGCGAACGGTGCGAACGGTGCGGGCGGTTCCTGGTCCGGCGGGTCTTCGTCCCTGTTGCCGCCGCCGCCGGCGAATTCCTCGTCGGGCAGTGGAGCAAACGGCACGACGCCGGGCGGGTCCTCCGGCTCTCCCAAGAGCGAAACGCGGCTCATGCCCATTCCGGACGCCGATTCGGGGAGCGGGCCGGCGAAGTCGGGCGCCGGACCAAGTGGCTCCGGTACCGGACCGTCCAGTTCAGGCACAGGACCCGCCAAGTCCTCCACGGCGAACGAGCCCGGAGGGCGAACCGCCTCGAGGCTGCTGCGCCAGGCTTCCTATGGGGAGCCGACGGGACCGGTCCTCCGCAGCGCTGCCCCCGTGACCCTCCGGCTGGACGCCAGCGGGTGGGAAGCGGCCAGGTAGCCCGCGAGGCTTCAGACTCCTTACCCGGCACCGCTAGCCGAACTCCGGGCTGCCCGCTACACTGAACTGGTCCGGTAGTTTGGGGCGGCGGGGTGCCATGCCAGCAAACCTGACGGCGCAATACCTTAAGGCGGAGGAGGAATACCGCCGGGCCACGTCTATCGACGACGAGTTGAAGTGGCTCCAGGTGATGCTTGCCGAGATCCCCAAACACAAGGGGACCGACAAGCTCCAGGCCGACATCAAGGCCAAGATCAGCAAGGCAAAGAAGGAGATTCTGGCCGAGCGGAAGGCCGGCAAGAAGACCCGCGGAGTTCGCATCCCCCGCCAAGGTGCAGGAACGGCCGTCATCCTGGGCGGCCCGAACGCGGGGAAGAGCCAATTACTGAGGCGTCTTACGCGGGCCACGCCCGAGGTGGCCCCCTATCCTTTTACCACGCACGCCCCCACTCCGGGCATGATGCCGTGGGAGGACGTCTTCGTCCAACTCGTCGATACCCCGCCGATCACCGCCGACTACATGGAATCGTACGTGCAGGGGCTGATCCGCGGCGCCGACCTGGCCCTGCTGATGCTCGACCTCGGCAGCGACTTGGGGATTGAACAGTGCCAGGAGGTTCTCGACCGGCTCAACGGCACGAAGACGCGGTTGGGGGGCACTTCGTATCTCCACGAGGAGGACATCGGGGTCTCGTACACCCGGACGTTCCTCCTGCCCAACAAGATCGACTTGCCGGAGGCGGCCGCGCGACTCGAGTTGTTCCACGAGCTTTGCCCGTCGGATTTCCCCGAGTACGCGATCTCGGCGGAGAAGGGGACGGGGCTGGAGGCATTGCGGGGCGCCGTTTATGGGGCGATGGACGTGGTCCGCGTGTACTCGAAGGTCCCCGCGGCGAAAGGGCCCGACCTGGATCGCCCCTTCACCCTCCGCCGCGGCAGCACGGTCCTCGACATGGCCGGCCAGGTCCACAAGGACTTCTTGACCCACCTCAAGTTCGCCCGGGTGTGGGGAACCGCCGTCCACGACGGCACCGTGGTCAAGGGGGACTACACCTTGCACGAGAAGGACATCGTAGAATTGCACGTGTAACGACTTGGACGAGGTCTTGCTTCGCTTGGCCGTTGCCGAAGGGACTAGGGGCTAGGGGCAATACCGTTCAAATAGTCATAACCACCGACTCCATAAAGG
>CAYGZA010000126.1:0-16658 GCA_964354135.1 uncultured Planctomycetaceae bacterium
GACGTGGTCGGCCGCGGGATCGACGTCACCCGGATCTCCCACATCATCAACTACGACATCCCCCAGTTCTGCGACGACTACGTCCACCGCGTGGGCCGCACGGGCCGCATGGGCCGCGAGGGGGTGGCGTACACCTTCGTGACGCCCGAGGAGGGAAACGAGCTGACGAGGATCGAGATGCGGATCAACCGCATGCTCAAACGGCGGGAGACGGTCGATTACGTTGCGATGCCGTCGCGGCAGGGCGTTTTCCCGGCAGCGCCGCGAGCCGCCCCTTCTGCAGCGCCGCGGGCCGCCCCTTCTGCGGCCCCGCCGAGCGCCGCAATTCCCCCAACTCCTCCCCCCGTTCCTCCGGCGACTCCCCCGCCGAAGCCGATCTTCGGCCGCAGGGGCCGGCGCCATCGCCGCGCGCTGTAGGCGGGAGCCTTCAGCTATCAGCAGTCAGCTATCAGTTTCCAGCTTGCACGCGCAACGTCCGTTGTGGACGAGCGCACTGCGAAAACGGGCGCCCCCAGTAGGCGAGCACTGCGCAAGGCGCCCTTCGCTGACGGCTGAGAGATGATACCTGATAGCCGATAGCTGAGAGCTGATCGCCCCTTCTCGGCCGCGCTTTACGCCCCCTCCCCCAAAATCTCCTGGAGCAGCTTCGGCGGCCGTCCGAAGCGATCCTCGAACTCGCGGCGGGTCGGAACCAGCCGGGTCTGTAGCTTCACCTCGTGGTGCAGCGCAATGTCCTCCAGCCGGTGCTCCAGGAACGGGTTGGCGAAGCGTTCCAGCGTTTGCCGGGCGAATTGCTCGGGATCTTCCGTCCGGCCTTCCAGCGCGGGCAGGATCTCCTCGAAGAGCAACCGGCGGAGCCACCCGCCGATCTCGGGATCGAGTACCGCCTGGCGCACGGTCTGGAATCCAAGCGGCAGTGCTTTCGCGACGAGCGCCGTGTGCGCCCCGTTCAGGATGCGGACCTTGCGGAGATAATAGGGTTCGAGCCGCTCGACCCGCTGCACCGCCGGATGGGCCTCCAGTCCTGCAAGCGGCTGCGCCCCTTCGATCAGCCACAGGGCAAACGGCTCGGCCACGGCGAGGAGCGGATCGCCGAGCGTCATGGGATCATCCGGCGGCGGGGCAGAGACAATGCGGTCCACGAGCGTGTTTCGCCACCGGCAATCGGTTTGCAGCCAGTCCACCAGCGGCCCGGCAAGGCGCCACTGCGCCGCCTGATCGAGCACAAGCTGACGGAGCCGCTCGCCGTTTTTCTCGAGGAGTTCGCACGGGAGGATCGTCACGCCGGGCAGGCCCGAGTCGAACCGCATCTTGAGAAACGCCAAGAGTTTGGCGGGAAACGACCGCGGCGGCTCGAGGCCCGGCGCATCGGCAGGGTCGAGCCGGTAACCGGCCTCCGTGGCATTGGAAACCACCAGCCGTATCGCCGGCGATCGGGCCGCGCGGAGCACGTCCTTCCAATCCGCCGACGCGGCAAGGGCCCTGCCGATGCTGCGGACCTCCACGGTCCGGTCGATCTTCCGGCCGTCGAGCAGCCCGCGGATGGCTACGTGATAGCAGCCTCCTTGAGCGTTGAGCGCAGCGGCCCGATCCGCGCCGGTCGATTGCACGACCACGACGCGCCCGGCTGCCGCCCCGCTCTCGTTCAGCTCGTGAACGAAAAGGTCGGCAAACGCCCGCAGGAACTTCCCGGTGCCGAATTGGAGGACGGTTTCGGACAGTTCCTTGGTCATGGCTGCACGGTCATGGGTCATTTTCCCGCAGGAATCAGCATTCCTGCAATCGCCGCCGTCATGAAAGTGGCCAGTGCGCCGCCGATCATCGCCCGGAGGCCGTAGCGGACGAAGACGTCCCGGCGCGAGGGTGCCAGGCCGCCGATCCCGCCCACCATCACCGCCACGGAGGCGAAGTTGGCGAAGCCGCACAGCGCGTAGGTCGTGATGACCGTCGAGCGGTGGGAGATCGTCTCGGACATGGTGCGGAGGCTGTCGTAGGCGACCAGCTCATTGAGCACGATTTTCTTGCCCAGCAGCACGCCCACGGCCTGTGCGTCCTTCCACTCCACGCCGATGACCCAGGCCAGCGGGGCGCAGACCCAGCCGAAGACCCGCTCCAGCGAGAGGACGGGCCCGCCGCAGTGCTCCGAGAGCGAAAGGCCCCAGTTGACGCACTTGATCAACGCGAAGAACGCGATCAGCATCGCGGCGACGTTCAGCGCGAGGCGCAGCCCGTCGGTCGCGCCGCGGCAGGCGGCGTCGAGCATGTTGATGTCGGGCTTGGGGATCTCGATGCGGACCGTGCCCTTGGTCGGCGAGGCTTCGGTCTCGGGGACCATGATCTTGGCAATCACGAGCGAGGCGGGCGCGGCCATGAGCGAGGCGGCCAGGAGGTGGCCGGCGTCGATCCCCCAGGAGACGTACAGCCCCATGACGCTCCCGGCCACGGTCGCCAGCCCGGCGGTCATCATGGCCATGAGCTCCGACCGCGTCATGGAGTCCAGGTAAGGGCGGATCACCAGCGGCGACTCGGTCATGCCGACAAAGACCTCCGCCCCGGCGGCCAGCGACTCGGTGCCCGACGTGTCCATCACCCGGACCATGACCCAGGCCATGAACTTCACCACGCGCTGGATGATCCCCAGGTGAAACAGCACCGCCATCAGCGACGAAATGAAGATCAACTGCGGCAGCACGGAGAAGGCGAAGGGGTGGTCCTTGAACTTCGGCCCGAAGACGAACTCGGCCCCCGCGTCCGAGAAGCTGATGAGATGCTCGAAGAACCCCCGTGCCCCGTCGAACACCATCCGTCCCGGCGCGGTCCAAAGGAGGAGCACGGCCAGGAGGGCCTGTAAGGCAAGTCCGCTCAGGATGAGCCGGAAGTTCATCCTCCGGCGGTTTTCGGACAAGAGCCATGCCAAGAACAGGATGACCAGCAAGCCCAAGAGACCGACGAGGCGTTCCATGGCCCATCTCCCCGCGCGGACGTCCAAGCATCGGCCCTCATCGTAACGGCCAAGGACACTAGTGGGAAGATACCGCAAAGCCTACGGGACTTCGTGCCGCAGCGAGATGACGTCCGATGGGGCGTCGGGCTTCACGACCACCGGCACGGTCCAGACGACGCTCCCGGCCTTGCAGAGGCCCTCGGTCCCCGGGAGGCAATAGAAGTAGTTGAGTGCGATCCGCACGGCGTCGCGGCCGCTCTCGGCGTCCACGGGGAGAGAGACCTCGAATGAGGCGGCCGGCTTCTCGACGCGGATCGCCTTGGTGAGCCCTTCCCGGCGGATCGGGCCGGGCTCGGGTTTGCCCTCGGGTTTACCCTCGGGCTTGCCGCCGCCGCCAGCGCTTTCCGCCGGGAACTCCACGCAATACGCCATCGGGGCCAGCTCGTTGATCTTGTGGCCGGCGGGCAATTGCAGCTCGACCGCCAGGCGAATCTTGCCGCTTGCCGATCGCACGGCGGCCGGTTGCAGCGTCACCTGGGCGGCACCCGGCAGGACGAAGGAGGCCGTTGCTTCCACCGGCGGTTTCGGCGGCGCCAGGCCCGGGATAGCAAGCGTGGAGACCTTGTTGTCCCGCAAGTCGACGACGCGGATGAGGTGGTTGTTCGTGTCGGCGACGAAGAGCTTGCCGGCGGCGGCGGCGATACCGGCCGGCTCGTCGAGCTGCGGGGGGTTGTCCTCCCGGCCGGGCTTTCCCGTGCCCACGAGGGTCCGCGCGGCTCCCGTGGCCGGATCGACGGCCTTGATCTTGTTGTTGTACGTGTCGGCCACGTAGAGCCGCCCCGCATAGAAGGCAACGCCCAGCGGGTGCTGCAAGCGGGCCTGGCCGGCCGGGCCGTCCGCGTCGCCGAACGTAAACAACCTCGCGTAGCTCAGGTGCGCGGTGCCCACGACCGTGCGGACCTCCTTTCTCGGCCCCAGCGGCACCGCCCGGATGGAGCTCCCCTCGCTATCCGCCACGTAGAGCCACGTGCCGTCGGAAGCCAAACCGCTCGGCTGGGCGAAGGAAGAAGACCCCGGTTGATACGCCTGCTTCGGCAGGAGCGGACCATCCACGATGTCTTCCCGGCCGTTGCCCGCATAGGGTCCAATCGCCGCGCGGTCCAATCGCATCCGCCAAATTTGGTGGAAGCCGGCCATGGCGACGTACAGGGAATCTCCCTCTAGCCACAGGTCCCAGGGGCTGCTGAGCGGCGTCTTGCGCGGATCGGACGTTTTTCCCGGCGGGGCCGGGGTGCGGGCTTGCCGGCCCACACCGGCCACCGTGGTGACGGTCTTCTTGGCCAGGTCCACTTTGCGGATGAGGTGGTTCTCGGTGTCGGCCACGTAGAGTTCCTCGCCGCGGAGGGCCATCCCTTGGGGCTGCCTAAACTGGGCGGACGCGAAGTTGCCGTCGGCCTGCCCCGTCGCGCCCGAGCCCACGACCTCCAGCAGCGTGCCATCCAGCCGCGCGACGACGATGCGGTTGTGGTTCGTGTCGGCGATGAAGAGCCGTCCGCCGGGCTCGTCGGCCAGCACCTTGCCGGGAAATCGCAGCGGCGTGGCCTGCGACTTTGCGGCAACCAGGTCGAAGCGGAGCGGCGTGGCGTCCAAGAGTCCTTTCCCGCGATAATAGGGGATTGCCCGCTTCAGCAAGGCGTCGACCTGCTCGAAGGTGATCTCGCCGCTGGTGCCCCAAACCGCATATCCTTCCGGGTCCACGAGGAGCAAGGTCGGCCAGGCATTGACTCCGAAGAGTTCCCAGACGGCGTGGTTGGCGTCGTTGATGACCGGGTGTTCGATCTCGTAGCGGAGGATCGCCTCGGCGATGTTCCGGGAATCCTGCTCGGTCTCGAACTTGGCGGAGTGGACGCCGATCACGACCAGGTTTTCCGGATACGCCCTTTCGAGCTTCTTGAGCTCCGGCAGGATGTGCATGCAGTTGATGCAGCAATAGGTCCAGAAATCCAGAAGGACGAACTTGCCGCGGAGGGCCTGGAGGTCGATGGGACCGGCGGTGTTGAGCCACGTGAGCCCGGTCGGCAAAGGCGGCACCTTCATGCGCTTCTCGAACGGCGGCTGCGACACCGGCTTCCCCCTGGCCGAATTCCCGTCCCACCCCAAGCACACGAGCGCGCCCACGACCCCCAGAACGCCCGCCGCCAGCAACCAACGGCCTTTGCGCAACGTCATTCGGCTACCTCAAGAGAATCACGAAAACACAAAAGCACGAAACGGAAGTGGCACCGCTAGCCGGCGACAAGTTACCTGCCTGCGCTGCTCTCCTCCGATTTCGCGTTTTCGTCCTTTCGTCCTTTCGTGATCACTCGATCGACATGCTACAGCATTCGATAAGACCCTATGCGAGATTGACTCTGTGAGTTGCGGTCCCGGCAACCTCGCCCAAGTGGTCTTTCCACTTTGCCGCCAGCTCTTTACCCAGGGCTTCGACCTTCGCCATTTCGTCCTCGCCGAGCGGCTTGGCGCCCTTGACCAACGCAATGTTCTTGCGGATCTGCTCGACGTTGTGGCAGCCGATGTCCAAAGTCGCCACGCCCGGCACGCCCAGGGAATAGCGCACCGCCAGCTCGAGGTGCTCCACGTCCAAGAGCGGCGGGCACTTGGGGTCGGGGTAGTTGCCGTTCTTGGCGCCGCCGAACGCCTTCATCGCCACGATCCCCACGTTGCGCTTGCGGGCGACGGGCAGGACCTTCTCCTCGAAGCGGTACGTGTGCCGATCGACGAAGTTGATGATCGTCAGCAGCACGTCCACGTCGCCGGAGTCCAGAAGCTCGATGGACTTTTGCGGGTGATTGTGGATCGAGATGCCGGCGAAACGGATCTTGCCGGCCTTCTTCTGCTTCAGCATCCAGGTGAAGACCCCGTCGGGGTCGCGGCAGATGTCGACCTTGCGCTCGCCGACCTGGTGCAGGTAGAGGAGGTCCACATAGTCGGTCTTCAACATCTTGAGCGAGTTGCTGAAGATCTTCTCCGCCGCGGGCACGTCGTCGGCCAGGACCTTGGTGGAGAGGAAGACCTGCTTTCGCTGCTTGCCGAGGGCCAGCCCGACGCCCTCCTCCGCCACGTCGTAGGCCGGGGCCGTGTCGATCGCGCTAATGCCCAGGTCGATCGCCGCGTTGACGCAGGCGGCGACGTTCTTGGGGTCGTGCGGCTTGGTAAAGCCAGCGGGGGCCGTCCCCAGGGTCATGATGGTGACCGGGACGCCGGTCTTGCCTAAAACCCGCTTCGGGATGGCGTCGCCCTCGGCCGCACGGGCGGCACAGGCCTGACCGACGGCCGCCCCCCAAAGCGCCGCACCCGCCAGAACCCCGGTCTGATGGACGAACTCACGGCGTGAAATCTCATGACGAGAGTCGCTGGACACGTTGGCTACCTCCTCGGAGAAAAACTGTCTTTGACTGCATCCATTGTTGCAGTGCGGCCAGGAAAAGTCAAAATAGCTGACGAAGGCGGGGCCTTCCCTGGCCGGGCTTCCGGCACGTCGAAGGTCCCCCATTGCGGAGGAAGGGCACCACCGATGACCAATCGAGAACGGATCTTGGCGATCATGGCCGGCCGGCCGCCGGACCGCATCCCGTGGATTCCCCGGCTGGGAATCTGGTACGAGGCCGCCCGGCGGGCCGGCACGCTGCCGCCGGAGCATCAGGGCCGGACACTGCGGGAAGTGGAGCGGGACGTATTTGGCGGCACGGCCGCTCGGGACGGGATCATCTGGCGGACGCAACTCCGGGGTGTCGAGGTCCGCACCCACCGGCCCAACGAGATGGAGACGATCACGGAGTACGTCACTCCGGCCGGCGCCGTGACCACGCGGCTCCGGGCCACCGAGCACCTGCGGCGCCAAGGCATCCAAGACTCGGAAGTCGGCTTCATGCTCAAGCGGCGGGAAGACTACGCGGTGGTCGAGCACCTCCTCGAACAGACCGACTACCTGCCGGCTTACGACGAGTACGAGGCCTACGAGCGGGAGGTCGGCGAGGAAGGCTACCCGATGGTCAACTGCGGCGACTGCCCGTTTCACCACTGGATGCGGGCCCTGTGCGGCTACGACCAGGCGTACTTCCACCTGAACGACTACGCCAGCGAGGTGGAGCGTCTGGTCGCGGCGATGACCGACCGGTTCAAGGAGACCGTGTGGCGCCACATGCTCGATTCTCCGGCCAAGCTCGTGATGCACGGCCACCACCTGTCGAGCCAGATGACGCCGCCGCCCTTGTTCCGGCAGCACATCCTGCCGTATTACCGGGAACTGACGCCGCTGGCGCGGGCACGGGGCAAAACGGTGGCGATCCACGCCGACAACGACACGCGGCTGATCCTGCCGCTCATTAAGGAAGCGGGGATCGGGATGGCCGAGTGTTTTGTGACCAGTCCGATGGTGCGGACGACGCTCGCCGAGGCCCGGGCGGCTTGGGGAGAGGACGTAATCATCTGGGGCGGCGTCCCTTCGGTGATCCTGGAGGACCCGTACACGGACGAGCAGCTCGAAGAACACATGGACCGGCTCTTCCGCACGATCGCTCCCGGCGGGGCGTTCATCCTGGGCATTGCCGACAACGCCATGCCGGGCTCGAAGATCGAGCGGATCCGGCGGATCGCAAGAATCGTCGCCGAACGGGGCAAATACCCTATCTCCGCGTGAGTACCGTTCTGAAAGCCCGGGGGTTGCAACCCCTGGGCTTTGAGCGCCCGAGCTTTGAAGCCGGAGGAGGAAGCCGTGTATCGCCACTTGAACGCCGAGTACATCGTCTCCACGCTGGCGACGCTGGGCAACCGCATCCGGGAGCGGTTCCCGGACTCCGGCCTGGGCCGCGTGAGCCAGGAGCTGCTGGAAGTCGCCGGGGGAACGCGGGCGCGGCTCGAGCGGCTGCGGCGGCCGCTTTGGATCGTGAGAATCGGGGTGCTGGGGGTCATCGTGGCGATCGTCGGCCTCGCGCTGGCGGCGGTCCTCTCGGTTCGGGTTTCGATGCAGGTCCAGGGCATTGCGGAGCTGCTCCAAGGGCTCGACGCGGCCGTCAACGAGGTGATTCTGCTGTCGATCGCGCTGTTCTTCCTGCTGTCGGTGGAAGGGCGGGTGAAGCGCCGCCAGGCGCTTCACGCCCTCCACGAGCTGCGAAGCATCGCCCACGTGATCGACATGCACCAACTGACCAAAGACCCGGAGGCCGTGCTGTCGCCCCAGATGTCCACTCCCTCCTCCCCGCGGCGGACCATGACGCGATTCCAGTTGTCGCGCTATCTCGACTATTGCTCCGAGCTGCTTTCGTCGATCAGCAAGCTGGCGGCGCTCCACGTGCAGTACCTCAGGGACCCGGTAGTCCTTGGCGCGGTCAACGACGTGGAAAGCCTCACCGACGGCCTTTCGCGCAAGATGTGGCAGAAGATCAACATCCTGGACAGGGAAGGCGTCAGGGACGCCCAGCGCGGTGAGGACGGGCCGTGAATGGGCCATTGCCCACCCTTGCATTCCGAGTCGGCGCGGGTATTCTGAAAAGGGGGGGTGCTTCGGGTCAACCAGTCCCTCAGAGGCCGTCATGGCCATTCGTTGTGAGTGCGCGCAGTGCAAGACCGAATTCTGGGCCCCCGACAAGTTCGCAGGCAGGGCCATTAGCTGCCCGGTCTGCGAAGCCCGCGTTTCGGTTCCCGGAACGGCGCCGGAGTCTGCCGAGCCTGCCGCGCCGGCCCAGCCTCAGCCGTTGCTGGACATCCTCGACGAAGAGGCCGGGATCCTATCGCAGGGTCCCGGCGCCACGGGTTCGCGGCAGGCGGGATCGCCCCTCCCTCTGGAACATGCTTGGGCGAGCGACGGCACTTGGCAGGGAATCGGCCGCGGGTCCCGGCGGCGGGCCGAGCTCCCGATTTCGCTTCAGGCCGGAATCGCCGTTTTCACCATCGGCGCGCTAGTGGTCTACGGCATGACGATCCTGGCAGCGCCGAAATTGGCGGAACTCTTGGGTTACTTGCTCCTGATTGCCGGGATAGCCACGGTGTTGGCCGGATGGTGCTGGGAAGCGATGTTCGCCATGCGCGAGAGCACGTCGCAGGGGATCTGGGTCATCGTGAACCCGTTCTACACCATCTATTTCCTCCTAACGCGGTGGGAGAAGACGTGGAAGCCGTTCGTGACGGTGCTCGTGGGCACGGGGGTCGTGGGCGGCGCGATCTACGCCGTTCAGTACGCGAAGCAGCTCATCGCGGAGCGGGAAGGCACCGCGACGGCAGCGGGCGGGCCGGAAGTCACGGCCGCCGGGAAGCCAACCCAGAAAGGAGTTCCACCGGGAAGACCGTCTCCGCCTTCCGTGCGTTCCAAAGCCCCATCAACCGTCCGCGAACCTCAGCAGTCCGAATCGCCCTTAGCGACCCAGCCAAGCCGTCCCATCCAGACGGCAGAGACACGCGGCACTCCCCTGGGTCCTATCTCTCCTCCCGGCGCGGCGGCATCCCCGGTTGGTCCGGCGGCCGTTCCGGCGCCTTTCCCACAGCCGGAGGTTGACGCCGCTCTGAGCCCCGTGGAAAGGGCCTACGAAGAGGGCAGCCGCGAGTATGCCGTCAAGGCGGCGGTCGACTTGTTGGCCGGCGACGATGCCAGCCTGCGCTACCGGGTGCGGTGGTTCCAGGCCGGCAAGCGCCCGACGATCGGCCTGCGCTGGGGCCTCGGCGTCGAGGCGAGCGATACCGCCGCTCCGCTCCCGAAGGACGCGGAAAAACTCATCGGGTCGGTGAGTCTTGCGCTGATCAGCGGGCTGGAGAAGCGGACGGCTGCCGGTGCTTTCGGGGAATGGCCCGATTCGGGCGATCCGCGGTTCCGGCAAGTGGCGATCCTCAAAGGCGGCACGCGGAGCCAGCTCCTCGCCGCGGCGCGGCGCCGCCGCCTCGACATCCTGGCGGTGCTCCAGCTTACCCGCCTGTCGTCGGCTACGGGCCAGGTGACCCAAACCCTGGTGCAGGTGCAGATTGTGGATGCCATCGGCGACCAGGCACTCTGGAATTCGCAGGCGTTCGGAGGGATCGCCTCGGCCCCGCCGGCCCGGCCTGGGGAAGACCCAGCCGGCGCCAGGGCGGCCGAGGTCCTCGCGTACGTCGGCACGTACTGCGAGCTGCGGCCGATGCCGAGCCTGACGGCCGAACAGGTCCGCAGTCGGCTGGAGCAGATGGAGTCGGAGAAAGCCAGGCCGGAGAACCGCTTGCCGATTCTGGTCGAGCTCCGCTACTACCAGCTACAACAGCTCGTGCCCGTCGAAGACGTCGCGAAGCGGGTCGATGCCATCCTGGGGACCGGCAGCGGCCGCCTTCTGGCCACTGGGCAGCCAGTCCAGCGGCGGGAGACCGTCGAGGCCTGGCTCAAGAAGGCATTTCCATGAAGGCGCTCCTGGTATCCGGCCGTGAGCAGGTCTGCAGGGCGGTCGTTGCCGCTCTGGAGCGCCGCGCCCATGCCGCGAACGTCTTGAGCGACCCGGCGGCGGCTGCGGTTCTGCTTGCGGCCGAGCAGCACCCGCTGGTCGTCGTCGATGCCGACTCTTTTGGCGATCAAGCCGCGGGACTGTGCCGCCGGTTGCGGGCCGTGGCGGCGGCCCGTCCGGCGTGGATTCTGGTGCTTGTCGGGTCCGGCTGGACCGAGCGCTGCCTCGACCTGTTGGCCGCAGGTGCAGACGACCTCCTCGTCGGCCCGCCCGAGCCGCTGCAACTGGAGGCCCGTTTCGCGGTGGCCGAGCGCCGCGCGGCCGATGGAAACCTGCGGTCCGGCAGCGGTTGGGAGGAGGAGCTGAAGAAGGAGCAGGAATCCCTCCGCCAACTCCTGGAACTGGCGGAGCGCGACCGGGAACTCGTGGCCTTCGAGATCCACGACGGCTTCGCCCAGTTGCTGGCCGGGGCCCAATGGCATTTCGAGTCGGCCGCGCGGCTCTATCCGCTCGATCCCGACCAAGGCCGGCAGGCGTTTGAGAAAGGGTGCCGCCTGCTGGGGGAGAGCATCCAGGAATCGCGGCGGCTCATCAGCGGCCTGCGGCCTCCGGTGCTCGACGCCTTCGGCGTCGTCCCGGCAATCGAGAACCTGATTCTCGAGGGCCGGCGCGCCGGTGGCCCGCAGGTCGAGCTCGCCGCCGAGGTGAAGTTCGAGCGGCTCGCCCGGCCGTTGGAAAACGCGATCTTTCGCATCGTCCAGGAATCGCTCACCAACGCTGCCCGGCACAGCCGGAGCGAGAAGGTCCGCGTCGAGCTGACCGACGACGGGCAGATGGTCCATTTGTCGGTGCGGGATTCGGGCGTCGGTTTCGACCCCGACCAGGTTCCCGACGGGCACTTCGGCCTGCGGGGCATCCGCGAGCGGGCCAGGCTGCTGGGCGGCCGGGCGGCGGTCGAGAGCCGTCCGGGACAGGGCACCACGATCCGCGTCGAGCTCCCCCTGCTCTCAAGACCGCCGGACGCTGCCCCCGACCTGTGATCTCGGCCTTCCCGGGCGCTGCCGGGCGCCTTCATCCCCCCGGGGCAGCGGCCTCCCGGGGACCGCAAGCCGGATCGCTTTCCACTCGGGCGCGGGCCAGAACCAGCAGGGCCCCGCCGAACACCACCAGGATTCCGCCGGCAAGCTCCTCGACGCTCAGTTTCTCGTGGAGAACGAGGACGGCCGCCAGGTAGGTCACAAAGGGGGTCAATAGGGTGATCCCGTTGGCGACCACCGGACCGAGCCGGTGAATGCCGCGGTAGTAGAGCACGTGCCCGAAGGCGATGCCGATCAGAGCGGAGATCATCAGCAGGCCCCAAAGCCCGGGACTCAGGCCGGCCAGCTTTCCCGCGTCGCCGACGGAGAGCATGAGCAGCACCAGGGCCGTGGACGTGTAGATGCTGATCACCCCGAAGCTCTGCCGCGCGGAATAGGCGGCCATGCAGCGGCGGACGCTCACCGCGTAGCCTCCCCACGCCGCGGCGGTGGCGATGAGGATGAGCGTGCCCTTCCACGAATGTTCGCCGTCCCCCTGGAACTCGCGGAGAAACATGGCGAGCACCCCGGCCACGCTGATCGCCGCGCCGATCCAGAATGCCGCCTTCCGCGCCAGAAGGCGCTCTTCGGCCAGCACGAGAAAGCCGAACAGGATCGTGAACAGGAACGACAGCCGGATGGCGAATCCGAGGGTGGATGCCTTGACGTAGTAGGGGGCGAGGCCGAAGCACGCCTGGCCGATCGCATTGACGATCGAAGGCACCAGGGCGTCGCGCCACACGTTGCGAGCCGGACCGGGGTCGCCGGAGACTTCAGGCCGCTCGTCCAGCAGGAGCAGGAACGGCAGCCAGAACAGGGCCCCGACCGAGTAGCGCACGCCGTTGACGGTCCAGGCGTCGAGGTACGCGGCGAAGTACTTGAGAAAAATCGGGATGACCCCAAAGCTCACCGTCGCCCCGATCAGGCAGAGCACGGCGGTCGGTTTCCCGTCCTTGGCCATTGGTCCGGTTTCCAGGGGCCTTCCCAGCAAAGCGCAAACCTTTGAGGATACGGCCCCGCGGCGGGGAGTCAAGGGGCTCGGTTCTTCCTCCGCGGCAGAGCCGGAGCCAAACGCCAAACAGATGAAACAGACTTCCAAAGTCTCGAAGACTTCGGAAGCCTTCGCGGATTCCCCGCCCCATTCGCCCTCCCCGGCCCCCGGATCTTGTTCCAGGTAGGCGGCTCAATCATACTACAGGCTACCCCGGGGCGGCCCGAAGGCGGCCGTTCCCGCCGATCCCCCCGGAGACCTGCCAAGTGAAGGCTGCGATTGCCATGCCCCGCACCCCTCGCCTTCTCGCCCGACTGTACCCGGTTTTCGTCTTGCTGGCCGTCCTGACAGCGTGGGCGCCGCCGGCGGCCCCGGCCGCAGACCCGCCGGCGCAGGGCCCGCCCGCCGTGGCGGTCGTCCCCGCCCCCAAGGACGTTGCCGAGCTGAAGGCGATCGAAGACAAGGTCAAGCAGGTCGCCGCTAAGCTCACCACCTGCACGGTGGTCGTGCGGCTCGGACCGTCCCAAGGCAGCGGGGTCGTGGTCAGCAAAGACGGTTACGTGCTCACGGCCGGCCACGTCGTGGGAAAACCGGGCCAGAAGGCCACCTTCATCTTCGCCGACGGCAAGACGGTCCACGGCACCACGCTGGGGCTCAGCCGCGATACCGACGCCGGCCTGGCCAAGATCACCGATCCGGGCGAGTGGCCGTTCGTCGAGATGCGCAAGCCGGGAAACGTTCCACTTGGGACCTGGTGCCTGGTCTTAGGCCATCCCTTGGGCCCGCAAGAGGGACGGCCGCCGGTGGTCCGGGCGGGCCGCGTCCTCCAGGTTCGCGACGGCGTGCTGCAAACCGACTGCACCATCGTGGCCGGTGACTCGGGCGGCCCGGTGGTCGATCTGGACGCCAAGGTCATCGGCATCAACAGCCGCATCAACGCGGGCGTCCCTACGATGAATTTCCACGTTCCCATCGACGCCTTTCACCAGTCTTGGGACCGCCTGGTTAAAGGGGAGGTCCTGCAAACGACCGTGCTCGGCAAGGACAGCAACGAAGTCAAAGGGGTGTTCGGGCCGGTAATGGCGGAAGCGGGCCGGTGCGTGGTCCGCGTGAAGTGCGACGGCCGCGAGGTGGCCTTGGGCACCATCGTCGGCCCCGACGGCTGGATCGTCACCAAGGCCAGCCAACTGAAAGGCCGCACCCTCTGCCGCACTCTCGACGGGCAGGAGCGCGAGGCCCGGCTAGTCGGCGTCCACGAGGGGTTCGATCTGGCGATGCTCAAGATCGAAGTCTCCGGCCTCCCGGTGCTCCCTTGGGCCGGCGGGCAGCAGCCTGCCGTGGGGCAGTGGGTGGCCACGCTGGGCGCGGGCGGCGACCGGCCCTTGGCCGTCGGGGTGTTGGGCGTCCCGCCCCGGCGGATCCCGCCCATCAGCGGCGCCTTGGGCGTTGAGCTGGCCGAACAAGACTCGCCCCCGCGAATCAAGCAGGTCTTTCCCGGCTCCGCCGCCCAGAAAGCGGGCCTTCAGGAAAACGACGTCATCACCCACCTGAACGACAAGCCGACCAACACCCGCGCCGAACTCATTGCGGCGATCAAGCAGCACCGGCCGGGAACGAAAGTCAAGGTCACGGCGAAGCGCGGCGACAAGACCCTCGAGGTCGCCGCCACGCTGGCGAGGCTCCAGACTCCCGACACGAGGAAACGCGACATGCAGAACCTCGGCGGGCCGGGGGTCAGCGCGCGGGCCGACGATTTCCCCAAAGTGCTCCAGCACGACACCGTCGTGGTACCGAACGACTGCGGCGGTCCCCTGTTGGACTTGAGCGGGCGGGTCATCGGCGTGAACATCGCCCGCGCCGGCCGGACGGAAACCTATGCCGTGCCGGCCGACGTTCTCTTGGGACTCATGTACGACCTGATGTCGGGCCGGCTGGCCCCGGCTAAGCCGCAAGACAAGCTGCCGGCGCAGCCCTCCCCGCCGCCCAAACCCGCGGACCAGAAACCGGAAACGAAGCCGGCGGAGCCCAAGCCCGGCGAACCCAAACCGGCAGCACCTAAACCCGCCGAGCCCAAACCGCCGGAACCCAAACCGGCCGAACCGAAACCGGCTCAACCGCAGCCCCCGCAGCCCAAGCCCGCGGACGCCAAGCCGCAGGAGCCCAAGCCGAAAGAGGCGAAACCGCAGGAGCCGAAACCGGCTGAACCCAAACCGCCGGAGCCGAAACCGGCAGAATCGAAGCCCGCCGAGCCCAAACCCGCGGACGCGAAGCCGGCGGCGCCCAAGCCGCCGGAGCCCGCAAAGAAACCGAGCCCCTAGACAGCGGTCAATCGTTCGGCCGGCGGACGAGGAAGACCGAGTTGTCGGCCACGTCGAAGAGCGGCTGGAACGGATTCTGGAAGACGCACTGCGAAGACCGGCCGGGATACCAGACCAGTTGCATCGCGATGCTCCAGGCTTCCTGCTGTTGTCCGCCGGCGATCGTGCTGCTCTTCGGGATCGTGTAGGTGAAGTTGCCTCCCAGCGCCCAACTGGTGCCCAAGGGCACGGTCATGTCGGCGCCGAGAATCCCTTCGCCACTGCCGGTAGCCCCCGCCCAGAGCCGGCCTTGCCCGCCGCCGCTGAAGTGGCGGCGATAGAACCCGGCGAAGATGTCGTTGGGCTGAAGCAGGTCGAAGGTCCTCTGGCCGTTGCGTAAGCGGTCGCGGCTGACGCCGTAAGCGCCCCAGTAGCCGACCTCGTGACAGCCGTCGAACACCAGCGAGGTCTCGCTGCGGAGCTGTTTCAGGTCGGCGGTGTCGTAGTAGTTGTCGTGCATGTAGTCGAAGACGACGCCGCCCTGGAGCCCGCCGCACAGCGCGCGGCGGAACAGGCCGGCGGTGAAGAAGAGCTGGTCGCGGCCGTTCGTGTCGCCGCCGCCGACCTGGAAACCGGAGAGGTTGCTCTGCACCGCCTGGAAGCCGGCCTGATAGCCGAAATCCCAGGGATCGCCCAGGCACGATCCGAAGTTGAGCCCTTCGTGGAAGCCGAAGTTCCCGTTGATGCCGCGATCCACCGGTCCCTTGAAACCCTGAACGCCGGCAAAGAACGACATGTTGCGAAGCAAGCCGAGCACGCAGCGCCGCTCGATCCCGCAGTAGCACTCTCCCTCGATGCCAAACCCTCCGCCGCACTGGCCGCACTCGTCGCCGCAAGACCCAAGACCGCCGCAGGAGTCCCCCGGCTCTTCGGGCAGCATGCCGCCCATGTCCCGATGGTGCGTCTCCCCCTCGGCAGGAAGAGGCTGCAGCTTGATGTCCCCGGATGCCGGCTCTTTCTCCACCGGGGTGGGAGTCGGCACCGGTTCCGGCTTCTCGGCGAGCGGTTTGGCCGGGCTTTCCGTGGCGGCAGCCTGGGCCAGCCTCACCGATTCGCCGCGACGATTCGGAGACCACTGTTGGGGCACTCGGGCCGCCGCGGCGGTCTGGGCCTGCTCGGTCCGCGGCGTCCAGGCCCGCCGGAGGGCCTTCTGCTGCCACTGGGCGCGGGTGGAGGGGCCCTCCGCCACCGGCGTTTCGGGGCCCTCTTGCGCCCGCGTTTCGCCGCAACATGCCACCACGACCCAGCCGGCCAATACCACGCTGCCGAAGGCACACCGCAAGGTGCTCATGATCGCGTCCTCAGTTTCGGGGGGTGGGTTCGGACCTTCCGCCTTGTGGTCCTTTCCGGGACGGATCTATCGGAATCTGCCTAACCGAAACTTCCGTCAAAATCGCTCTTTTCGAAAATGTTCTCGTATCTTGCGCAGACTTCCGCCTCCAGCGCGCCTGATGGTGAGCGTCGAGCCGTTCCGATGTGCCCCGTCTAAAGAGGGAGATGCGTCGCAAGTCGTGGTGCGGAAAATAGATAGGCTCTGGCTTTCGTCGCAAGTCGTTGCCGGGTCAGCACTTCATGGCGGTTTCCCGGGAGATCGTTGACCATGCCGCCAAGGGCTGGTACGCCATGCCCCATAAGATAGCCACTTAAGTCCTTATTTAGCAAAGGATTACGAGTCGGGCGTCTCTCGCCCAAAACGTGCCAAACGCCCCATATTGGCCACAATGCGATTTTGGCCACTTCAGAGGAGGCTGCGGGCCCGAGGGTGGTCAACAACGGTGCCGGGCAGAGGGCAGAGGGCAGAGGGCCACGTTGTACGACCGGCCCGGAAGCGGT
>CAYGZA010000127.1:0-16627 GCA_964354135.1 uncultured Planctomycetaceae bacterium
CGGCTTCAAACACCAAACGGGGGTGACCTCGTATTACTGACACTTGGCCAATCAGTCTTCAGCTTTCAGATTCCAGATCGCAATGCGATTGCGTGGAACGACTTGTCGAGGCCATTACCCAACCTGCCAGGGTGTCAATCCCGAGTTGATTGCTGATCGCTGATTGCTGACTGCTGATAGCCCTTTCCGAGCACGCTCCAGAAGTGCGCTGGAAAGACGGCGGCAGCCGATCAGGCCTGCGCCGCGGCGAGAGTCGCCGTTCGCTGCCCGTTTCGGCGGCTTTGGCTCGTGGCGTCGATCATGGCCGAGATGGCCTCGCGAGTGGGCCCGGGGAGAATGGCCCAGGCGTCAATCACCCGGACCAATTGTGGGTCGAGCTTCCCCCGGTTCCACGTGGCCTTGGATGCCTTAGAACGTTCGGGCTCGGTCGGGCGATGGCTGGACGGTGTGAGGACGCCGGATGGTTGCAGAGTGCCCGAGGCCGCGGCGGCCGACTGGCTCGCCAGCGTTGAAGTCTGCGCTGTGCGCGGCGTGACGGCAGCAAGTTTCGAGCCCGTAGGATGGTGCTTGCCTGGGGTCGCCGCCTCGGCCGCGGTGCTGGCCGGGGCGGCCTTAGCGGACCCCTGGCCTGCAAGTTTAAGAGGGCCGGTACGGGAGACGCAAACAGGCGGGATGGCGGGGGGAGCCGCGTTGCTGCCGCCCGGGGCGGAGTGTGGAGGGCGGCAAGATCGCACGGGCGCCGGTGTCGTCCGAAGGGGCTGATCCACCCGGGCCGGCGTGCGGAGCATCCTGGCGGCACCGTCTTTGGCGACCAGGCCCCAGAATTCGCGAGCCTCGGCCTCCGTCGGCTTCCCGCTTCCCGACGGCTTGGCTCCGGCGGGCGCTTCCGCGAGAAACGACTCCAGCTTGACCTGCTTCTTGAACCCCGCCATCGAGTTGATCCCCAAGACGTTGCCGTGGCGGCTGCGTTGGGTCGGCGCGGTCTAGGCTGCGTCGGCCGATGCCTTGACGTCCGACCAGGTCCGCTTGTATTGCAGGACCTCCACCAACTCCGTAAGCGTGAGGGTTTTATTCTCCAGCTCCAGGGGGATTTCCATACCGGGGTCGCAGACCACATCGACGGTCCCATCCTCGCCGATCAGGTCGTCGAACTCCCGCAAGAGCCCGTCCTGCACCGCCTGCCGGACGAGGTGTCCGCGGGTAGCCGACGTCTCGCCGGCGCGGTCACCCAAGCTGTCGGCAGCCCGTTTGGCGAGCCCCGAGAGGTACTCGCTGGGAATCTCCACCATTTTGGGGCAGTAGACTTTCACTTGCATGCCTTCTCTCCTCCATAGGGGTACCGCGTTGGCGGTGCCACCGCATGCGCAGCATTCTCGCCAATCCGACGTGTTCACTACGCTGTATCGGCAGTGAAGCTGTAGGGGTCGCAGGGATTCTCCAGATTTTGCGGAACGGAGGGTGAAAACTGTGAGGTCTGGGCGAAGTTTGACGGCCAACCCCGCCGATAAGACCCTACAGCACGCTCTTGGCCGTTCGATCACAGTCCACGTCTACCGTTGTATCCCCTCGATTTAGCGATGCGATGGTCCGTTTGAGTTCGGATATCGGTGCTCGCGTGGCGGAGGCCTGCCAAGGAAACGCTGCCGAGATATCGGCTGCCTTGGCGAGGGCTTTCGACGGTCAATTCGAGGTGTCGGTGGGGTCGCCGGCGCCCGTGGACGTCCACGCCCTGCCCCAAGACCTTACCGGTCCGGGACTTGCACTCATCTTCGTCGTTGAGGAAGAAGCGGCAGTGCTGCTGGTCCCCGCCGGGTCGCAATTCCTCCCCGACTGGTGCGTGAAGCCCGACAGCACTGGGCGGAGCAAGCTGATGACGCTTGCCCAGGAGTTGGCGTGGCTCGTTTTTCCGGAGGGCTTCACGCCGGCAGATTCCCACGTCGGATATGTTTCAGACCTGGGCGCCGCGATGATCCGCGGCGGCGTCGCCGACGGGGCGGTGGGTCTCTGTTGGGACCTATGCCGAGCCGATGGCAATAGCATCAAGGCCCAACTGATCTGGCCGGCCACCAAGCCGGCGGATGTGCTCGACGTGGACGCGTCTCAAGGTCCGTCTGCGGTCCCTCCGGTGACCGAACCTAAACCCGTCCCGTCACCCGTCCCGTCACCCGCTATGGCCGGGACTAAAGCGGCATCGCCGCGCGTCTCGGCTCCCCCGACCGCAACCTTGGCCCACCTTCCCGGCTACAGCCGCAGCCTGTTAAGGATCAAGGTCCCGGTTGTCGTAACCCTTGCCCAGAAGAAGCAGGGTCTGGGGCGGACTCTGGAACTCGGGCCCGGGTCGATCATCCAGTTCGACAAGTCGTGCGAGGAAGTCTTGGAGCTGGACGTCGGCGGGCACCCTGTGGCGATGGGAGAAGCCGTCAAGGTCGGGGACAAATTCGGCCTGCGGGTCACCTCCATGATCTTGCCCGGGGAGCGGTTCAAGCGGGTCGAGCCGGGTGCGGACAAGCAGGCCCGCGGATTCCGGCGGTAGCGGCTGGTCGCCTCGTCGGAGTCCCGCGTCATCTTTCCGCTTGTCTTTCCGCCGTGTCGCGAAGCGAGTAGACTGGTTTGGGCTTCTGGACGCGAGGCACGGCGCGGAATGATTCTCCTGATAGACAACTACGATTCGTTCACCTACAACCTCGTGCAGCGATTGGGGGAAATCGACCCGCTCGTCGAGCTGGAGGTCCATCGGAACGATAAGATCGCCGTGGACGAAATCGAGGCGCGGCGGCCTTCGCACTTGATCATCTCCCCAGGACCGTGTACGCCGGATCAGGCCGGGATCTCGGTGGCCTGCATCGAGCGCCTTGCCGGACGGATTCCGATTCTGGGCGTGTGTCTGGGCCATCAGGCGATCGGGCAGGCGTTCGGCGCCAGGATCGTCCGCGCGGACCGCATCATGCACGGAAAGACCGACAATATCTTCCACGACAACCGGGGGCTGTTCGAGGGGCTGGACAGCCCTTTCCGGGCGACGCGCTACCACAGCCTGGTGATCCAGCCCGACACGCTCAGCAGCCAGTTCGACGTCTGCGCCTGGAGCATCTCTCCCGACGGCACTCGGGTGATCATGGGTATCCGGCACAAGCAGTTTCCTCTGTACGGCGTCCAGTTCCATCCGGAGAGCTTCCTGACGGATTGCGGGCCGGCGCTCTTGAGGCGGTTCCTGGAACTCCGCGCGTGATGACTCGCCCGACCTCCCGTAACCGGCGCAGCGGGCAAACCCGCCCGCCCGGCGGAATGTCCGGTCTACTGGCCTCGGGCTATCGTTCGACCTTCGGGCAAGCGGCCGTGGGCGCCTTTCTGCTGTGGGCTGCGCTGCCGCCTCTGGATTTATGGCCGCTGGCCTGGGTCGCGCCGGCATGGTGGGTGCTTCTGATCCGCCGCGAGGAGTTGCCCGGCCGGCGGCCTTACGCGGCCCTCTGGCTCGTTGGCTTTCTCTTCTGGCTGGCGGCCATCCATTGGCTTCGCCTGCCGCACTGGGCCACGAGCTTCGGGTGGGTGGCCCTGTCCGGGTACCAGGCGTTCTACCTGCCGGTTTTCGTCGGCTTGAGCCGGGTGGCGGCACACCGCCTGCGCTTGTCGGCGATCGTGGCGGCCCCGGTCGTTTGGGCCGGCCTGGAGCTTGCCCGGGGACACCTCTTGACCGGCTTCACCCTGGCAAGCCTGGGGCACACCCAGTACCGCTGGATCCACCTTATTCAGATCAGCGACCTGGCGGGCGCCTACGGGGTGGGCTTCGTCGTGATGTTCGGGGCGGCCTCCTTGGCGCGGATGATTCCCTTGGAGGGCTCGCCGAGGGCGTGGTGGCCCGTCGTGCCGTTGGCGGCGGTTCTCGCCGCCGTCCTCGGCTACGGCTACGCTCGCACGGCCGGCCCGACCCCCGAACCCACGGCCCGGATCGCCTTGATCCAGGAGTCGATCGACATCGAGTTCAAATCCGACCCCAAGATGTACGACGAGATTCACCGGCGGTATCGGGACCTTTCCGAGAAGGCCGTCGAGAGGTACGGCGGCTCGCGCCCGGTGGACCTGATCGTCTGGCCGGAGACGATGTTCCGCTACTCGCTGATCGAGTACGAACCGAAGCCGGTAGACGGGATTGCACAGGGCCCCTTGGTCCCGGACTGGTGGCCCGGTTCGCAAGAGGAGTTCGTCGATTGGCTGGCGGCCAGGCACGCCAAGCACTGCGCCGAGCGGGCCGACCTCGCGCGGCGCCTCGGCACGGCGCTCTTGCTCGGAGTGGATAGTGAGAGCCATGGACCGGAGGGGGAAAAGCACTTCAATTCCGCCGTGATGGTAGGTCCCGAAGGCGAACTCCTCGGCCGCTACGACAAGGTGCACCTGGTCATGTTCGGGGAGTACGTCCCCTTCGCCCAGCATCTCCGGTGGCTTCAGCGTCTCACGCCGCTCCCCTTCAGCAATACGCCGGGAACGGGGCCGGTCGCTTTTGAGGTGAGGTCTCCGGAGGGGACGTTGCGGATCGCCCCCAACATCTGTTTTGAGACCGTGCTCCCGCACGTGATTCGCCGGCAAATCA
The DNA here is from genome assembly GCA_964354135.1 of uncultured Planctomycetaceae bacterium. Taxonomy (GTDB): domain Bacteria; phylum Planctomycetota; class Planctomycetia; order Pirellulales; family Thermoguttaceae; genus CAYGZA01. Next base: position 4,586 of record CAYGZA010000127.1, read on the forward strand.
CGGAGCTGGCCGAAGCCGGCCGGGAACCCCACGCCCTGGTCAATCTGACCAACGACGGCTGGTTCTGGGGATCCAGCGAGTTGGACATGCACCTGATCTGTGCCGTCTTCCGCGCGGTTGAGTTCCGCAAGCCGCTTCTGATCGCCGCCAACACGGGATTCTCCGCGTGGATCGACGCCGATGGCCGGATCCTCCAACGGGGGCCCCGCCGGGCGCCGGGGACGATCCTGGCAGAGGTCGGGCCCGATCCCCGTCGCAGTTGGTATCTCCGGTATGGCGACTGGCCCGCAGGGGGTTGTCTGGCGGCCTGTGCGGCGTTCGGCCTGGTCGGTTTACGGAAACGCTGTAAGTCGCCGTAACTGGTTGCCATACAGGGACTAAAGTCCATCGCACGGCATCGCTGCAAAGGTCGTTCGCAGGGATTCTGCCCAGATTATCCCGACGGCGTAAGATGGCCATGTTATCGGGGCTGTGATTGACATGGGAAACTGGGTCGAGTTATACTACCAAGACGGTGTTTTCGGGTCTGCCACCCGGGATGACGGGGATCCCTGTGCCCGGGGGCTTAGGACGACTTGGTTCAGGCGACCCGACCGGGCGCGCCGGAGAGAGCTGAACGGAAGTGGCGCTGCGGCTTGGGATTCGAGTCGTTGGAGCGGTCCTCCGTCGAGTGATCAAAGGAAAGGTCCCCCATGAACCTGGTCGGCAAGATTCTCACCGGGCTGATCGCCCTGTTCAGCGTGCTCTTCGCGGCCCTCGTGCTCGTGGTTTACGCCACGCACACCAACTGGCGGCAGGAAGCCACGAAGCTGAGCGACACGCTCAAGAAGGAGCAGCAAGAAAAGCAGAGCCTCCAGACCAAATACGATGATCTGAACAAAGCATTCGACATCGAGAAGAAGGGCCTGAGCGACGCCCTAGGCAGCCTAAGGACGGAGGCCAAGAATCTCCAAGCCGACCGCGACGACCAGAAGAAACAACTCACCGTATCCCAGGAGGAGCAGCGAAAGGCCGTGACCGCCATGACGGCCACCCAGGAGAACCTCAAGGCCCGCAGCGACGAGGTCGGCAAGCTGCGCCAAGAGGTCCGTGACGAGCAGCAGAAGCGCGACACGATCTTCAAGCAAGTCGTCTCCGTTCAGGACGCGCTTCAGCAGGCCGAAAACGAGCGCAGGACGCTCAAGGCCAGGTATCAGACCCTCTTTGCCGACGCGCAGAACTACAGGAAAGTCCTGGACCTCCACAAGCTGAAGTACGACCCCAGCGCGTACGCCGACCAGGCGCCGGACGTCAGCGGCCGGGTGACGTCCAATCCCGGGACGGGTCTGATCGAGATCGACATCGGAGCCGACGACGGGCTGATGAAGGGACACCGCTTGCACGTCTACCGCATGACGGCCGACAACGTCTCCTACCTCGGCCAGGTGGAGGTCGTCAACACGCAGCCCCAAAAGGCCGTCGGCAAGATCTTACCCGACCAGAAGGGCCCGATTCAGAAGGATGACCGTGTCCGCTCACGACTCCAGTAATCTGCCGGGCCCTTTTCGCAAGCCCCAGGCGGACCTGTACACCGTGTTGCTCGTCGTCGCGCTCTTGGCGCTGATCGTGGCCACGGTGTTCTTGTACCTGGAGACGCAGGACTATCCCTCGCCGCCCTATAAGGGCGGATCCTCGGCGGCCGTCTGGGTTTCTTCGCCGGGCCGCCCGGCCGGCGGTGGACGCGCCGCGCCGGCAATCCTCGGTTGGCGGCCGGCTCCACCCCCTTGGAAAACCACGGTAGGTTGAATCCCATTCCTCGCGGCGACGAGCAAGGATGCTCAGACAACTCTTCGACTACTTCCGCTCGGACCTGGCGGTCGATCTTGGCACCGCGAACACGCTGATCGGCGTTGCCGGCGAAGGGCTGGTCTTGGATGAGCCCTCGGTGGTCGCGGTGCAGAAGCGCACCAATCGCATTCTCTCCGGCGGGTGCGCCGTCGGGCACCTTGCCCGGCAAATGTGGGGCCGCACGCCCGAGAGCATCGCCGTCGTCCGCCCCTTGAGCGACGGCGTGGTCCGCGACTTCGAGCTCTGCGAGGCGATGCTCCGCTACTTCCTCCGCAAGGCCAGGCGTCCCGGCCTGCGCTTCAGGCCCCGGCTGCTGGTGACCGTGCCGGGGTGCATCACCCCGGTGGAGAAGCGGGCGGTTCTCAATAGCGCCCTCCGGGCCGGCGCCCGCCAGGTGTTCCTCATCGCCGAGGCGGTGGCCGCCGCGATCGGCGCCGGGTTGCCGATCGCCGAGCCGGTGGCCAGCATGATCTGCGACATTGGCGGCGGCACCACGGAAATCGCCGTCCTGAGCCTCGCCGACGTCGTCGCCGGCCGCTCGATCCGCACCGGCGGCGACCACCTGGATCAGGCCGTGGTCGATTACCTCCGCCGCCACTACAGCCTGCGCGTTGGGCCCGCGGCCGCGGAGCAACTGCGGATCGGCATCGGCAGCGCCCATCCCTTGGAGGAGGAGCAAACCGAGGAAGTCCGGGGTCTCGATGCCATAAGCGGGCTTCCGCGCAAGGCCATGGTCACCAGCGAGGAACTCCGCGAGGCCCTGAGCGATCCCCTGGAGGCCATTGTGGATGCCGTCGTCGCTGCGCTCGACCAGTGCGGCCCCGACCTGGCCGCCGACGCGCTCGACAACGGCATGGTCCTCTGCGGGGGCGGCGCGCTTGTGCGAGGAATCGACCGCTTCCTCGCGGCGCGCACCGGGCTCCCCGTCCGCATTGCCGCCGACCCGCTGACCGCCGTGGCCCGCGGGGCGCTCGTCTGCCTCGAACACCTCGACGAGTGGCGGCCGATGCTGGAGTCGAGCGATGACGTTTGAGAAGGGATGAAGGATGAGGGACGAAGGATGAATGGGGGGCATGCCACGCAACGGGCTAGTCTGCTCTACCGTCTGGGAACGCCGGGGGCGACGCTTGCCTTGGGGCTGGTGGCATCGGTGGCAGTCATGCTCTTCCCCGAGCGATGGACCGGGCGGATGAAGGCTGCTGCGGCGGCGGCCCTGCGGCCCGGCCAGGTCTTCGCGCGGACAATCCGCGGCTGCGTCGGGAACGCTGCTGCCGGCCTCAGAAGACACTGGCACGCCGTCGCGCAGATCGACCAGTCGCAGAAGCTCATCGAGGACCTGCGGGAAGAAAACCGCCGGTTGGCCGCCGCCCTGGAGGCCGAGCGAGGCCGGCAGCTCTGCCCCGTGCCCGACCCCAACGCCGATGCGGCCCGCCGGCTCCTCAAGCCCGGGTGGATCGAGGCCCGCGTGCTCGGTCGGCAGGCGCAGGCATTTCTCGAGCGGCAGCACTTGTTGGACGTCGGCTCCCGCGCAGGCGTCCAGCCCGGTGCCCTCGTTGCGGACGAGTTGCCCAGGGTCATCGACCTTGGCGGCGACGCCGGCGTCGAGGCCGGGCATCTGGTGGCGAGTCAAGGCCGCGTGTGGGGAAAGGTCGTCGAAGCGGGGGCTTGCACCAGCGTTGTCCGCAGCGTTACGGAACCGGGCTATCGCGACGTGGTCCGCCTGGCTGCTTCACCCGCGGAAGGGGCACCTTTGCGATTCGGCCCGCAAGGGGTCTTGGAGGGAAGCGGCCAGCCGCTCGCTCGGGTGCGCCTCGTCGAGGCCACGGAGCCGGTGGCGATCGGCGATCTGGTCTATTCCGAGGCCGGTAGGGGGATCCTCCCCGTGCCTTTGCTCTATGGCCGCGTGGTTCGGCTGGAGCGGCCGGTCGGGGCGGCCCATTGGGAAATCTGGGTGGAGCCCGCCTTCCGCACCGACCAGCCGGAGCGGGTCGCCGTGTTGCGGGCCGAGTTGAACCCGCTCCGCGTCGCTGCCAAGGGGGAACACGTTGAGGCCAAGTAAGCCATGGGACTGATCCTCCTCATGCCGGTTCTCTATGCTGCGGCCGTGCTGCAGACCTCGCTGGTCGATCTCTTGGAGGTCGGCCGCGTCGCCCCCGATCTCGTTGCCTTGGCAGCGGTGATGTGGCTCTTGACGGCAGCCCCGGGCCCGAAAACGCTTCTGGTGGCCGGGGCAATCGGATTCCTGGAGGACCTGGTTTCGCCCGGATGCACTGGGCCGGGGATGATCTGCTTCCTGCTGGTCGGCTACGCGGTCGTCCGGGTCCGCAGCCGGTTCGCGTTGGATCAAGTTGCCTGGCAGGTGAGCGTGGTTTGGCTCGCGGTTACCGCGCTGGCCCTTGGCCTGGCGGTCGCGAGGTGGCTGTTGGGCGAGCTGTCGCTCGGCCTCCGCGCGGCCGCGGTCGGCGCCTGCGGCGTGGGGGTATACACCGCCGGGGTGAGCCTCCCGGTGGCGATGGTCCTCGGCTGGATCGTCGAGTCGCGCCGCACCCGCGAGAAAAGACTCGCAGAGCTGTAACACCTGTTCGCGGATCCGGTCCGCTAAGCAAGTCGTCCGTCATTCATCATTCATCCTTCATCCTTCATCATTCCGATGCCTCCGCCCTTCGATTGGCTCCGCTTCCACCGAAGCCGGCATCGACCGGCGGCGGGAGTCGATTCGCAGCGGCGGCTGCGGGCCGGCGGGCTCGGATTCCTGCTCTTGTCGGCCGCGGTTTTCGGCCGGATGGTGCAACTGGAGGTAAGTCAGGGTGCCGCATTCCGTGAGCAAGCCGCCCGGCCCCTGACCAGGCAGCTCGGTCTGGACGGCGTCCGGGGCCGCATCCTTGCCCGCAATGGCACGGTGCTCGCGTGCGACAAGACGGTCCTCGCCCTGGCCGTGTGCTACCGCTATCTGGAGGAAGAGCCCGACCCGCGATGGCTCCGCACGCTGGCCCGCACGCGGTTGACCAGGACCCAGTGCAAGGACCCGCAGGTTGTCGCCGCCGAGGAGGCCCGGCTCCGCACCGAGCGCGACGAGCTGGCCCGCCGGTTGGCCGCGTTGTGCCGCGTTCCGTGGGACGAGTGGAACCGCCGGGCACGGCAGATCGAGGCCCGCGTCCGCGCGATCGCAGAAAACGTCAACCGGCACCGCCGGGCCGAGCTGGAGCACCGCCGGGCTGACGGCACGCCGCCGGACGACACCCCGCCGCAGGCGACCCTCTGGCAGGGAATCGGCTCCGCGCTGCTGGACGCCCTCCGCGCCTCCGTGGAAGAAACCGGGCCGGAGCGGATCGCCGTCAGCGAAGAGCTGGCCTACCACGTCGTGGTCGAAGACGTGCCGCGGGAAGTCGTTGCCGAGCTGGAGGCCGATCCGAAACGCTACCCGGGCGTGAAGATCGTCGAGCGCCGGCGGCGGGCATATCCCTCGGGCCCACTGGCCGCTCACGTGCTGGGACACCTCGGTCCCGTTGAGGAGACCGAAGCATCGGGTGGCACGCCCTCGCGAAGCGTGGTCATAGGGGCCGAGGGACACGGCGACGCAGACGACGCCATGCCGCCCAGCCCCGACGATCGCGTCGGGCGCATGGGGGTCGAACGCCGCTACGAGCGATTGCTCCGCGGCCGCCGCGGGCTGGCCATCGAGGAGGTCGATCGCAGCGGCCGGGTCCTTTCCGTGCGGCGGGAGCGGGAGCCGGGCATCGGCCGCGACGTGGTGTTGACCCTGGACCCGCAGTTGCAGGCGACCGCCGAATCGCTCTTGGACAGCGCCCTCAAGCGGCGAGCCTTCCGTGGCCCGGACGCGCGGCCGGCAGGTGGGGCGATCGTGGTCATGGACGTCCGCAACGGGGCGATCCTTGCGTCCGCCTCGGCCCCCCGCTTCGATCCGAATCTCTTTGCCGGCCGCGACGCGGGACGATTAGCGTCGCTCTTGACCGACCCCGCCCATCCGCTCTTCGACCGAGCAGCGCGGATGGCAATCCCGCCGGGCTCGGTTTTCAAGACGGTCTCCGCGGTCGCCCTGCTGGAGGCCGGAGCGATCGACCCGAAGGCGCCGTTCTACTGCCAGGGGTATTTGCACCAACCCGGACAGTGGCGATGCGCGATCTATCGCCGCCAGGGTGTCGGCCACGGCGAGTTGATGCTCGCGGACGCCCTGGCCGAGAGCTGCAACGTCTACTTCTTCCATCACGCCGGCCGACTGGCCCCCGGCGTCTTGGCGGATTGGGCAACCCGCTTCGGCTTCGGCAGACCCACCGGAATCGACCTGCCGGGCGAAGCCGCAGGGCGAGTCCCATCATCATCCAGCGCGACCCGGGCAACTGAGCACGACTCGCAGGCCGCCGAAACCCGCCTCCTCGCCATCGGGCAGGGCTCGCTTGAAGTCACGCCGCTTCAAGTTGCCCGGATGATGGCCGCCGTGGCCAACGGCGGGCGCCTGGTCACGCCGCACGTGGTCGGCGGTCTCGGCCTGCCGGCATCGAGGGAGGATGGCTCAAGAAGCGACCCCATGCCACCCCAGGAGTTCGAGGATTCGGAGGCACAAGACGATCCAATCCGCCCCGCACCGCCGCAGCCGATCCCAGGACTGAATCCCGCAACGCTGGCCGCGGTCCGGGAAGGCCTGAATCGCGTCGTGTGCGACCCCCGGGGCACGGCCCACGGGACCGTGTACGTGGAGGGCATTACCGTCGCCGGCAAGACAGGCACCGCCGAGACCGGCGGCGACGGCGACCACGCCTGGTTTGCGGGCTATGTGCCTGCGGAGAGCCCCAAGCTGGCGTTTGTCGTTGTGCTGGAGCACGCCGGCGATGCCGGCGAGGCTGTCGGCCCGGTCGCCAAGCGCCTCGTGCTGCGGATGCAGCAGTTGGGGTGCTTGGGGGGAGCAGATAGTAGACAGAAGACAGTGGATAGTAGATAGTAGCTCTTCAGCATTACTTTTCGCGTTTGGCCGCAAGATTACGGGCTGTTGGCTTTGCTTCCGTACCACCGGTTGGAGCCGTTTTCGGCGAACTGATGCTGTAGAACCACTGACTACTGTTTTCTTCCATGCCCCCCGATCTTCGCCAACTCCTGGACGATGCAGCCGCCGCGGGCCCCTGGCTGCGATCGCTCGGGCTCGTGGATCCGCGCCGGGGGCACGCCAACCTGGTCGCGATGGCCACGTGCGGGGTGACCCTGGACCTGCTCTCCGCGATCTGCGACCAGCTTGCCCGGGATTTGCCCGGCTGCGCGGACCCGGACATGGCCCTGAACAACCTGGGCCGCTTTGTGGCCGCGGCCCGCAATCCGCTCTCCGTGGGCACGCTCTTCCAACGGGACGCGGAGGCCCTCCCCACGCTGCTCCAGATCTTCTCCACCAGCCAGCACTTCAGCGATCTGTTGGTTGCGGACCCGGAGAGCTTCGATTTGCTGCGGCTCACCGAAGGGCAGCCGTCGGCCCGGCAGGCCCTGGTCGAGGACATCACCAGCGAGGTCTCGGCGCTGGAGCACGATACGGCGGTGCTGCGGGCCCTGCGGCGGTTCAAGCACCGCGAGATGCTGCGGATCGCCTACGGCGACATCGTCCGGGAGCAGAGCCTCCACACGGTCACCGCGCAGATTTCCTACCTCGCCGACGCGATCCTCGAGGCGGCCTTGGCAGCCGCGTGGAAGAAGTCGCAGAGGCAGCGCGGGATTCCCCGCCGCGCGGACGGGAGCCCCGCGCGGTTGGTGGTCCTCGGCATGGGGAAGCTGGGCGGCGTCGAGCTGAACTACTCCAGCGACATCGACCTGATCCTCCTCTACGACGAAGAGGGCCGGACCGACGCCAAGCGGCCTACCAGCAACGCGGAGTTCTTCGAGCGGTTGGCTCGCGACTTCGTCGCGCTGCTCGCGTCGCCGACGGAATTGGGCGCCGCGTACCGGGTCGATCTCCGCTTGCGGCCCGAGGGCCGGCGCGGCGCGATCGTCGAGAGCGTCGCCGGCGCGCTGCACTACTACGACGTCCGCGGCCGCACCTGGGAGCGGCAGGCCTTCATCAAGGCCCGGCCCGTCGCCGGGGATCACGCCCTGGGAGCCGAGTTCCTCGAGGCCCTGGGGCCGTGGATCTATCGCCGCTATTTGAGCCGGGCCGACATCAGCGGCATCAAGGCCCTCAAACGCCGCATCGAGCAGCAGACGCACCGTGAAGGGGCCGCCGCCCGCGACGTGAAGACCGGCCACGGCGGCATCCGCGACATCGAGTTCGTGATCCAGTTCCTCCAGCTCCTCAACGGCGGCGACCTCCCCGACGTGCGGACCGGCAACACCCTGGAGGCCATCGCCCGGCTGGAGAAGGCCGGCTGCCTGCGGCACCAGGAGCGGACGATCCTGGAGGAAAACTGCCACTTCCTCCGGAAGATCGAGCACCGGCTGCAGATCATGTTCGACCTGCAAACCCATCTCCTCCCGACACAACCCGAGGAAATGCGGAAGCTGGCCTTGCGCATGGGGTACGCCGAGGCGCCCGAGCGGACCGCCCTGGCCGCCTTCGAGGCCGACTACCGCAACCAAACGGACCTGAACCGCCGCATCCTCGACCACCTGCTCCACGACGCCTTCGGCGACGAGGCCGAAACCCAGGCCGAGGCCGATCTGGTGCTCGATCCCAGCCCGCCCGAAGAGCGGATCGTCGAGGTCCTGGGCAAGTACCGCTTCCGCGACGTAAGGCAGGCGTACCGCAACCTGGCGGCCCTCGGGGAGGAAAAGATCCGGTTCCTCTCCACGCGGCGATGCCGGCATTTCCTGGCCTCGATCGCGCCGCAGCTCTTGCGGGCAATCGCCGCCACGCCCGACCCCGCTTCCACCCTGGTCAACCTCGACATGGTGAGCGATTCGCTGGGCGGCAAAGGGGTGCTTTGGGAGCTCTTCAGCTTCAATCCCCCGTCGCTGCGGCTGTGCGTCGAGGTCTGCGCCTATAGCGCGTACCTCTCCGGGATCCTTATCGGCAACCCGGGAATGATCGACAGCCTGATGGACAGCCTCGTCCTGGACAAGCTGCCGACCCGCGAGACGCTCCAGCGGACCCTCGCCGACTTGTGCCGCGCGGCCGAGGACCTCGACCCGATCCTGCACAGCTTCAAGAACGACCAGCAGCTTTGCGTCGGGGTGCGCGACATCCTCGGCAAGGAGGACATCGCCGCCACGACCGGGGCCCTCTCCGACGTTGCCGAAACCTGCCTCGCGCAGATCGTCGGCCGCGAGCACGAGCGGCTCGCCGCCAAGTTCGGCGTGCCGACCGTGGCCGAAGGGCCCCGCGCCGGCGAGCCCTGCGAGCTGGTCGTCCTGGGAATGGGCAAGCTCGGCGGCCGGGAAATGAACTACCACAGCGACCTGGACGTCGTCTTCCTTTACGAGGCCGAAGGACACACGGTCCACGGCCGCGCCTCGCCCCGGGCCCAAACCACCACGAACCAGCATTTCTTCAGCGAGCTGGGGCAGCGAATCATCAAGGCCGCCGCGGGCTTAAGCGCGTGCGGGCGGCTCTATGAGGTGGATGCCCGCCTCCGCCCGACCGGCAAGAGCGGGTCGCTGGCCACCTCGCTGGACGAGCTGGCCCGCTACTTCGCCCAAGGGGCCGGGCAGCTCTGGGAGCGGCAGGCCCTCTGCAAGGCCCGCGCGGTTTACGGCTCGCCCCGCGCGGCCGACGCGGCGATGGCGACCGTCGCCCGCGCGGCATTCGAACATCCCTGGCACCGCTCCGACGCCGACGAGGTCCGCCGCATGCGGCACCGACTGGAGGAAACCACCGCCGCCACGAGCCTGAAGCGCGGGCCGGGCGGCATCGTGGACGTCGAGTTCCTCGTGCAGATGCTCCAGTTGAAATGCGGCCGCCGCGACCCGCGGGTCCGCTCTCCCAACACCCTGGCGGCGCTGGCGGCACTCGGTCAGGCCCGGGCGATCTCGGCCGAGGACTGCGAGTTCCTTGCCGAGAGCTACCGCTTCCTGCGGACGGTGGAAAGCCGCCTGCAACTGATGAACTCCACCGCCCGCGACAAGCTCCCGGAAGACCCCACGGAGCTGGCCAAGCTCGCGCACCTGCTCCGCGCCCCGTCGAGCGACGCCGTGCTGGCCGACTTCGACCACTACATGCGCCAGACGCGGGCCCGGTTCGACCGCGTCTTCGAGGCGGAAGGGGCGTGAGGCAGTTGTTCACCGGCCGGGGCCATCCCCCATCGTGAAGGTCGCCGCCGTAGAGGCCGCCAGCGCCCGGTGAGCGTTCCCCTACCTTGACACAGGCCCCGGCCGAATCCCGCGATTTCCGGGCCCCCACCCTTGACAAACCGCCCCGGGCGCGCAAACTAAGATCCGACTCCTCTGAGCGATCACCCGTGGCGCTGCCTGACTCGCGATCCCCATTCTTGCTGACGCGGGAGGGTGGAACATGAAACCCAAGATCCTTCTGGCGTTGGCCGGCGTGCTTGCGTGGGTTGCGCCGATCGCCGCGCCCCGGGGGGCGGACGACTCGATCAGACCCGCCGGCCGTTCTGCTGAGACGGACCTGCTCCCGGCGGAGTGGCCCTCAGCGGTCCGGAACGGTCCGTGATCGTCAATACCCGGGATGCGGAGCTCGAACTGACCGTGCGGAAAGCCGGCAGGTCCGTCCGGGTTACGGATTCAAGAACAGGGAAATCGGAAGAGTTAGACGCGGGCAGGCTCGACGCACTCCTGCGAGAGGCAATCAACGAGCTGCCGGTTCTGGGAGGGGATTTCATCGCGACGCGAGGCGGGCGCAATGCGGTGGAGATTCGTCGAAAACCGCGTCTGCCGCCTCCACCCCGAGTGGCCATGCGGGATTCGTCGCCGCGAGCGGTTCCCGCTTCGTCTACCCCGCGGCCTGCTCCGCCTTCCCCCGGGCCCGCTCCGCCGCCGCAGCCGTTCCAGCGGCGCTTCTTTGAAGGACACGAGGGGAACGTCACCAGCGTGGCCTTCTCACCGGACGGGCGCTGGGCCGCGTCGGCAGGCTCGGACGGCACGGTCCGCTTGTGGGACGTGGCCAGCGGCAAGGAAGCTCGCCGCTTCAGCGGACATGGACATCAGGCATACGTTGTCGCTTTCTCGCCCGATGGACGCCGGATTGCGTCTGGGGGCGTGGATGGGACCGTCTGCCTGCGGGAAGTCGAGACCGGGCACGAAGTCCGTCGCTTCCCTCAGAGGGGCTTTGCCCAAGCCCTGGCGTTCTCGCCGAAAGGGGATCGCATCGTGTCGGGGGGAACCGGGCGGACGGTGCGGCTGTGGGACGTGGCCTCGGGTGACCAGATTCGTGCCTTCGAACAGCCCATGGACTTCGTCACATGCGTCGCCATCTCTCCGGACGGGCGGCGGGCGCTTTCGGCGGGCGGCTACTACAACAACAGCGACACGCCGCTGGGGCCGATGCTCCGCGTGTGGGACCTGGACGCCGGGGAAACGGTGTTCGAGCTGAAGCCTTCCATCCGGACCGCGATCCAGAGCGCGGCCTTCTCGCCCGACGGGCGTTCCGTGCTCGCCGAAGACCCGGCCGACGGCCGGCAGCCGACGTTGTGGGAGGTGCAAAGCGGCAAAGTCATCCGCCGTGTTGCCGTCGCCACGCCGGCGGAGGCGGTGGCCTTCTCCCCCGACGGGCGCCGGGCGGCACTCGGAGGCACGGCGGGCATCCTTCACCTGGTCGACGTCGAACGCGGCCGTGTGATCGTCAGCTCTTCCGGCGGATTCGGACCGGTCCAGAGCGTGGCCTATTCGCCCGACGGGCACCACGTGCTGTTGGGCGGCGGGAACAGGAACCTCTGCCTCATGCGCGTCCCCGGGGCTCCCGACCCGAGGAAGTGGTCGGCCGGCGAGGTCCGCCGCTTCCAGCACGACAGCTACGTGTACTGCGCGGCGTTTTCGCCGGACGGGCGCCGGGTCCTGTCCAGCGGATTCGACCTGACGCTGCGCCTCTGGGACGTCGAGTCCGGCCGCGAACTGCGGAAGCTCAAGGGGGACAAAGCATGGCACCATGTCAATGGCCTGGCATGGTCGCCCGACGGCCGCCATGCGCTCCTGGGGGCAGGGCAATACGTGAAGACCGAGCGGCTTACCTTGTGGGACGTCGACGCCTGGCAAGAGGTCCGCCGGTTTGAAGGGCTGGACGGCATCGTCACGAGCGTGGCCTTCACCCCGGATGGGCGCCGCGCGCTC
>CAYGZA010000128.1:0-16552 GCA_964354135.1 uncultured Planctomycetaceae bacterium
AAGCACGGGCCGATCGCCCTGGTCGACAAGCACACGCCCAGCGTGTTCCTCATGCCCCACGGGCCGGTCTACGACAAAGTGATGGCGAACGTCCAGGAGATCAAGGCCCGCAGCGGGCCGGTCATCGCCGTGGTCTGCGAAGGGGACACCGCCGTGGCCGACCTGGCCGACGACGTGATCGAGATCCCCTTCGTCGAGGACTTCCTGCAGCCGGTGGTCTCGATCGTTCCGCTGCAGCTTCTGGCCTACCACATTGCCCTGACTCGCGGGTGCGACGTGGACAAGCCCCGCAACCTCGCCAAGAGCGTGACGGTGGAGTAATTCGGAAGTCGGAAGGCGGAACTCGGAACGCCGCAGGGCAGTTCGACGAGGGGCCGTACTTGCCAGCCGCCGCCGGATCGTCATAATAGGGGGGCAGAGGCCCGGTAGCATGGCGATTACCTGTCCGCGCTGCGGCGCGGGGTTTGACGTCACCTTGTTCCAGTTCGGACACGGCGTCCGATGCGATTGCGGGGCCTGGGTACACCTGGACGCCGGCCATCTCGTCCTGGGCCCGGCCCGGGGAAAGGAGCGTGCTCCCATGGCGGAGGAAGAAATCGGCAAGATCAGCCACTACTTCAGCAAGGCCGGAGTGGCCGCTATCGAGATCACCCGGGGGTGCCTCGCGGTGGGCGACACCATCCACGTCAAGGGCCACACCAGCGATTTCACCCAGAAGGTCGATTCGATCCAGATCGACAAGCAACCGGTGGACAAGGCCGTCCCCGGGCAGTCGGTGGGGATCAAGGTGGCCGGGCACGCCCGGGAGCACGACGTGGTCTTCAAGGTCACCGAGTGACCGGCCGCGCGGGCTTTCCCGGCCTACTCGAAAAGGATGCAAAGCACGTCGAGAAGTTGGGCGGCGCAGTCCGCGTTGCGGCTGCCGTCGGGGCGAGCGCTTGCCGCCCAAAGCGCCAGGGCGTAGGAGAGATACTGCTCGCGTGACTCGGAGAGCGCCGGCTCGTCCAATTCCTCGCGGAGTCCGGGCCAGAGCCGTCTAAGTTGGGCAACGGTTTCCTCGTCTCCGCCGACCGCGGCATGGACCAACTCATCCAAGTGCCGCAGCTTCTCCATGACTTCGGGGTTTCCGGGGGCAAGCTGTTGCGACGGCGGACGCGGTGCGCGTTCGGGGGCCGGGAGTGAGGATCCACCGCTTGGCCGCGGGCCGTGGGCTGCCGACAGCCGCCGCACTCTTGCGGGCGGCGCTAGCGGTTTGGCGCGCGGCTCCGAGCGCGGACCGGGGTTGGCGGGACGCGCCTGGCAGTCGTCCGCTTCTGCGGCCGCCGCGAGGTCACCGGAGGGCGATTCCTGCGCGGCCGCAGTCTCCGCGGCGTCGCTCTCGATATTGGTGGCCTCCAGTTGCTCCAGCATCTCCAGGCCGAAGACCTGCAAGTCCTCAGAGGAAAGCTCGTGACGGTTCCTGGCCAGGCGGGAGGCCAAGAAGGTGAGCCGGCCCGACCTGAGCACACGATGAATGAACCGGGGCCAGCTTTCGATCGGCGCGAATTCCGCCGGGGGCCGGCCGGAGAGATCGAGCACCGCCAGGTTGTAGAGACGCTCGATCCGCCGCTGCTCGTTGTGGTCTCCGCAGAGGGCCACCACGCGGAACGGCCGCCGCGAAGAGAACCTCAGGCCCGTCGAAAACGAAAACTCCGTGCGGCATGGCGGCGGCAGGCAGTTGATCAGGCCGGCGATCACGTGTTCGGACGGCAGACCGCCGGCAATGGCGATGGTCACCGAGTCTATCGCGGCCTGGACCACGGTGGCCATCCATTCGGGGCCCGGGTTGCCGGCGAGCCGGGCCAATAGCTCGGTGTCCACCACCGCGGCGCGCCCCGGCACCAAGAGCGGCTCGAGGCGGCTGGGGATCTTCTCGCACACACGCAGGGCTCCGTTGGCGACCACCGCCTGGAGCAAGGCGAACGGGTTATTCGCGAATCGGGCCAAGACGGACGGCGGCACAATGAGGCACTGGGTGTAGAGCCGCCAGCCGCCGCGATCGCTGTATTCCCGGCCGGCGGGCGTGGTGCGGCCCACGCAATAGGCCCCGCTGGGAAGCGGATGGAAGTTCAAGCTCTGCACGTGCGGGGCCGGCTCCAAAAGCGCGTCGTGCGAAGGCCCCCACGCGGCCAACTCCCGCAGGTCGGCGTCGCACGCGGCGGGACTGGACGCCACCACGTGATACCCGCTGGCGCGGTCCGTCTCGGCCGACGTGAAGATGACTTGCTCGATCTGGTCCATGGGGCGTTTGTTCCGGCGGCCTTGGGAGAAGAGAACTCGCTGCGGGGAGGAGACCCGATGACGTTGCGTGACTAAGGGAGGGTGAGGCTCCTGCCGGGCCACCCCTGGGGATGTCAAGCTCGCGTTTCTTGCCCGGCGCGGCGGGCGCCTCGCCCTCCCGTGATCGTGAAACCCCGTCCAGCTCACCTGCGGCTGAATCGCCGTTTGTCCAGCTTCTCCAGCAGCCACTGGAAGGGCTCGACGATCCCGAACGGCTCAATCCGCAGCGGGACCCGGAGCCGGCCGTCGGCACGGGTCTCCCGCCAGGCGCAGGCCCCGGCCACGCCGGCCGCGAAGAGCCGGAAAACGTGGAATCGCTCCCGGCACAGCCGCCACAGCCGGCTGGCGTGCGCCTGGGCGAACCCGGCGGGATCGGCCACGCACTCCGAGCATTGATCCGCTTTGGTCAGGACGACCGCCACCGGGCGCCGCGACCACCCCGGCTGCGGGTCGTCGCTCAGCTCCGCCAGGTAGCTGGCCAGCTTCATGGCCAGGTACTCCTGCTCCTGCGCCCCTTCCGCCAGCTTGATCACGTCGACCAGCAACAGCGCGCCCATGCACTTCTTGAGATAGGAGCCGATGATGTGGAAGCTGTGCGGGTGGTTGACTTCTTCAAGGACGGCCTCGCCCGCCATGTCGGGCACGATCAACTCCATCGGGGGCGGCTGCTTCGGGTTGCGGATCTGGCAGTGGACCCAGTTCCAGCGGTCGGGCTCATTGGGGGTTTTCCTGGGGAACTCGCCGCGGGCCAGCGAGGCCATGGTCGTCTGCTGGAGGGTGATGGAGAACGCCCCGCGGGCCAAGAGCTGCATCGGGTCCGGCTGCCGGGAGAGCATGTCCATCAGCATCCCCAGGTAGACGGTTTTGCCCACGGCGCTGGCCCCCATCGCCGCGATCATCTGGGGCTGGGCCTTCTGGCTGGCCGCCTGATGGGCCAGGGCCATCGGGGCCGCGCAGTGGCGGCAGAACTCGGCGTCGAAGGTGTTCGCCTCTTCGCAGATGTAACAGGGAATCGGTACGATGTACCGCGCGAGCCGGTAGGATTCCAGCGGAACGATCATATCCCGCGTCATGCCGGCACCTCCTGCTCGGTGCGAGTCTCTTGTTCGGCGGTCGCCGAAGCGTTTTCGTGGGAGCGGCTCAGGGCGAGATCGCACACCCCCACCGCGCAGCGGAAGCCGATGTTGTGTTTTCGGGCGGTTGCCTCGTCGCCGCTCTGGAACTGGCAGGTCGCCTGGGAGTCGAAATACGTGTCGAATGCCCCGCCGCGGATGCTCTTCATCGGCGTCTCGAAGACCCACTGCTCGTCCGCGGTATCGCCCGGAGCGAAATTGCCCCGCATCCATTCCCAAACGTTGCCGATTAGTTGATACACGCCGCCCACGCTGATGCCGTCCGGATAGTCGGTCACCGGGACGGTGCCCTTCATCCCGGAGCCCCAGAGGTTGGCCCGGGCGCGGTCCATCGTGTTGCCCCAGGGATAGCGGCGCTGCACCCGGCTCGTGGGAGAGACAGAGACCGGCCAACTGCCGGCCTTGACCCATTCGGCGTCGGTGGACAGCCGCTTCCCCACCCATCGGGCAAAGGCGGCGGCCTCATGCCAGCTCACGCCGACCACCGGGTGGTCGGCCTTATCGGCTTCGTAGCAGCCGCCTTTCCAGAAGCGTGGGCCGGGAAAACCCGTCCGATCGACGAAGTCGAGCACCGCCGGCAGGATCGCCGGATCCCATAGCGATGCCTGCTGATACCCGCCGGCCGCCACAAACTCGCAGAACTGCCGGTTGGTGACCGGATAGCGGTCCAGAAAGAAGGGCTCCACCCGGACCACCCGGCCTTGGCACGCTGCAATCTCCTCGGCATCGAGCCGGCCGTAGTCGTCGGCCTCGTCGATCTGGCCCAAGACCACCTCGCCTTCGGGAACCAGGGCCATTTCCTCAGCCAGGGCCTCCAGGGCCCGGCGGAATTGCTCTTCGTTCAGGTTTCCCGCGATCTGCGGACGCAATAGGAGCGCGGACCGCCCCTGGGCCAACATGGTTTCCACCAGCGTGGCCGTGTCGCTGGGATCGACGGCGACGGGCCGGCCGGCCGGGACCGAGCTCAGGACATCGACGCTCGCAGCCGGGTTTGCAGGGGCCCCGCGCCATCGCTTCCGCCGCCCGCTTCCTTTCATCCGAGCGAACACGTAGACCAGCCCCAAGGCCCCGCCGGCGCCCAACAGCGGCTGCGGGAGAACGCATCCGAGCACGATGTTGGCCAGTGCGACCAGTGCCGTCGCCGCAAGGACCGCGTTGCGTGTGTTGACTTGCATACCGCTTCTCGATTACACGGACCGATGTGTTTCAAGTGGGGCTGCCACACCGTTCAGCCGGCCACCGCTGCGACCTTTCTCCTCCGGGCGAGATCCCGCTGTAGGATCTCGAACTGGGCCAACACGGAACCGAGCACCGGATCGCCGCTCGCGGCAGGCGCTGCCGCGGCGGGCGCCGCGGCAACGGGCTCCGCCAGGCGGTATTCCGCCGCCGTTTGCTGCGCGCTCTGCCGCTGCGACATGACTTCCAGCAGGCGGCGCATCCGTTTCAATTCGTCGCTCCACTGGGACCGCTCTTCGGCCATCTGCCGCTGGTGCCCGGCAAGCATCTCCGACAACTCGGCGGCGCGGCTGCGGACCGCCTCGAGTTCCCGCTCCAACACCGCGCGCTCCTGCTCGATCGCCGCCCGCTCTTGTTCCATGCGGTGGAGCTCTTCCGCGAAGCGTTGGCTCGGTTCCGCGGCCGCGGCCCCGGACTCAACCTTGGTCCAGCGTTCCGCCAAGCCCAGGAGGGCTTCGCGGGCTTGGGTCAATTCGTTCTTGGCTTGGGCCCACTCGGCCGATCGGGCCTCGGCGTTGGCCACAACACCCTGGAGGGTGGCTCGCTGCTGCTCGAGTTCCGAGACAAGCTGCGCGACGAATTCGTCGCGGACGGGAGGGCGGTCGGCGGCCTGGGTGGCTTGCCCCGCGGCGTCCTGCACGGCCGCTTCCCGCTCGGCCCGCAGCTCTGCCCGCTGGCGCTCCAAGGCGGCGATCCGCTGCTGGAGGGCCTCTTCCGCCTTCCGGCCGTCGGCTTCCAGGGCCCCTTTGCGCCGCACCACCTCGCCGAGGAACCTCTCCATCTGGGCAAAGACGTCGCCGAGGAAACGCCCAAGCTCCTCCTGGCCGGCCACAATCTCGGCCAGGGAGGCGCAGACGCCGTTCCACGAGGCGACAGATGGAAATGCAGCGAGCGACACAGCGTTAGACACCGCCGTTGCGAGGATTGAGAAACACGTTTTGCCCGGCGACCGATCGGGGCCGCCGGAAACCTTGGACCCGGGTCGATCGGCCCCCGGCCAGCCTGCCGAAAGCGATCATCCGGGCAGTCGACATGTCCTTGAGGCCCGTCAAAGCCCGCGCGGGACCAAAGCATCCAGCAAAACTCTACGTCGAATCCGGGGATCGGGCAAACTCGTGGTCCGGCACCCGACGAGAACGGAGATCGAGCCGGTCGAGGGTGTTGCGTGCGGGAAACCTGTTGCCGATGGACAACGTCGCCAAACCTTGCCCGCAGCGATCCGAGGGCCCGGCTCGGAGGGGTGGGGGGACGGGTCCCCTCGGCTGCCCCAAACTGCGCCTGCCGGCGTGAGGCTTGACGGCTCCCGCAGAAGCCGCCTCTTCACGCGGCCTTGGCCCAGTCCGAAGGGAGACTGCCGACGGCAGGCTCGGCCGTTTCGCCCGAGGGATGGCTTTCCGGCGACTCGGCCAGATGGAGGACGGGCGCGGCGTCCAGACGCTCGATGGAAGCAACTTGGCCGTCCCGGTGCAACCGATAACGAATGCTCCGCCAAGTGACCTGCCGGCCGAATACGGAGCCGAGCAATTCGATCCAGTTGACCAAAGTAACGAGCGGTCCCATCCAGACCTCAAAGCGGCGTGCCCTGCGGAGCGGGCCGCGAAGGTGGGGGAAATACACCCGCACCAAGTCCTGGCGAAACCACCCGGCGACCACGTTCAGCCCGTAGAGCGCGGCACAAACGCCCGCGGGAAGCCATGCCCAGCGGCTTCCCGTGGCGAGGCACCAGCCGAGCATGCCCAGACTTCCCAGAAGCGGCAAGCCGGCCAGCGTCGTCAGCACTAGCGCCAAGGCCCACCAGCCGGGCAGATAAAAGCGTCCCATGAGATACTGCCGGCGGACGAACCAGAACATTTCGGAGAGGCTGGTTTCCAGCGGCGAGACGACCATGCACGCCGGCTCGAAAAGCACGCGGAGCCTTGCCCGGCGCAAGAGCCTCGCCACGACCAGGTCGTCGCTGACGGTCCCCTCCCACGCCTCGCGCAAGCCGAGGGCCTCAAACATCTCCCGCCGGATCGCCCACGAGCCGCCCCACACGACGGTCGGCGAGTGGGAACCGAATAGGACGGCCACAAACGAATTGACGCTAGAGAGCAGGTGGTTGGCCAGCGACGGCCGCCCCGGCACGAACCACCGATAGCCGGTGGCGGCGCCGGCCTCGGGGTGGTCCAGCCGGTCCACCAAAGCCCGCAACCATTGGCGACGCAAGCGGGCGTCCGAATCGACAAACGCCAAGTAGCGCACCTCTGCCGGAAGATCGGCTGTTGCCACGCGCAGGTTGTGGACCTTCTGGCCGCTCCGTTCCGCCGGCCCGGCCACGATCACTTGGGCGTCGACCGTCGGGTGGGCCGCGATCAATCGGCGGATCACGGCGAAAACCGGGTCTTCGGTGCTCTCCACGACGAAGCGAAGCTCGTACTCGTCGTAGTCCTGCCGGAACAAAGAGCGAAGGTTCTCCTCCAGACCCACGTCCCAGCCTCGGCAGGGAGCGATAACGACGGCCCGGCCCGTCGGCCGCCGTTGATCGAGCCTGCTTAGCCGGCTCCGCGCAAAACGGCGGTGCTCCCACGTTTGCACGGCGACCAACACCGCCTGCACGACCGCCAGACCGCTCAGGAGCAAGTACGTAAGAAGCAAGAAAGTTGCCATGCTGACGCCGGCTATAGGCTTGGTGGTCAGTCGCCAGTACCAGAGACAAAGGGATCCCACGGCCCCCAAGCGACGGCGAAAGATATCTGCCCTGGCAAATTGGGTCAAGTGCAATGGCCGCCAAGACGGCTCAAGAGGTTGGCTAGGAGGTTTGAGAGCCCGCCGAGCGACTGCGGCAGAAACCAACCTTTGAGACGGGGTGACAAAGTACCCTAATTAGGGGGATTTGAGCAGCGCCCACCGGTGGCGAGATCACCAGGAGCTTCGCCCTCCCGAGCAGGCTCAGAGCTGCAAGTCGGCTTCATCGGCGGCGTCGGCGAGGGCACCGGTGCCCACGAGCTCGTCCAGGGCGGCGTCGGTCAGCTCGGACGCGGTGGGCCCGGCCTGATGCTCCGGGTCGGCAAGCCCGGCCTGGGTCGTCGGAAGCGGGGACTTGTCGCTGGTTCTTCCCTTGTCTTGGGAGCTGCCCGTGTTCTCGCCGCCCGGGTTCTGCGGGCCGCCATCGCCCGAACCCTTCGGGGGATTCGTATCGGCGGGTTTGGGTTGGCCGGGCTTGCCGGGCGTGGTCTCTCCAGCGACGGGGCTGCTGCCGTAATGGGTGTGTTTTCCGAACCGATAGGTGAACAGGAGCTGGGTGGTCAGCAGGTCCGTCGGACCGAAGTCACCCGGCGGCCTGAGGGGCGCGAGGAACGGGATTGCCGCCGGCTGGAAACTGGCGTTTGCCGCGAGTTGGGCCAATAGCTCGGGGTCCATGCCCCGCGGCCCGATCTCCGAGAGGATGCTAGGCAGAAACGGCGTGCCGGGGCTCCCTGCCGATCCGCCGAGACCGGACATGGCGGCCTGGGCGAACAAGAGCCCGAAATCACCGACGGTCACCCGGACGGCCAGCGCCGTGCTGAGGCCGTCTTGGGCTTGTGGGGTGACCTCCGTGGCGCGGACGCTCAGGAACACGGTTCCCGCCGGGAAGCTCTCCGGCACGCGCCAAGTGATTTGCCCGGTGGCCGCGTCGAGGGCGACTCCCTGCGGGGCCCCGGGGTCGAGGCTGTAGCGGATGGTATTTGCCGGGACGTCCGGGTCCCGGGCGCTTGCCACGGTGCGCAACTGCTCGGTCTGGAGCACGAGCTGCGGACTGACCGGGACGAACCGCGGGGCGTCGTCGACCGGGGTGATCGTGATCGACACGGTCGCCGGCTGGCTGGTCAGGTTTGCCGGTGTGCCGGCCGTGGCGTCGTCGGTCACGGTGAAGGTGAAGCTGTCGCTGCCGTTGTAGTCGGCGGCCGGCACGTAGCGAACCGCACCGGTGGCGGCGTCGAGGCCGACCAGCGTACCGTGCTGCGGGCCAACGGCGACGGCAAACCGCAGCACCTGAGTGACCTCCGGGTCGCGGTCGTCGCCGCTGAGCGCGAGCTGAAGCGGCGTGTCTTCCGCGGCGGAGACGGTCTGCGGGTTGGCGACCGGCTGCTCATTGACCGCCAGCACGGTGAGGCTCACGGTGGCTGCGGTGCTGGCCCAGTTCGTATCCACCTCGGTGACGACGAAGGTGAAGCTGTCCGGACCGCTGTAGTCGGCCAACGGCGTGTACGTCACTGCGCCGGTCGTGCCGTTCAGCGGGCTGAGGGTCCCGTGGCTCGGGCCGCCGGCAAGGGCGAAGACCACCGGCTGCTCCAGCTCCGGATCGCCGTCGCTGCCGGCCAGCGCGATGGCCACACTGCCGTTCTGCAACACCGAGGGGCTTTGGGCGCTGGCCACCGGGCGGTCGTTCACGGCGTTGACGGTGATGGAGACTTCGGCCGGAGTGCTGGACAAGAAGGCGGGCTCGCCCGCCATGTCGTCGTCGATGGTGCGGAAGGTGAAGCTGTCGGGGCCGTTGTAGTTGGCTGCCGGCGTATAGACCACGGCTCCCGTCTGGGCGCTAAACCCGATGAGGGTCCCATGAGCGGGCTGCTGGACGATGAGGAAGGTGACGGTTTGCTGGAACGCCGGGTCGCCGTCGTCGCCCGTGAGCGTCATGGGGGCCGGCGTGTCTTCGTCGATGGTGACGTTCTGTGCGTTGGCCGTCGGCGGATGGTTCACGGAGACGACGCGGATCGACACCGTGGCTGGGGCACTGGTGAGATTGGCGGGTATTCCGGCGGTGCCGTCGTCGGTCACGGTAAAGGCGAAGCTGTCGGTGCCGACGTAGCCCGGCTCCGGCGTGTAGGTCACCGTGCCGGCGGCGGGATCCAAGCCGCTGAGGGTCCCGTGCGTCGGGCCCTGGCCGCCGACCAGCGCGAAGGTCAACTGTTGGGTGACGCCGGGGTTGGCGTCGTCGCCGGTAAGGGAGATCACTTTGGCCGCGTCCTGCGAGGTGGTGACGTTTTGCGGCAGGGCAGCCGGCGGATTGTTCACGCGCTGCACTTCCAGCGTGAACAATTGGTCGGCGGTGTTGCCGGCCGGATCGGTGACGCGGACTGTGACCGGCACGTTGGGGCCGGCGCCGATCGGCGGGGTCCAGGTGACGACCCCGGTTTGCAGATTGACCTGCATTCCCGCCGGAGAGGTCATGAGGCGGTAGGTGGCGCCCGTGGCCTCCTCGCTGGATTCGACGTTGTAGGTGTAGAGCTGGCCTTCCGGCGCGCTCAGGGGCGCGGTGGAGGTGATTTGCGGCGCGGTGGTGTCCACGGTGACCGAGAGCGGCGTCGACAGATCGCTCTCCAGCTCCACTATCGTTTGGAAGTTGCCGACGTCCACATCCTCGCCATAGAGCACCTGCCGGGCGGTGATGGCGTTGGCCCCTTCGTCCAATGGCTCGTCGCCGGTGGTTTCCAGGATGATCGAGTCGCCGGTGGCAAGCCCGTAGGCGATCACCGTGTCGCCGTGGTGAAGGGTCACGATGGCGTCGCTGACGACGCCGGAGACGAGGAATCGCAGGGTCTTGCCGGGCGTGTTGTTCAGGCTGGTGATGCCGTCGGTGCTGCTCGGCCCGGTGTCGGAGCTGGCCTGAAGCGTCACGGCGGGCTTCGCCGGATTGACGTAGACGGGAACCGCTTGGGTGTCCCAGTCGGAGCCGTCGGGGGCGCGGACGGCCATGATGACGCTCCCCACGCCTGCCCAGCCGTTTTTGGCCTCCAGCGTCGCCTGCCCGGTGCTGTGCATGGTGAGGACGAGGTTCGCGTTGTCCGGATAGACGCCGCCGTCGTAGTAGATCGGGTCCTGCTCGACGTCGATTGCAGGGAGTTGGATATCGCTCTTGACGGTGTTGGCCGTCGTTTCGATGGGGGCGATCGGCTGGAGGAAGGGGCTGTTGTCGTTGGTGTCGGGCAGAATGTGGACGTGGAGGGTGCGGGTCACGGGCTCGTTGTCCGGGTCGGCGTCCCAGACGCTCACCGTCACGTCGACGTCGCCGGTGGTCCCCGGGGGGGCCGACAAGTGCAGCACGCTGTTTTTCGTATCGACGAAAGTCTCGACATAGCTCATGACCACGGGACTGGTCGGCTTGTCGCTCGAGTCCTTGGGGACCGACTCGATCGCCTCGCGGATGTCGTCTCCCTCGGTCAGGAAACCGAAGATCGAGTGGTTGAAGTCGAGCCAGCGGGTCGGGCCGGAGGTGATGAAGAACTGCGAGTCGTTCGTGTCGTCGTTGCTCTTGGCCATGGCCAGGATGCCCGGGCTGGTGAACTGCAGCTCGGGGGTGAACTCGTCGTCGAAGGTCACGCCGGTGCCGCCGGTGCCGTTGCCGCTCGGGTCGCCGCCTTGGATCATGAAGTCCTGGATCACGCGGTGGAACGTCAGGCCGTCGTAGAACGGGCCCTGGTTGTCGACGCCGAAGTTGACCAGGTCGATGATCCGCGACGTGGTCTGTGGCGCAAGCTCCTCAAACAACCGGAAAACCATGTCGCCGTGGATGTTGTTCCCGTCGGAATCGACGTGAATCCGCAAGCTGCGATTGCCGAGCGGGTCCAGCACGGAAGCGGCAAGCTGCGGATTGCCGCTGGTGGCCGTGAAGAACAGGAAATCGCTGTCGGCGTCGGACCCGTTCAGCGCGACGTTCAACGGGGCGCCGGCCAGGAGGGTGACCTCGCTCGGCATGGTCAGGGTCGGTACTGCCAGGAGATAGCGAGGTTCGAGGGCTTCAACCCGGATGCGCCGGTAAGCCTCTCGGAAAGGGCGGGGACGTTGCTTGCGTCGTGCGCGTAGGATTCCCGTGCCAAAACGATGCTTGACCATGGTCCACTTCTTCTGTTCGGGATGCCCTTAAAGGTTCATTCTAAGAGAAAGGCCGCCGTCCCCGATATGACCCTGTTTGGGGGTGCAACTACTTTCGGGGAACGGCCGTCTGACGGTCACGCGACTGGCGAAAGAAGAGATTGAGGAGATAGGATCCTTGACTCCCAGTGTAATCGGGGAGCAGGGTTTTTCACCGGGAAATCGACGCGTGCAGCCGCGCAAGCGGGCGAAAACGGCCCGATTCTAGCGGTTGGGCGGGGTGACATCGGCCAATCGGGTGGTAGCCGGGCTGGCCGTGGCCGCCGCAGGATGTTATCCTCCAAGCTAACGATGTCCTTGACACTACGATGAAAATCCCCGCGCACTCCGCAGATTTCCGAAGTCGCCAAGAATTCGGAAGTCCGTGTGGCTGCGGGGCGTCTGCGTTGTGAGTATCCGTACCTCCCTGAGGAGCCTCTCCATGTTCTCCCTTGGCAACCGCGATCTCGTCTCTTGGCGCCGGGCCGTCTCGGCCGCGTTGTTCCTGGCGATGCTGGGGTGTTCCGCCGCATGGGCTGCCCGGCCGCCCGCCAGTAAGCTCCTGCCCGAAAAGACGCTTGCGGTCATCTCGGTGACCGACGCCCGCGACCTGGCCCGGCGGTTTCAAAACACCGCGATGGGCCGCATGAGCAAGGACCCGAAGCTACAGCCGCTCGTGAAACACCTCTACGGCTCTCTGGCGGACCTGGTGTCGCAGTTCAAGGACCAGATCGGGCTGTCGCTGACGGAGATTTTGGCCATCCCGCAGGGAGAGCTGACGTTTGCCCTCGTGGCTAAAGAGGACGAGCCGCCGGCCGTCGTTCTCCTCCTCGACACGGGAAACGAGATCGCCAACGCCCGGGCCCTGCTGAAGCGAGGGACCGACGCCCTGGAGCGCTCCGGCGCCAAGCGGTCCGAGGAGACCGTTTCCGGAATCACGCTGAGCGTTTACCACGAAGTCGGCCCGCAGAACCGCAAGG
The DNA here is from genome assembly GCA_964354135.1 of uncultured Planctomycetaceae bacterium. GTDB lineage: Bacteria > Planctomycetota > Planctomycetia > Pirellulales > Thermoguttaceae > CAYGZA01. The sequence continues at coordinate 12,539 of CAYGZA010000128.1, forward strand.
CGGTCTTGTTCGACAAGGACGGCACGATCGTCGCGGCCAGCAGCGTGGAAGTCGGCAAGCAGATCGCGGCGGCCTGGGGCGGCTCGGAGAAATCCACGCTCGCCGGCAACCCGAAGTTCGCCGCCATCATGCGCCGCTGCCGCGGCGTTGCGGGGGAAGAGCCGCAAGTGATCTGGTTCGTGGACCCGATCGCCATCCTGCGGGCCGTAGGGCAGGGGAACGCCGGCGTGCAGGTCGCTCTGGCCGTGCTCCCGTCGCTGGGGCTCGACGGGCTGATGGCGGTGGGCGGCAGTTACACGCTCGACGCCGGCCAGTTCGATTCCATCGGCCACACCCACGTCCTTATCGACAATCCGCGGAGCGGGATCCTGGAGATGATCGCCCTGGAGCCCGGAGACACGGATCCCGAGCCTTGGGTGCCCGCCGACGTGGTCACCTACGCCACGTTCCACTGGCGCATGGAAAGGACGTACAAAAGCCTTACGAAGGTCGTCGACAGCTTCCGCGGCGAGGGGGCGCTGGCCCGGGACATGGAGAGGTTCGCCGAGCAGTCGGGGATCGATCCGGCCAAAGACCTCCTGCCGTCGCTGGAAGGCCGCATGACGTACTTCGCGTGGATCGAGCGGCCGGCGACGCCGTTCAGCCAGGGGACCCTCTTGGCCGCCCGGCTCAAGGATACGGAGGCCGTCGCTAAGGCTCTGGAAAAGGTCTTCCAGAAGAATGAGAAGTTCCTCACCAAGCGGGGCTCGGGCGGCAAGCAGTATTATCAGATCTCGCCCCCCGGCTCGGACGAGCCGCGCGAAGGTCCGCCCCAGCCGCGGCCCTGCTTCGGCATCTTCGACGGCTACCTGATCTTCACCGATCGGATGAGCCTCTACGAGAAGGCCCTCGCGACGGCCGAAAACCCGGAGGAGTCGCTGGGCAAGGCCATCGACTTCAAGCTCGTGGCCGGCAAGATCAGCCGGCAGACGGGCCGCGCCAAGCCGGCGATGCTGATCTTCCAGCGTCCCGAAGAGGCGATGCGGTTCCTCTACGAGCTGATCACGGCCGAGGGCACGCGGCAAGGCCTGGCCCGGCAGGCCGAGCGAAACGGCTTCTTCAAGTCGATCCACTCCGCCTTGGAGGCCAATCCTCTGCCGCCGTTTTCGGTGCTGGCGCGGTATCTCGCCCCCGGCGGCTCCTACATGCTCGACGACGAAACCGGCTTCCACTTCACCGGCTTCACGCTGCGGCGGAAGCAGTAGCGATCGGGAGGGCGAGGCTCCTGCCGAGCCACACTTCAGGCCGCCAAACGGGCGTGTTCTGCCCGGCTCGGCAGGAGCCTCGCCCTCCCGGCTGCGCCAACAAGCGGCTACAACGTCGGGGCTTCGGCAGACCGTGACAGACGGCGGGAGTGTCCCTTGTTCCCACGCGGAGCGTCGGCACGAGGTCGTCCTGCTCCCCGAACCCTGGCTCCTACTCGAGCAGCGCGAGCCGCACCATATCGAGGGCGTTCTTAGCGAAAAGGACCTTCAGCAGGGCCGGGTGGGCGGCGAAGGGGATCGACTTGACCGAAACGCCGCCGGCCGTGGCCAGCCCGAAGACTACGGGCTTCGGCTCCGCAGCGTTCGGATCGAGCTTTGGGAAAGGTCCGATCGCCAGCGCCAAGTCGCTCTGGAAACGCTCGCGGCACGCGCCGGCCATCGCCGTGACGAAGCGGCGCTCGGCTTCGGAAGTGCCGACCGCCTCACCGGCCGGCAGACCTAGCGCGCAATGGGCGGAATGTTCGGCGGAAAGCACCACGCCGCCGAGGTAGAATCCCTGGCTCTCGGCCACGCTGCCGAGCCAATCGGCCACCAGACCCGCGGTTCCCCACTCGGCGCTTGCGAGCGTCTTGCTCTTCTGGCGCAACAGGCGAACGACCGCGTCTTGGAGTTCATCCTCGCCCTCGCCGAAGACCAGCTTGCCGAGCTGCCGGCGGATCGTAGCCACGATCGGCTCCATCGCCGCGTGGCAGGCCTCGTCGGTGGCCCCCGAGGCCGACATCCGCAGGACGATGGTGGCCTGCTGGGCGGTGATCCCGACGTGCGGGTCGTCGCTCGCGTGGATCAGCCCGGGGAGCATGGCCACGATCTGGCTCTCACCGGCGCCGAAGCACTTGACTTGCCGGTGGCGGATCGTCCGTTGCCCGGCCCCGACTGGGCGGAGCTCGCGGGAAACGGTCTGGAGAAACATCTCCTTCATTTCGGCGGGCACGCCGGGAAGGGCGAAGAGCCGGGCCGGCGGCCTTCCCTCGCGCGGGACCTGCATATCGACGCCGGGCGCCATGCCGTTGGGATTGGGGACCAGCCGGCTCCCTTCGGGGAAAAGGGCCTGGACTTCGTTCCGCTTGGGCATCTCCCGCTTGCGGCGGGCGAAAAGCTGCCGGATTTGCTCCAGGGCCTTGGGATCCAAAACGAGCTTCCGCCCGACCGACCGGGCCAGTCCCTCGCGGGTCATATCGGCGGGCGTAGGACCGAGGCCGCCGGTGGTGACGATCACGTCGGCCCGACCGTAGGCGTGCTGGAAGACCGGGACCATCGCTTCCACGGCGTCGCCGACCGCCGTGTGGAAGCGGACCTTGATGCCCAGCTCTTCGAGGCGGAGGCTGAGCCACTGGCTGTTGGTGTCGAGAATCTGGCCGCTGGTGATTTCGTCGCCGATGGAGATGATCTCTGCGTGCATAGACGGACTCCGAAACAGCGTAGGTCGCAGGTTCAGCCGCAAGTCACTCGGACTCGCACGATTGTAGCACGGATATCGGGCGGTAGCCTGCGGCCATCAAGAGGAGAACCATGAAGACACGAAGAGTCGAAAGGACAAACAGAAGGTAAACCGGCTGCGGGCTGATGCGAGAAGCGTTCTACGCCCGCCTTTCGTGCTTTCGTCGTTTCGCAGTTTCGCGGCGACTCGATACAAGAGACGGCGGCGCGTTGGCCGTGGTTTATCCTCCGCCGCCGCGCCGGCCTGAGCCTTGGCCTCCCCCGCCGGATCGTCCTGAACCTCCCCCGCCCGGGAACCCTCCACCACCGCGTCCGAAGCGAGAAGGCGTCTGGCCTTGGCCGCCACCGAAGCCGCCCCCGCCGAAGCCGCCCCCTCCAAATCGCCCAGGAAACATCTGTTGTGGGGGACCGCCGCCGGGAGAAGGCTGGAACCCTTGACCGAATCCTTGACCGAACCCTTGACCGAACCCTTGACCGAATCCTCCACCGCGAAGCCACGGGGGCATGAAGGGCGCCCCGCCGGGCATGCCCTGGGGCCCCTGGGACGAAGAGCTGCCGGACCGCCCGCCGCCCGACCTTCCGAACTGCACGGACGAGCCCATCATCCCGGAAAGGGCCTGCCGCACCGCTTCGGAGTTGGTCCGCTGGAGCCTGATGACCTCGTAGGTCTCGTGCGAGTCGATCGCCGCCTCGTCGAGCATCTGGACGAGATCCCGGACCTCCTGGAACAACGCCTCCGGGGCAGCCACGATGATGGAATTCGTCCGGTAATCGACGGCCACAGACATCTTGGTCTGTTGTTCGCTGCGGCTTCCGCGGCGGCCCCCGCCGCCTCGCCCGCCGCGAAGCATCTGGATGAATTCCTCCGGCGTGGGCGGCCGCTGCTGGCCGCCCGCTCCCGCGGCAGCCACCATCCGATCCTGGTAGACCTGCTTGACCACCTCGGCGATCTCTTGGGCCTGGGTGTTGTAGACCGGAATCGGCCGCGGCTTGGATTCCGCGAGGATCTCCTCGGGGCTTCCCTTCTGGTCCAGGACCTTCAGGAGTTGCTCGATCATGTCCAGGTCCACCGGATTGGCCCGGACGATGAGGGCGTTGAGCCGCGAGTCGGGGGTGATGTACACCGAGCCGGTGGCCCGGACCGAGCCCTCGCTACCCAGCCCGAGCAAGGAGCCGACCACCCCACCCCCCGCGGCCCTCAAGGCTGCCCCCGCCAGGACGCCGATGAGCCCGCCGCCGCCCCCGCCTCCGCCCGAACTGCCGCCGAAAAACT
>CAYGZA010000129.1:0-16454 GCA_964354135.1 uncultured Planctomycetaceae bacterium
AATCTATCGCGGCGGACGTGGGTAAAACTAAGGCGAGACGCCGGTCCTACTGGGCTTCGCGTATCACGCGGCGCGGCGCTGGGCAAGGTGATCGAGCTGGTCGATCAACCCGACCGCCAGCACCGCAAGTCCCCCGAGACCGATCGGAACCCCGAGCCGCCACAGCTCTTGCCGTCCGGACCAGGCGGCCCAGGCCAGAAGGACCGCTCCGCACGAGACGCCCATCGTGCCCAGGAGCGTGGAGAGCCAAGTCAAGACATGGAGGAGCCCGGGCGCCGCCGTCTCCTTGACGGCGGAACGGGGGGCGGGTTTCTCGCTCGGCCTGAAGTGGCTGCCGCCGGGCCCAGGGTGCGCGGCATCGATGCGGACACTGGCAGGCTGCAAATCCCCGGCGTCTCTCGGGGCCAGTATCCGGCCGATGTGCTCCAGATCGTCTTCCATCTCCCAGGTGTCGTACCTAGGGGGGAAACGCAGGGGAAGCGAACGCGGCGGGCCCGGCTCGCGGATCAAACCGGCGCCCTCCGCAACAATCGCCGTTGCGGCCTGCTGGGCTATGGTCGGGGATTTCCGTCGCGGAACCTTCATGCGATCTGTCACCGTGCTGCCGCAGCGGGGAGAACGGTGTTCCCCGGTTTCATGGGAGGGGGGCCCGGGTGCGTCTTGTCGGCAGTCTCCGCACCATACCGTTCTGTTATGGATCGGCACGCGAGGTTGCGGCCTACACAGATTTTGTGGACTTTGCGGCTGGGGAAAAGGGTGCAAAAAAAGCAAACGGGGAAGAGGGGGAAAGATATCGAAGGGATTCCTCGCCAGGGACGCCGCACCTTATGCGTTGTAGATGCCTGGGGGCAAGCGCTCAATGAACCCGTTGAAATCAGGAATCCTCCTCTCTCATCTTTCTCATTATCGCCATGTCCCTCTCTTCGCCTATCTTGCCAGTCACTTGCCGCGGAGCCAGTCGGCCAGATGCACGATCTCCTGTTTGCCGAGAAGGTTCTTCCGGGCCTCCTCGTCTCCGAACATCCGGTACGACGGCATTCCATCGTTGCGCTTCCCGTAGAACCGGGGGCTGGCTGGGTCGCCGATCACGGCGGTCAGCCACTCCCGTGAGCCGTAGCCGGTCAGGTCGGGCGCCGAGCCGGCTTTTCCCTTGTTGTAGAACTTGTGGCAATCGGTGCAGCCCAGAGTGTCGGCCAGCGACACAGCCTCCTTGACGGCCGCCGGGGGCGCGGGTTGGCCGTCCCGCTGTGCCTCCGCTGCCAAGGCAGCGATCAGTTTTTCGAGATCCTTCCTGGTGGCGGCATCGAATTCCCGGACCTCGTTCTTGACGAACTCCACCATCTTGCCCTTCTTAAACGCGCTCCGACCGAAGTACTTGGGACCGTCGACTTGTTTCGGGTCGAACAGCCCGGTGAACCACTGCCGGCTGGCATGACCGCCCAGATCGGGCGCCGAAGGGTGCTCGGGCACGATGTCGCCGTGGGGCGTTCCCGTGAAAGGATGACACAGGGCGCAGTGTTCCTGCTTGAACAAGAACCGGGCTTGGGCGGCGGGCCTATCGGCAGGGGGCGCCTCCTGCTTGACGCGCCGGGCCTCCCACGTGCCGAGGGCCAGTAGGACCGGCGCCTTGGGGGGCTTGGCGTCCTCGGGCTTCTCCGGGTCTGCTTCCGCCGCGCCGGGCTCGTACCACTCGCCGCGGAGCCAGTCGGTCACCAACCCGACCTGGTCCGCAAGGAGACGGTTTTTCTCGGGCTGGGCAGGTGCCTCCACGTAGGTCGGCATGCGGTCGTTCCGCAAGCCGTAGAACGACGAGTGCGTCGGGTCGGCCAACACGCCGAGGATCCACTCGCGGGAGCCGTAGCCGGTGAGATCGGGCGCGTAGCCGGGTTTTCCGGCATCGTGGAAGCGGTGGCAGCGGGCGCACTGGTTCGCGTCGGCAAGGAGTTTCCGGCCCTTCTCGATGAGGGGCTTGTCCTGCACCTCCTGCTCGGCCTGCGAGGCAAGCCGGGCCTCGGCCGACAAGGCGGCGATGACGGCCGCCCGATCATCCGCCCTGATCTTGGCGAATTGCCCCTGCACGTAGCGGACCATGACGCCCGCGGCAAAGCGGGTGTTGCCGAAGTGCTTCGGGCCCTGGATCTGCTTGGGATCGAGAAAGCCGGCAATCCACGGGCGGCTCGCGAAACCGGCAAGATCGGGGGCGGAGGGCTTCTCGGTGGCGAGCACCTTCCCGCTCGGGTCGGTGTAGTCGTGGCACACGGCGCACTGCTGTTTCCAGAGCTTTGGCCCTTGCGTCTTGGGATCGCTCCGCAAGAGGTTCAGGGCCCCGGTCGGCGGGATTCCGTTCAGTCCGCGGATCAGCTCCTTGGCGCGATGGGCCTCTTCCTCTCCGGCGGCGAGGTCCTTGTGGTAGTCTGTGTTGTCCCGGTCGTGGGCATACGAGGTATAGGTGAAATACCCCATCCCCGCGGCCAGCACCGCTAGCACCAGCAGATTGAGCTGGTGCCCGAGGGGACGATGCGCGAAGACCGGCATCAAGAACACGAGCGCCAGGAAGATCGTCGAGAAGACGAAGATCGGCAGGATCTTCCACGCACCGGGGAAGGCATTGGAGAAACCGTACAACCCCCGAAACGACCATTCCGGCCGGGCTGCGGAGTAAGGGTTGCCAGGGTCGCGGTCGGCCGGAGCGCCCAAATCGGCGCCGAGGTACTCCCCCATCGGCTGCCCGGCCCGGCTGCCGGCAAACGCGCCGGCGAAGACGAGCAAGAGCACCACGATCAAGAGGCCCAGGCAGGCCAGGCCGTGGGCACTCGGACAGGCACAGCAGACCGAAGCCGCCGCTTTCCCCTCGCCCGGGGCTTCGGAAGACAAGACGGCCCGGCGGGCAACCCAGAGGTGCGCCAGGAAGAACAGGATGAATGACCCGGCGAAGCACGCCACGTGCAAGGCAAGAAACCGCGTCAGCGTGAGGTGCCCAAAGTCGAGCCCGCCCACGGCCAGACGCCAAAGCGGCTCCCCGATCCAAGGCAACAGCATGAGGAAATCAACCCGGGTCTTCGTCGCCGCGTATCCGTTCTGGTCCCAGCGGAGCAAGTCGCCGGTCAGGCAAAGCCCCAGGGCCAAGAGCGCCAGCACCAACGCGGTCCAGAAGACAAACTCCCGCGGAGCCCGGTACGCCCCGCGGACGATCATCTGGATCACGTACAAGCCGAGCAGGGCCACCAGCACCTGGGCCGTCCAGAAGTGCAGGCCGCGGAGCAGCCAACCGCCCAGGACTTCGTGCTGGATGTAGTACACGCTCTCCCAAGCGGTCTGGGAGCTGGCGCTGTAGTACGTCCACAGGAAGAACCCCGTAAAGACCTGGATTACCAGCGCGCCGAGGATCCCACTGATCCACAGGCTCCACCAGCCCGGCCGGCCGCTCGCCGCGCGGACCGGGCACGACCCGAGCGCGCCCGGCAGGCCGGTGCGATCGTGAAGCCAGCGGAGGAGCCTCCCGCGGCGCGTCGAGCTTGGCTGTGAATCGGCGGTGCTCATGCTCGGGGGACCTTGGCAGTCTTGCCGGTCTGGAAGTTCTGAAACTGGACCCAGACCTCGTCTTGCTTTTCCAGTTTCTCCACGTCCACGGCGAGCTGATCCATGTCGCGGGGGCTATCGGAAACCGCGTCGGTCCGTTTGCCCGACAGATCGAAGCTCGCCCCGTGCAACGGGCAGAAGAACTTCTTCGTTTTCTGGCTCGTGGCCGGATCCAGCTCCTCTTTGTATTCGATCGAGCCCGCAGCGTGGGGGCAGACGACGTTCAGGGCCTCGACCTGCTGCGGCCCGGTGCGGCGCAAGAACACTGCCCCTACCGGCTGATTGGGGACGCGGTTCCAGGCATCCACGCGGTCCATCACGACGGCGGCTTTCACCGGCGTTCCGTCCTCGGGGAGCGTGTCCAGCGTGGCCAGGCGGGCGGACTGGCCGGTCTGGCCCTTTTGCCGCCACGGATTCAGGAACGACACGATCCCGGTCACTACCGGCGTGAACAGAGCAACCGCGGCCGGCAGCAAGCCGAGCGAGTGGGCCAGGAAGCCGCGCCGCGGCTGGTTCCCGGCCTTGCAGGGCGGCACGCCGGACTCGGGCAAAACCGGTTGGGCCATGGGGGTTTTCCTCTATTCTACGCGACGACTCTTGGACAAAGCCCACGGGTTGCAGCCCGTGGGCTTCGGCAGCGCTCCGTTTCAACCGCGGGACGGCGGGCACGGGCAAACGACTCGCGGGGCATTATTGCATCGCCTTGCGCACGGCGTCAAGGACCTTGGCCTGCGCGGTCGGCAAGGGATCGGGCAGGAAGGCGCCGGCGGCGCTGCGGTGCCCGCCGCCGCCGAACTGCTCGGCCACCCGGCTGCAATCCAGGTCCGTGCGGCTGCGGAAGCTGACCTTGGACCCTCCGCCAGGCTGCTCCACGAGGATCACCGCCGCCTCGGTCCCGCCGACGGCCATGGTCAGATTGATGATGTCTTCACTGTCGGATGGGAGGGCGCCGTTTTCATTGAAATCCGCCAGCGAAAGCCGGGTGTGGATCAGCCGGCCGTCCAACTCGGTCTCGGCCCGGGCCAGCGCGCGGCCGATCAAGTGGAGTCGGCCCAGGGAATCGTTCTCGTAAAGGTCCTTGTACATTTGGTGCGGGAGGGCGCCCGCGTCGGTCAAGCAGCCCGCCAGCCGGAAGGTGTCGCCCGAGATCGAGGCAAAGCGGAACCAGCCGGTGTCGGTGGCCAGGGCGGCAAACAGGGGCGTGGCAATCCGGGAAGTGATCTCCACGCCGAGACGCTCGGCCGCCTGAAACACCAGGCGCCCCGTCGCCTCGGCCGCAACGTCCTTGAAGACTTCGGCCCCCAGGTCATCGGCGCTCTGGTGATGATCGAGCACCACCTTCTTCGCCGGGGTGGTGCGGATCACTTCGGACATTTCGCCCAACTGGGCCCAGGCCGCGGTGTCCAAGATCATCAGCACGTCGGCATCCGCGGTCTGCTTCACGGAGGCGTCGCGACCGAGCCGTTGGATCTTCCGGTCCGGGTCAAGGAACCGCAGGTGCGGCGGCAGCTCGAAGGCCGCGACGATGCGCACCTCCTTGCCAAGCCGGTCGAGCAGGGCTGCCATGGCCAACACGCTCCCCACGGCGTCGCAATCCGGGCGGACGTGCGTGGTCAGCACGAAACGGCGATACTGTCGCACGATCTCCACAAACCGCGCCCAATCCACCGTGACACCGCGGGGATCGTCGCTCGATGACTCTTCCGATTGATCTTCCGGCATGGTTGTCGAATTCCTCATTCTCGGCCATTGTGAGGGATTGATTCTTGTTGGACACAGGCTATACTTCTATCAGCCGCAGGACGAAATTCGGCTTCACGCCGTGTGGCCCCCGAAAGGGAGTCCTAATATCCGCGGCTATTCTCTTTTCCGCACACCGGCAGTCAGCGGGTGTCGCTGACCGTAGTACTCCCCGTAGCTGTTGTGTCGCGTATCGTCCACGTCGTGGACGAGGCTCACGGAGGCCCATACCTTGAGCTGGCTTCAGAGCTATCATTCTCCACAATCCTGCGCGTGACCGCCACGTCTCGATCCATTTGGGCAATCAGTTCCTCCACCGACGCGAAGCGTTCCACGCCGCGGAGCCGGGCCAGAAAGTCTACCTCCAGCGGGCGATCGTAGAGCAGGCCCTGGTAGCCGATCAAGTGGACTTCGATCTTCAGCCCGCCCTCGTCGAACGTGGGATTCGGACCGAGGCTGATCGCCGCCGGCCAGGCGAATCCGTCGGCCAGGGCGCGGCCGGCATAGATTCCCTCGCCGGGCACCAGGGTCCGGACATCGGCCAGATTGGCCGTGGGATAGCCCAACTGCGCGCCGCGCCCGGCGCCGTAAATCACCGTGCCGCGGAGACGATACGGCCGCGTGAGCATCCGCCGCGCCGGCTCGACTTCTCCCCGGCCCAACAGGTCGCGGATGCGGGAACTCGAAATGGCCTGGCCGTCCCGCGGGACCGGCTCGACGAGCTCCAACATCACGCCGGTTTCCGCACAGAACTCCTTGAGGACTTCGACGTTTCCCGAGCGGCCGCGGCCGAAAAAGAAGTTGGTCCCTTCGACCAGGGCCCGGGCGCGGAGCCGCTGGCGGACGATCCGGTCGAAGAACTGCCGCGGGTCGAGGGCCAGCAGCGCGGCGTTGGTGGGATACGCAACCACCGCGTCGACCCCCAGCTCGGCCAGCAGTTGCGCCTTGCGATCGGTTTGGGTCAGCGGGGGCGGAGAGTTTCCCGGCCGGAGAACCTGAACGGGATGCGGATCGAACGTGAAGACCACCGCCGGCCCGCCGAGCCGGCGTGCCACGGCCACCAACCGCCGCGCAATCTCCGCGTGGCCCAGGTGGACGCCGTCGAAATTGCCCACTGCCACGGCGCCCGAGCGGAATTCGTCCGGCAGATTGTCCAGGCCGCGGAGGATTCTCACAGCGAATGCCCTAGTCGGAAAGGCGGCGGATCTGGTCGCGGAGCCGGGCCGCCTCTTCGAACCGCTCCTCGGCGACCGCCTCCTGGAGCTCGCGACGCAGCCGGAGGAGGGCTCTGGCCGGCTCGGGCTGGCCGGCCTGCTCGATCTGACGCCAGACCTCCTCCCGCCAACGCTCCAGGTTGCTCAGCTCGGCGCACTCGTCGGCCCGCTGACCCTGGGGGTATTCCTCCAGAAAATCGCGGATCGCGTCGATTCCGGCGTCGATCGCCCGCACGGCCTCGCGAAACTGCCCTTTCTCCACCATCGGGCTGGCAACCGACCGGGCGTGCATCATGGTCACGTAGGGGCGCCACTGGTCGAACTGCAGCTTGTTCCGCTCGCCCCGCCCATACCGGCGAACGAAGGCAAACAGCCGCAGGTTCCGCGCCGTGTCGCGGGCACAACGGTCGTACATGCTCAGATGCCAGAAGCTCAAGTAGCGGTGATAGTACTGCACGCTTTCGCGCCACAGCCGGAAGCAATCCTCGTCCTCCAGTTGGAAAGGCATCGAATCCGGGTGCGTGGCCTCGTGGACCCGCTGCCTCTCTTCGTAGCAGTCCAGCCACGACTCGAATCCTTCGGGGCGCGTGCCGTCGGGGCGGCCGTCGACCTCCATCTGCATGAGCCCCATGTCGACCCGCAGTTGGACCTTGTCGCGGCCGTCGTTCCCGGGGACGATGCGGGCGACGATCTCGTCCGCCTCGTACTCCCAGCCTTCCAAGATCTTGGTGATGTCCTTCGACATTGCCGAACCACCCGCCGGTTCACGGGCGGCGCCCCGCCGCCCAAGCCGCACTCCACAATAAGTGTACCCCGAACGGGGCGGCGCGAAAAGGCGAACTCACCGCGCCGGAGGCGAGAAGGAGGCGATTGCGGGGGCGACAAGCGGCGTCAGGCGTCCGGCTCGCGGAGCACCGGCTCCATCACCTTGGTGTTCCGCTCCACGGCCAGCACGATCGTCCGCTGTTCCACTCCGTCGCCGCTGCTGGCCACGACCGGGAAGACCTGGCGGCGCTCCGGCAAATTGAAGCGGACCGAGAAAGTGCCGTCCGACCGCAGGCGGACCGGCTCTCCCCTGAGGGTCACCTGGGCATCGGGGCTGGTGACGCCGTTGACCACCAGCTCGGTGTCCAGATGGAAGGCGAAGTCCGGCCGGTTCGAACCCGGCCGCACCGCCGCGACTCCAAAGCGGGTCGTCATCGACGGCCCCATCGGGCGCCGCAGGCGCTCCTCGAAAAAGTCCCTTAAGTCGGAATGATTCCCCTGTTCGGAGTAGCCGCCGCTGAGGGCGTAGACACGGTCGAAATCCTCGGCCACCCCGGCCCAATTCCCGTCCATCGGCTTCAACGTGCCGACCGGCGGCGTGCTGACGACGTTGCTGCGGGTCAAGCAGACGAACTTCCCGTCCTCCGCCACGTAGCCGAGCTCGAGCTGGAAGCTTTTGGGCGGATTGTCCACGTCGACGTACCAGTTGTTCACCCCGCCGTGGATGTCGATGTCGCGAGCCACTTTCCGCACGTTGCTGGTGGTTCCGTCGCGGACGACTTCCACGAGGCGCAGGATCGGCCGCGCCCCGTGCCAGTGCTGCCCGAGAGCGGCCCGGGCCCGTTCCACGCCCTGCCGCGTCAACTCCCAGTAGGCTTGGAGCCAATAAGGATCCCGGACCATCACCACCAGGCGGTCCTTGGCGGCGGGATTGCCGTCGTCGCACGAAAAGTTCAGGGAAAGGTCTTTGGACTTGGCCAGCTTGGCCCGGATCTGAGTCAGCCGCCGCTCGGCGTGCGCCGAGCGCGGCTTGGAGGCGATCGTACGGCCGTTGCCCGCCTTGCCGAGCTTCTTGGCAGCGTGCTTGTTGGTCTCCCGGCCGTTCGAGCCCTTCTTCGCGGCCGGCGCATGCCCGCTCTTGAGATGGCGCGTCAGGGCGGCAGCGACGGAATGTTTGCCGTTCGAGCCTTTCTTGGACCCGTTCTTGGATCCGTTTTTGGATCCGAGCGCGGATCCCGCCTTGGCAATTCTTGCCAGGGCCCGGATCAACTCTTCCTTCCGCATGGAGTGCCAGCCCACGACGCCTCTCCGCTTGGCAATGGCGGCCAGGTCTTTGACGGTGCGCGTCTTCAAATGTGCTACGCTCATCACGGCACGTACCTCCGGGGGACCGGATGCGTCGGGGGCCGACGGCATTCGGCAGCAGGTCGGTCAGTGGCAGCGCGTCGTCCTTGACCCGGAAATAGCGCCCCTCCTGGCGCGGCTCTCCAGAGCCGCCTTACGGCGTTCCCCGTTGTGGGCAGGCACACTCTCAACACCTTGGGCAGGGCGGGAAACCCCGTCGGTACTGATTATAGTAACCCTATCGCTTGGACGCAATAAGCGGTTCATCGTGTTCTGTTTGCACACCAATCGACAAAGTCGCCATATCTGTTTGGGGCAACAAGACTTGCAACATCAAACCAGTGCGAAAAACGAGAATCGAAAAGCCCTACCTGAATAAGCACTACGGCGTACCGCGATTCCCCCGAATGGCGTGGTACTCCGCGCCCCCGTTGGAGAGCCTCTGCACACTGGCGCATGCGGTTGCCCATGGGGTTCCCGCGAAGTATACCCAATTGAGTGCCATGAGTATCGGAGTCGGTTGACCGCCGTGGACGAGGCGGATAGACTGACTCGGTTTTCAGGTAGCCAGGTACGTTCCGTCCGTGGCGAACCTCCCTCCAGACCGCTCACCCGTTTCCGTGGCTTGGGCGCGGGCTTCCCAGGTGACGACGATCTCGCTGGAGATGGTGGTACCCGTCGTGCTGGGGTACTTTGCGGACCAATGGTTGAAGACCGGGCTGGTCTTCATGGTAATCGGCGCGATCGCGGGCCTCTGTTCCGGGATGCTGAGCTTGCTTCGGTTCGCCGGCTCGCTGGATCGGGATACCAAGAAAGGGGGCAAGGACGGGAACCCGTCCCCCTAAGTAGTGGAGTAGTGGAGCGATACGACGGATGATGGCTCGGCTGGCTGCAATCCGGGGCTGGACCGTTTGGCGCCGGCAACTTGTGCTGGCGGCTGCGGTCCTGGGGGCTTGGGCTGTCGTTGCGCCGGTGGCTTGGCATCTCCTCGGACCCTTGGGACCGACAGCGGCTGCCGTAGCGGCTGCCTGCTGCTGGGCCGGCGCCGCCGCGGCGCTCGGCGCCGTCGAACTCCTCGGCGGACCATTCGCGGGTCTGCCGGGCCTCTTGGTAGCCATGGCGATGCGGATGGGAATTCCGCTGGGAGCGGGGCTCTTGGTCCATCTCCAAAACGGGGCCTTGGCAGCGGCGGGCCTGTTGTATTGTCTGGCGGCGTTCTATCCGGTGACGCTGGCGGTGGAAACGGCCCTCTCGCTTCCGCCGGCCGCCGGTCCGGCGCACTCGTCGAAGGGGTCCGGGAAAGGAATGCCCTGAATCATGGAAGTGGACGTCTCCAGGGCCGCCGCACACGTCGAAGATGCCAGGGTCTTCGAGTTCCCCTTCGGATTGGAGTGGGAGATCCCACAGGTCTTCGGCAGGCACTTCCCGATCACCAAGTTCATGATCCTGGAACTGGTGGCGGTCCTTCTCATGCTGCTCATTTTCGTCCCCCTGTCGCGGCACGTCGCCGGGGGAAGGCCGGCGCGGGGCCGCTTCTGGAACATGTTCGAAATGGTCCTCGTGTTCATCCGCGACGAGATGGCCCGGCCGGCCATCGGGCGCCACGACGCCGATCGCTTCCTGCCGTACCTGTGGAATGCCTTCTTCTTCGTCCTGTTCTGCAATCTATTGGGGTTATTGCCCTGGGCCGGCTCGCCGACGGGGGCCTTGGCCGTCACGGCCACCTTGGCGGTGATGACCTTCGGCACGGTGGTCGGCGCGGGGATGCTCAAGTTCGGCCCGGTGAAGTTCTGGACGGGCCTGGCGCCGCACATGGAGCTTCCTTTGGCGATCGGGATCTTCCTGAAGCCGATGATCCTGGCGATCGAGATCCTCAGCTTGTTCATCAAGCACATGATCCTGGCCATCCGTCTGTTGGCCAACATGTTTGCCGGGCACTTGGTGCTGGCGGTGATCCTGCTCTTTACGGTGATGTTCGCTCACCATTGGGCCTGGTACGGCGTGATGCCGGTCAGTGTGCTCGCGGCCTCGGCGCTGTGCCTCTTGGAGCTGTTGGTGGCGTTCTTGCAGGCGTACATTTTCACTTTCTTGTCGGCATTGTTCATCGGCATGGCGATGCACCAGCACTGAGGGTGCGGCCGCCTGTCGCCCATAACGTTGCGAAAGGAGATCGTTCACGTGAACAAAACAGCGAGAATTGTCCTGCTGTGTGTGGCTTTGTTGCTGGTCGCCTCGCCTGCGCTGGCGCAGGGGACCGGAACCGGCACTCCCTCCGGCTCCACGCCCCTGATTTCCTTCGGCAGTGCCTTTGCGGCCGGGTTGATCATCCTCGGGGCGGCTTACGGCATCGGCCGGATCGGGTCCACGGCCGTCGACAGCATGGCCCGGCAGCCCGAGGTCGCCGGCAACATCCAGACGGCGATGATCATCTCCGCGGCGCTGATCGAAGGGGCCACCTTCTTCGCCTTGATCGTCTGCCTGGCACGGCAGTGATGGCTCCTCGAAGAAGAGAGTACCCGCAGATGTTGGTGCGAATCGTTCGAGCCTCGGTGATCGTCGCTCTGGCGGCGATGTGGATCGGCGTCGCGGCGGCGGCCGACCCGCCCGCCTCCCCGACCGGTCATGGCGGAGCACCTCCCGCCGAGCCCTCGACTACGGGCCATGCGGCCGGCCAAGGCGGGTCGTCCCACGGCGGCGGCAAGGGCGAGATCGACCCCCTGGGCCTCGGCACGCCCGAAAAATGGAACGCGCAGAAAGACCTCGCCCTGTGGACTGGGGCCGTCTTCCTGGTCTTCTTTGCCATCCTGTGGAAATTCGCCTGGAATCCCCTCGCGCGCGGGCTGGATGCCCGCGAGCAGCGGATCGCCGACCAGATCGGCCAGGCGCAAGCCAGCAACGAGGAGGCCCGGCGGCTTCTGGGCGAGTACCAGAAGAAGCTCGCCGCCTCGGAGGCGGAAGTCCGCGAGATCATCGAGCAGGGCCGCCGCGACGCCGAGCAGGTCGGCCAGCAGATCCTCCAGAAGGCGAAGGCGGAAACGGAGGTCGAGAAGCAGCGGGCCTTGCGGGAGATCGAGGTGGCCACGGCCGGGGCGATCAAGGAGCTGGCCGAACAGAGCGCCACCTTGGCCGTCGGATTGGCCGGGAAGCTGGTCCAGGCGGAAATCGACCCCAAGACCCACCGCCGCCTGATCGAGCAGGCGGTGGCCGATTTCGGCAAAGTCGAGCCGAGCAAGAACTAACTCAAACCGCAAACGGCGGTGATGGATTGACCACAAAGACACGAAGAACACAACGCCTTTGCGTCTTCGTCCCTTTGTGACTCAGCTACAGTTTCACGATTACCAGTGATGTCCAACGATCGCACAGTACGAGACGCCCAACTGGCCGCCGAAATGGCGCCCGACATCGGCGCAGAGCACATCGCCGCCGTCTATGCCGAGGCGCTCTTTGGCGCCGCGGAATCCGCGGGCCAGACCGAGGCCGTGTTGGACGAGCTGGACGATCTGGTGGTCGAGGTCCTCGACGCGTTCCCCGGGTTCGAGCAGGTCCTCGCTTCCGGCCAGGTCTCCCACGAGGAGAAGGTGGGCGTCCTGGACCGCGTGCTGGAGGGCCGTGCCTCCCGCACGATGCTCAACTTTCTCAAGGTCGTATCCCGTCACGGGCGGCTGGACTGCCTGCGGGCGACCCGCCGCGAGGCCCGGGAGTTGTACGAGAAGACGCGCGGCCGTGTCCGCGTACACGTGACCACTGCCGCCCCCGTAGACGACGCGTTGGTCGAGCGGATCGTCTGCGGAATCCGCCCGCTGCTGGACGGCGAGCCGGTGCTCCAGCGGACCGTCGATCCCAAGCTCATCGGCGGGATCGTGGTCCGCGTCGGCGACACCGTCTACGACGGCTCCGTCGCCGCCCAACTGGAGGGCCTGCGGCAGCAAATGATCCACAGGAGTGCCCATGAGATTCAAAGCCGACGAGATCGCTTCCGTTATCCAGCAGGAAATTGAGCAGTACGAGTCCCGCATCGACGTCCGCGAGGTGGGCCGCGTGCTGGAGGTCGGCGACGGCATTGCCCGGGTTTACGGGCTTTCCGGCGTGATGTCCGGCGAGATGGTCGAGTTCCCCACCGGGGTCCACGGCCTGGCCTTCAACCTGGAAGAGAACTCCGTGGGCGTGACGATCCTCGGCGACTACCTCTCGATCAAGGAGGGGGACGAGGTCCGCAGCACCGGGCGGCTCTTGAGCGTGCCGGTGGGCGAGGCCGTGCTCGGCCGGGTCATAGACCCGCTGGGCAACCCGCTCGACGGGCGCGGGCCGATCGTCACCACGGAGCGGCGGCCGGTGGAATCGGTCGCTCCCGGCGTGGCCCAGCGGCAGCCGGTCAAGGAGCCGCTTCAGACCGGCATCAAGGCCGTCGACTCGATGACCCCCATCGGCCGCGGCCAGCGCGAGCTGATCATCGGCGACCGCAAGACGGGAAAGACCGCCATCTGCATCGACACGATCGTCAACCAGAAGAACACCGACGTGAAGTGCTTCTACGTGTCGATCGGGCAGAAGGAATCGAACGTGGCCGGCCTGATCGACGTGTTGCGCCGCGAGGGCGCGCTGGACTACACGGCGATCATCGTGGCCGGGGCCAGCGACCCGGCGCCGCTGCAATACATCGCCCCGTACGCCGGCTGCGCGATGGCCGAGTACTTCATGTACAAGGGCGGCCACACGCTGGTGATTTACGACGACCTGACCAGGCAGGCCCAGGCCTACCGGCAGCTTGCGCTTCTGTTGCGGCGGCCGCCGGGACGCGAGGCCTATCCCGGCGACATCTTCTACTGCCACAGCCGGCTCTTGGAACGCTCCGCCAAACTGAACGACGAGCTCGGCGGCGGGTCGCTCACCGCTCTACCCATCGTCGAGACGCTGGAAGGTGAGGTATCGGCCTACATTCCAACGAACGTGATTTCGATCACCGACGGGCAGATCTACCTCCAGCCGGACCTGTTCTTCGCCGGGCAGCGGCCGGCCATGAACGTGGGCATCTCGGTCTCGCGCGTGGGCGGTGCGGCCCAGATCCCGGCGATGAAGAAGGTGGCCGGCGGCTTGCGCCTCGACCTGGCCGCCTTCCGCGAGCTGGAGGCCTTCGCCCAACTGGGGACCGAGCTCGACCCCGCCACCCAGGCCCGGCTCGACCGCGGCTACCGCATGACCGAGATCCTGAAGCAGGGGCTCTACCGCCCGCTGCACGTGACCGACCAGGTCTTGACCATCTATGCCGGCACCCGCGGCCTCCTGGACTCAGTCCCCATGGGCGAGGTCGCGGCCTGGATCGACGGGATGCTCTCGTTCGTCCGCCACCAGAAGCAGGCCCTTTGGCAGAAGATCACGGACACGAAGAACCTCGACGACGACGCCCTGGCCGCCGTCGCCGCGGCGATGAGCGAGTACCGGAAGCAATACGCCGGCCGGAAACAACCGGCGACGGTGAAGGCGTAGGAAAGGATGACGGATGAAGGACCAATGACCAAGGACCAATGACCAAGGAGTAACATGACCGTCGTTTCCCTTGGTCATTGGTCATTCTCCCTGAACCCCGAACCCTGACCCCTGGCCCCTGACCCCTAGCCCCTGATCCCTGGCCCCTAACCCCTGACCCCTGCTCCATGGCCAAAGCCCGAGCCCTCGATCGACGCCGCAAATCGATCCGCAACATCCGCAAGATCACGCGGACGATGGAGCTGATCTCCACCGCGCGGTTCAAGCGGGCGATGGACCGCGCGCTGGCCGCGGCCGACTATACGCGGCGGATCACGGCCCTGGTCGGGCATCTGGCGAAAAGCGGCTTCGAGGTCGCTCACCCGCTCTTTGAGAAGCGGGAACCGATCCGCCACGCCACGCTCCTGGTCCTGGCGGCCAATCGCGGGTTCTGCGGCGGCTACAATTCCGGCGTCTTGCGCCTGGCCCACGCACACTGGACCGCCCTGGCGGCGCAAGCCTCGGAGTCGCGGCTGGAGGTTTCGGGCAAGCGCGGGGTGTCGGGCCTTCGTTTCCGCGGAGTGAAGCCGCACGAGCGATTTACCCATTTCGAGGACAAGCCGGCGCTGGAGGAGGTCGAGGTCCTGGCCAACCGCTACCTGGACGATTTCCGGGCCGGCCGCACGGACCGCCTGGACGTTGTCTACACGAAGTTCGAGAGCCTCGGCCGGCAGCGAGCCGCGGTGGAGACTCTCTTGCCGGTGACCGGTCTGGAAAGCGCCCGTCGAGAAGATGAGCCGACCGTCCCGACGCAGTACGACTTCCTCCCCTCGGCTGCAAGCATTCTCGATGAGGTCGTGCCGACCAGCTTCAAGGTGCGATTGTTCAAGTGCTTCCTCGATGCGGCGGTGAGCGAGCAGATCACCCGGATGATGGCCATGAAGGCCGCCACCGAAAACGCCGACACGATGATCGGCAGCCTGACCATGACCTATAACCGCGCCCGGCAAGGCCAGATCACCTCCGAGCTGCTTGAGGTGATCGGCGGCGCCGAGGCGATGAATCAATGATTGACGATGGCAAATTGCAAATTGGAAAATGCAAATCGCCGATGGGTAGGTCTTGTCCCTTGGAGGTGACATGAGTCCCGATGAGTTGGCTGAGCGGCTGTTGGACTTTGCCGTGCGCGTGGGCAAAGTGGTGAATGCTCTGCCCGCGACCCGCCTTGGGCGTCACATTGCCGGCCAGTTGGTGCGCTCAGGAACGTCGCCTGCCCCGAACTACCAAGAGGGGTGTGCGGCCGAGAGTCGAGCGGATTTCGTTCACAAGCTGGCCATCTGTCTGAAGGAATTGCGGGAGTCCCACTTTTGGATTCAGTTAATCATCAAGAGCAAGACGCTGCCTCAAACGAGAATGGTTGGTCTCTTGGACGAGTGCTCGCAGTTGTGCAAGATAATCACCAAGTCCATCGTCACGGCAAAGCGCAAGACTGTAAGGCGGAACGGGAGAAGCGCACCCTAGAGCCCCTGCCGATTGTCAAGTTCCAGTCTTCAATTTTCAATTTTCAATTTTCAATTTGCAATTTTCAATTCTCAATTTGCAGTTTTCAATTTGCAGTAGGAAGATCAATTGCCCATGTGCTCCACCGCCCGCATCACCGCACAACCCACACCCGTCCAGAACGTCGGCCACATCACCCAGGTGATCGGCTCGACCTTCGACGTCGCATTTGCCGAGCACCACTTGCCGCCGATCTACAACGCCGTGAAGGTGGTCGCCAAGCAGAAGGGGATCGAGATCAACCTCACCGGCGAGGTGCAGCAGCACCTCGGAGGCGGCCGCGTCCGGTGCGTGGCCCTCGGGGGCACCGACGGCCTGGTCCGCGGCATGGAGTGCCTGGACACCGGCTCCCCGGTCAAGGTGCCCGTCGGCAAAGGCACCTTGGGCCGCGTGTTCAATCTGCTTGGCGAGCCGATCGACGGCCGCGGCCCGGTCCAGGCCGACGACCACTGGTCCATCCACCGCGACTCGCCCGAGGTGACCGACCTCTCGACCAAGACCGAGATCTTCGAGACCGGGATCAAGGTGATCGACCTCTTGACGCCGTTCGTCCGCGGCGGCAAGGCGGGGCTTTTCGGCGGGGCCGGATTGGGGAAGACCGTCGTGCTGACGGAACTCATCGCCCGCATCGCCAGCGCCCACGGCGGCTATTCCGTCTTCGCCGGCATCGGCGAGCGGACCCGCGAGGGGAACGACCTCTGGCTGGAGATGCAGCACGCGAAGATCGGCCAGACGGGGCGGAGCGTGATGGACCAGACGTGCATGGTCTTCGGCCAGATGAACGAG
>CAYGZA010000130.1:0-16406 GCA_964354135.1 uncultured Planctomycetaceae bacterium
TAACGGCCACTTTTTCCAAAACGCGAAACTCTTGAACTGAAAGCGGCACTAGCGCCGAGAAGAAGCCCGGAGACGGTCACACCTTGCCCATCATATCGGGGGAGGTGCCTTGCGGCAATGCGTGCTAGACTTGCTGAGGCGGGCTATCAGCTTTCAGCTATCAGCCGTCAGCTTTCTGATAGCTGAAAGCTGACGGCTGATAGCTGATGGCTGATAACTTTAGTTGCGGCGGTGCGACAAGGAGAGGATCGATGGCCGTTTCTCGGCAAACCTTGGAGAGACTGGCGCAGTTCGACACGCCGACGATCTCAAACGTGATCGAGCTCTTCGACGTGCGTCCCCGGAACGCGGGCTTCATGGACGGCCGCATCCGGGCCAATTTCCCGGAACTGCCGCCGATGGTGGGATTCGCCTGCACGGCGGCGTTCCGCAGCGGGGCCCCGCCGTTGGGCGGCGATGCGTACGGCAGCTTCTTGGATCAAGTCCGCCAGTTTGAGTCCTTGCCAGGGCCGCCGGTGATGGTCTTTCAGGACCTGGACGATCCGCCGGTCGGGGCCACGTTCGGCGAGGTGATGTGCTCGATCTACCAGGGCTTCGGCTCGGTGGGATTGATTACCTCGGGAGGCGGCCGCGACCTGCTGCAGGTCCGGGCCCTGAAGTACCCGGTCTTCACCGGATCGACCATCTGCTCGCACGCCTATTGCCACCTCTTGCACTTGGGACTTCCGGTCCGCGTGGGCGGGTTGGTGGTCCGCGAAGGCGATCTCTTGCACGGCGACGCCAACGGCGTGATGAGCATCCCGCCGGAGATCGCCTCCGAGGTGGCCGACGTAGCGGCCGAATTCTGCCAGGCGGAGAGGATCGTCATGGACTATGCCCGCGGCCCGGGACCGAAGACGATCGATGGCTTGGCCAAGGCCCGCGAAGAGTTCACCGCCGCCCTCGATAAGCTCTACCGCCGCGTCCGGCGTTAGCCCGGATCGTCGGAAACGATCCGTGCCAACAGCCTATGCCAGAACCCCTCACCCCCGGCCCCTCTCCCCGCAAACGGGGCGAGGGGAGAGGGTCTTGGGATAGGCTCTAAGGCTTGGGGGGCTCCTTTTCGTGCAGCCGGACGATGTCCTGGAGGACAAAGTCCTTGGGGAAGGGCTCGTCGCGCTTCTCGAGGAGTTCGCGGTACCGCTGGATCATTTCGATCAGCTCGTTGCCGTAGGCGGCGTCCTTCTTCAGGTCCGGCCATTCCTTCTTGTCGAGCACGAGCCGCCATTGGGCGAGCCCTTTTTCGAACATCTCCTTGGCCTGCCCCAGTTCCGCCCTGGTGAACGCTTCGTCCCCAAGGTAGACGAACTCGCGGGCGTCGAGGGCCTCGCGGGTCTGCTCGATCTTGGCCCGGCGCCGCCAGAAGTCGAAGTTGACGATCATCCGCAGCGTGGTGATTTCGTAGGCTTTCTTCTCGAGATCGCCGATTTCGCGGGCGAGCTTGATGGCCTTGACGAAGTCTTCGCCGCGGATGCGCCGGGCCACGTCGTCGTGGCTCACTTTGACCTTGTCTTCGGCCTTCATGGACAGCTCCCAATCGCGGGCGGACTCGCGCTTTTCGGGCGGAGTCTCGTAGGCTTTGCGTTCCGCGGCGGGCAGCTTGGCGAGGCGCTCCTGGCGGATCTTCTCGCGCAGGCCCGGCTGCATCGCCTCGAGCTGCGCGATCTTGGCGGCAGCCTCGGCCTCGTGCTTCTCCCGGTCGTTGAGCCGGACGGCGGGCGCGCCCTCGCCGCCGGGAAGCGATCGCGCGCCGAGGGCCGGGAGCAGCGTCTTGGGGTCCACTTCCTCGCTAGTCCAGCCCGTAGAGGCTCGGATCCACGCAGCTTGGGCCACCTCGCCGAACACGCCGTCTTTCTCCAAGTACTCCGAGTAGTTCATCAGGCACATCGGCCCGTTGGAGAAGAAGACGACCGGGCTGATCTTTTTCAGGCTCGGGGGATCGTCGTCGACGATCTGCTCCGCGCGAACGAACCATTCCTTGCCGACCAGCCAGTTGTCCCGGCGCTCGGGCGGCCGGTCCTGGTGGAAGTCGTCGTCCTGCTTGAACATCCGGCGAAACTGCTTCGATTCGTCGGCGCGGCCGATCTTCTGCGAAATGAACCAGCCCACATCCCGAACCAGGGACGGCTCCCGCTTGTTGTAGTGGATTCCCTTCTGGAGGTACTCGATTCCCTTGATCACCCAGCGGTATCGCTCGCGATAGTCGTCGAACTCGGCAGAGACGTTGTAGGAGAGATTCCATCCCTGGAACGTCCAGACTTTGACGAAGTGCGGCGCCAAGAGAGCGATCTGCTGGAGCGAGGCCGAGAGGTTGGTCCAATCCTTTTTCATCTTGCAGGTGTTGGACTTCTCCCAGAGCACGTTCAGGGCCACCCCGCGAAGGCCCAGGGTGACCAGCTTGATCGTCTCGCTGGTCGGATCGACGTCGCCCAGATCGGCCTCGCTGAGCTGATTCTCGCGGCGGAGCTGGGCGAGGACCCCGCCCGGGCTCCCCTTCTCGCCCTCCCCCTTGCCCGTAGTGGAAGGCTGCCCAAGCCATACCAGGACGAGCAAGAGCCCCGCCATGGCCACCAGGTAAACGATCTTGCGGACAAACGAGCGTTGCGGATTCATCGCGCTACCTCGCGCGTCTTAAGGAAGAAGTACCCGGCCACGAACACCGGAATCAAGAACGCCATCGCCCGCAGCGTGGGAACCAGGATCCACGGGTTCCAGGAAACGTAGAACCCGTAGGCCACGCTTTCGGCATAGCTGAAGTCGCCGAACGGCGGGAGGATGGCCGAGAAGACCCGCAGGCCGAGGGCCGACACCATGTCGGCGGTCTTGACCACGTCGGTCTTCAACGAGGGCTCCAGCGCGCTGGTAATGTTGCTTTGCGTCACCAGGCGCCAGAATGCCTCGAAGGGCCCGCCGCCCAGGGCCTCCCCCTTGGACAGCGAACCCAACAACTCGTTGGACAAGCCGCCGATCAGCGTGCCGACGGTGGCCAGCATCGCCACGGGCCCGCTCAGAAACGTGCTGAACATCACCCCAAAGCCGATGATCAACACCATCTGCAGCCAGATGCCCCAATAGCCCTTGAAGAAATTCAGCGTGAACGAGGCATCGGCGGCACGGAGATAGAGGTCGGGCTGGCCGGCCCCGAAGTACTGCGCCGGCTCAACGCACTTCAGCCAGACCTCCACGTCGCCGTCCGAAACCAGGTCTTCGAACAGGTCGAATTCCCGCCGGTTCTGCGCGAGCCTGCTGTCCAACTGCTCCTTCCTCGCCGGGAGGTACTCGATCCCTTCGGGCGTCTCGATCTTCTGCGGGATCACGTCGGCGCTGGAGAACCGGGTGATCTTCCGCGGCACGAGGACCGTCAGGGGGACGAACTCCCTGGATTCGTCGATGCTGACTTCCACGATCAGCCCCGTCCTGGGGTTGCGCAAGGAAAGGCTGTAAAGCACCCCCTTCTCGATGTCCCCTTTGTAGGTCCGGAAGACCCCGATGTTCATTTCCACGGGCAGTCCCTCGGGGAACATCTCCTCGCGGACGTCCTTGAAGCTCCAAACGGCCGCGGCTTGGCTCCCGCCCTGGATGTAGCTGCGGTACACCCATTCGTCGCCGACGCTGATCCCTTTTTCCTTGTCGGTGCCGCTGATGTCGCGGAAGCGAAGCTTGCCGTAGATGGGGACGCGGGCCAAGAGCATCCCTTCGGCCGGGCCGAACGAGTAGGTGGTCTGCTCGCCGGACTTGGTGACCTGCAGCTCGTGCCAATGGTGGTGCTCCGAGTCGGCCCGGGCCTCGCCGGACGCGTCGACGTACACCTTGTGGCTGTGCCCTTGCGCCGGTTCGCTGCGCCCCGCGAGGGCCCGGGGTTTGCCCGCCTCGGCCGCGCCCACCGGCCGGAGTTGCTCGGCCGACAACTTGTGGCTGTGATCCAACAACCGCCCCACGAAGACGAAGCTGATCACGCTCATCACGGCCAGCAGCGTCGTGCCGACCAGCGTGAACCCCAGAATGCGTCCCAACACGATCTCGCTGGAGCGCACCGGCTTGGTCACCACCGTGTGCAGCGTGCGGCTGCGAATGTCCGCCGGAATGCTGAACGCGCTGAGGAACAGGGCCAGCAGGAGCACCAGGTAACTGGTCGCCGTCAGCACGAAGGTCAGGTACAGCCGCGCCGGGTTGTCCGTAGTCGGGTCCAGAAACCAGCCGGCAAAGAGAAGCACCACGATGAATACGGCGAACACCACCACGATCCGGCGACGGATCGACTCCTTGAAGGCCAGCCAACTCAAAGCCCAAACCCGCCGCGGCGAGATCCGAACCAAGTCCATCACCGCATCGCAAAGAACCTTCCCGGTAATCCGCGGGCCGCGGATCGGCCCGTACCGGAGCGTCACGACCAACAGCCCCAGGACCACGGCCGCCACGATCAAGCAGCCGATCACGACGAGCCATTGGAGGGAGGCGTCGGGCAACCACTCCCGAAACAGGGGGAACGGTTTCTCAATTGGCATTGCTACCGCCTCCTCGCACGCGCCGTCCGGGGTGGGCCTCGCTTTCGCGGATGATCTGGAGGAAGAGGTCTTCCAGAGTGGTGGTCGGATTGCCGATCGAGATCAGCTCGCCCCCATTTCGGGCGACAACTTCCCGGATCTCATCCTGCGCCGCCGGGGTCAGATTCTTGGCCAGGACTTCGGTCACGTCGCGGACCTTCAACAGGCTCTCGACGCGGCCGAGCTCTTTCATCTCTCCCTGGTAGAGGATGCCGATCCGGTCGCAGACGTCCTGCACGTCGGCCAGCAAGTGGCTGCACATGAGGACCGTCTTGCCCTCCTCCTTGAGGCGGACGATCAAGTCCTTCATCTCCCGCGTGCCGATGGGGTCCAACCCGGTGGTCGGCTCGTCCAGCACGATCAATTCGGGATCGTTGATCAAGGCCTGGGCCAGCCCGATCCGCCGGGTCATGCCCTTGGAATACTCCTTGAGTTGCCGGCGTTTGGCCCAAGTGAGGCCCACCATTTCAATCAGGTCGGCGGTCCGCTGGCGACGCAGCGCCGGCGACATGCTGAAGAGCCGGCCGTAGAAGTCGAGCGTTTCCTCGGCGTTGAGGAAGCGGTAGAGGTACGATTCCTCCGGGAGATAACCGATCCGCTCGTTCTTGGTCACCTCGGTCGCCTCGCGGCCGAAGACCAGGACTTGGCCCTCGGTGGGAAACAGCAGGCCCAAAACGAGCTTGATGGTCGTGGTCTTGCCGGACCCGTTGGGCCCCAACAGCCCGAAAATCTCCCCTTTGTGGATCTCCAAATCGAGCGCCTTCAGCGCCCGGACTTTCTGCCGGCCCCAGAAGTCGCGATAGACCTTGCTGAGGTTCCGGGATTCGATAATCACTTCCGACTGCATACCTTCCCTCATGGTCGCGCACCCCTAGACGGGAGCTACTACGCAGTGCTACCCGCTCCGGTTCACCCGTTGTGGGCAAGAAGTTAAGAACTTCTCACTATAGGTGAGGCTACCTCACGATTCAAGGAGGAGAAGTAGCCATTACGGCTAGGCGTATACCACCTGATAGGTGCATAAACGCGAGCCTCTCTCGGGAAGCGGCTTGACCGTGATTCGGGATGAGTTTCTGACTCGTCCTGCGCAAAGTGGGCCGGTTGGGGACCCGGCCTGACGATGGGGCGAATCAGGGAGCCGCGCTGTCTTGGTGAGGAATTCGGGCTAGTCGATCTCGGCCGAGGCGCGGAGACGGGCCGCCTCGCGCTCCCAGTGGAGGCCGGCCTGGGTGTGGATCTGGCTCCTCCACGTCTGCGCGCTGAGCGCCTCATCCAGGCCGGCCACGGCCCCGTAGGTGAACCAGGGCGAGACGAAGAACGCCTCCGACAAGGTGCTCTCCATCGGCTTGTACTCGACGACGCGGACCACGTAGACCACCGTGCGCGGGTCGTTCTCGGCCAGGCCGATGCCTCCTTGCGGCAGCGAAAAGACCGACTCCATGAACTGGTTTCCGGCCCCGTCGATTCCCTTGACTTCGCTCAGCCGGGGAGGCTGCCGCGTCCACACCCCAGGGATCATCCCGTAGGTGACCCAAGCGAACGGCTCCGGCGTAATCACCGTCCGGCCCGGCCGCTTGGCGACGAGTTCCTTCAACGGCTTGCCGGAGCTGCGGGCCGTGGCGGCCAGGTCTTCGGCTTCCTTGCGGGCGAGGTCGCGGGCCTGGAGTTCCTTCCACTTGCGGAGGACGAGATCGCGGGTTTCCTGCTCGCTCCAGTCGGGCTCTCGCTCCGGGCTGTCCCAGACCTTCCAGAACAAGTAGTGATTGTCGTTCTCGTCCACGGCCATGACCGGCTGGTAGAGGAGCAACTTCTCGAATACGTAGTCCACAAAGGCGATGCCGCCGACTTTGGACTTGCCGATGTCGAGCTGCGGGGCGTCGAACTGCGAGATCGCTCCCGTGCGATAGGCCCTCAGGCGATGCTCGTCGGCGATGGACTTCAGATCGAGAGGCGAGGGCTCGGGCTCCGACTTCTTGGTCTCATCGTCCAGCGAATCCCAAGCCATCCACCGCGTCTGGAACTGAACCATCCTGTCCTGCACCTGGGCGAGAACGTCCTTCACCTTCCCTTCGGCCTTTTGGCGGGCGAGGGACTCGCGGATTTGCTCTTTGACTTTCTCCAGCGGGATGTGTTTGGGGGGCGGCGGGGTTTTGGGCGCAGCCTGATCGGTCTTCGGCGCCGCTTGATCGCTCTTTGGCGCGGCCTTCTTCTCCTGGTAGGAGACCAGCCGGAAGGACGTGCTACGCTGCGGCGTCGCGGAAGAAGCCTTCGGAGCGCCTGCGTCGGCGGGCTTTCCCTTCTCCGCGTCGCCCTTGGGCGGCTCGCTCTTGGGAAGCGCGGCCTTGGCCGGCTCCTGCGTGGCCGGGTTCTGTTTGGGCGGCACTTGTTTGGGCACTAGGGTCTTGCCGGACTCGGCCTTGGGAGGCGCGGTCTTCGAGGCCCCCTCTATTCCTTTACCCGGCTCGCTCCCCTTCTTGGCTCCGCTGTCGGGCGCCTTCTCGGGGGAAAGCTCGAATTCCTTTTCTCTGAACAGGAAGTCCTTGCTTTGATCGTAATAGGCCTGGATGGCCTCATCGGTCACTGCGCGGAGATCGACGAAGCTCTTGGCCTCCGCCCTAAAGTACTCGACGTCGACGAGATGGGGCTTGCGGAAGCCCGGCTCCGGCGAGTTCGGGTTGGGGAGCCGCTTCTTGTGCTCCTCGAAGAACGCCTTCAGCTCCTTCTCGGGAGGATCGGCGACGTCCCTCGCGGATTCCGCCACCGGGATGGGCACGGCCTCGATCCGCGCAGTCCGCCTCAGACGCTGGAAGTAGTCCCACCGCTGGGCCGGCGTAATGCCGTCCAGGCTGAGGTCGAGCATCTGGCGCAGCCGGATCGCCGACAGTTCATCCTTGAGGATCTCAAACAAGAGGGGCTGGGAAAGCCGCTGGTTTCGGAGAATCCCCTTGATCTCGCCGGCATCGACCTTCCCCTCGGTCAAGGCGGCCAGGAACTCGTTGACCGCGGCGTCGCTGATGCGGAGCCCCATCTCGCGGGCCCGCTGGGTCAAGAGCCAGGTGTCGACGACCGCTTCCTCGCTGGCCGGGCCAATTGCCGCGAAGATTTGCTCCCAGTGCATCAACGACCGGCCGCCCTGGAGTTGCGCCAGTCGCTGGAGTTGGTACAGAAATCCCGTTAGCGTTCGGCGCCGCCACAGCAACATGCTGAGGTCGTGTTCGCGGAGGTTGCCGTAGCCGGCAGTGGTCACCACAAACGGGTCTTTGGGCCCGCCTCTGGTGGGGATAAGGTCCATAATCGTCGGTATGAAGACAAAGGATAGCACGGTCAGGATGGTCAGCACTGCCAGCCATTGCTTCCGGTTTTTGCGGAACGATCTGAGGAACTTCGCCATCAACTATTCCCTTCTCGGGAGGGGTTTCTATCGCTGAATTCGGCTTGACAAGCCCGCCGCAGGAGGATTATGAGTGTCGCTTCGGCCCTCCCCACGGAACCCGGAGATTTTAGGTGGGATCGTCGTAAATGCAATCCCAAAAAGGGGGTCCGAAAAGTGGTGAGCCTCCGGGGTCTATCCGTTTGGGGGAAGATTAGAAAACTCCTTTGTGGGGCTTCGACTGTGGATTACAATTCCGTGTCCGGCCCGTCGAGGCTGCAATCGGAGGGCGACAGGGATTGGTTTGGCGGCTGGCTGCTGGGCGGCGTCGTGGAGCGATCGCCGTTACATTTCTCCTAGTCTCACTGTTTTAGCGACCGCAGATGCCCAAGAAAGCGACACCCCGGGAAGGCACTTCGTTGGTGATCGTCGAATCGCCGGCCAAGGCGCGGACGATCGGTCGGCTGCTCGGCCAGGGTTATACCATCGAAGCCAGTATCGGGCACGTCCGAGACCTCCCGCAAGGGGCCAAAGAAATCCCGGAGCAGTATAAGAAAGAGGACTGGGCGTATCTGGGCGTGAACGTCCACCAGGGGTTCAAGCCCGTCTACATCATTCCGCGGGAAAAGCTCAAGCAAGTCCGAAAGCTGAAGGAGATGCTCCGGGGCGCCAAGGAGGTGTACCTGGCGACGGACGAAGACCGCGAAGGGGAGGCGATTAGCTGGCACCTGTGCGAGGTCCTCAAGCCCCGGGTGCCGGTCCACCGGCTGGTCTTCCACGAGATCACCAAGGAGGCGATCCTCGAAGCCCTGGCCAGCCCGCGGGAGATCGACCAGGACCTGGTCCGCGCCCAGGAGGCGCGGCGGATTCTCGACCGGCTGTACGGATACGAAGTGTCGCCGCTTTTGTGGCGGAAGGTGCGGCCGAAGCTCTCGGCCGGCCGGGTGCAGAGCGTGGCGGTCCGCTTGATCGTCGAGCGGGAACGGCAGCGGATGGCCTTTGTGGCCGCCGGGTTTTGGGACCTGACAGGGACCTTTGCCAATGCCGCGGGGGAGACGTTCAAGGCGGAGCTGGTCTCCGTCGCGGGCCGGAAGATCCCGTCCAGCCGGGATTTCGACCCGGCCACCGGGCGACTGAAGGACCCCGAGCTATTGCTTCTGGACGAGCAGCAGGCCAACCAGTTGGTCCAGCGGATCCGCGATGCCGAGTGCCGCGTGGCGGAGTTGGAGGACCGGCCCTACACGTCGCGCCCGTATCCGCCGTTTACCACGAGCACGCTGCAGCAGGAGGCCAACCGGAAGTTCGGCTTCACGGCCCGGCGGACCATGGAGCTTGCGCAGAACCTCTATGAGACCGGGCACATCACCTACATGCGGACCGATTCGACGACGTTGGCGTCGGTGGCGATCCAGTCGGCCCGCGACCTGATCGCGCATCAATACGGCCGCGAGTACCTGCCGGAAGAGCCTCGCCTCTACCGGACGAAGGTGAGAAACGCCCAAGAGGCGCACGAGGCGATTCGCCCGGCGGGCCATCCCTTCGACCTGCCCGAGGCCATGCGGCGGAAGCTCTCCGGCGACGCCTTCAGGCTGTACGACCTGATCTGGAAGCGGACGATCGCCAGCCAAATGGCGGACGCCCGGGGACGCCGGGTGGCGATTACCGTGGCTCTGGGCGACGCCGCGTTCCAGGTGAGCGGGACGCGACTGGAGTTTCCCGGCTACCTGCGGGCCTACGTGGAAGGATCGGACGACCCGCAAGGCGAGCTGGGCGACCGGGAGACCGTACTGCCTGCGATGAGCGTCGGGGAGCGGCTCGCTTTGCGCGCGCTGGAAGCGAAAGGGCATACCACCCAGCCGCCCAACCGCTACAGCGAGGCGTCGCTGACGCGGACGCTCGAAGAGCTGGGGATCGGCCGGCCGAGCACCTACGCCGCGATCCTCGAGACGATTCTCCACCGCAAGTACGTGTTCAAGCGGGGCGGGGCCCTGGTGCCGACGTGGGTCGCCTTCGCCGTCTGCCAGTTGTTGGAGGACCACCTGCCCGATCTGGTCGACTACCGTTTCACCGCCGAAATGGAGGACGAGCTCGACGCGATCAGCCGGGGCGAGCTGGAGCACGTGGAGTACTTGAAGTCGTTCTACTTCGGCAACGCCTATCCCGGACTCAAGCAGCAGTTGGCCAGCAAGGTCGACGAGATCAATGCCCGCGACGTGAGCCGCATCTTCCTCGGCAAGCCGGAAGGGCGAGGTCCGGAAGCGGCCGAGGTGTACGTGCGCGTGGGGCGCTTCGGCCCGTTCGTCGAACAAGGAGATCGCCGGGCGAGCGTCCGGGAGGACGCGGCCCCGGACGAGATCACCCTGCCGGTGGCCCTCGAGATGCTCAAGCAGGCCGAGCAGGCGGAAGAGCCTTTGGGGTATTGTCCCCAGACAGGAAAGCCGGTGTTTCTCAAAGTGGGCCGGTTCGGGCCGTACGTTCAGCGGGGCTCGCCGGACGGCGAGGAAAAGCCCCAAAACGCTTCCTTGCTCAGGGGCATGCGGCGGGAAGACGTGACCCTTGAGGTGGCCCTGAAGCTCCTCTCCTTGCCGCGCCAGTTGGGCGCTCACCCCGCAAGCGGTGAGCCGGTGGTAGCGCAGAACGGGCGTTTCGGCCCGTACGTGAAGTGCGGGGACGAGACCCGGTCCCTGCCGGCCGAACTATCGCCGTTGGACGTTGCCCTGGAGCAGGCCCTCCAAGTGCTCGCGCAACCTAAAAGAGGGCGCCGCACGAGCCGCAAGGACCTGATCCGCACCTTCGATCCTTCGCCGGTGACCGGCCAGCCCGTGCAGCTTTGGGCCGGGCGCTACGGCCCCTATGTGACCGACGGAACGACCAATGCCTCAATTCCGCGGGGGTCGTTGTCGGAGGAAATCACTTTCGAGAAGGCCCTGGAGTTGTTGGCCGACCGGGCCGCCAGGGGGCCGTCCAAGAGGAGCTTGCGCCGGCGGGCGGCGCCCAAGGCCGCCGCTCTGAAAGTCGTCAAGAAGGCGGCCCGGCGAAAGGCGGCCAAGAAGAAAGCCGCCAAGAAGAAGCCTGCGAAGAAGAAACCGGCCGCGAAGAAGGCCGCGATCGAACCGCAGACGGGCCGGCCCGCGGTCGAAGGGCCGCCCGCTTCGGCCGAGTAAGCGGGGGCGACTGCCGAAGGGCGCTTACCTATTCCGCCTCTGTGCCGGTCCTGCCGGCGTTCTCATCCTTCGGGCCGCCTTCGGCAATCGCGCACGCCATGGCGTGCGAGCGGCAGTGGGAGATGGAGATCAGCATATTGGCGATGCCGAGCTGACGTGCGGCCTCGCGGGCGCCGCCGCGGAGGATGACGACCGGCCGGCCGCCGGGCTCGTTGCGGACCTCGATGTCCTGCCAACTGATGCCGCGCCGCCAGCCCGTGCCGAGGGCCTTCATCACGGCTTCCTTGGCGGCCCAGCGCCCGGTGAAGTGCTGCGTGGACTGCTTGCGGTTCTGGCAGTAGCGGGTCTCCTCCGGCGTGTACACTCGGTTGACGAACAGTTCCCCGTGCCGCTCGATCATCTGCGCGATCCGCAGGCATTCGGTGATGTCGGTGCCGATTCCGAGGATGGACATGGAACAGGGGTCAGGGGCTAAAGTTCAGAGCCGGGCTGTGTCAGCCCGGTCAGGGGTCAGGGCCGGGCTGTGTCAGCCCGGTCAGGGTCCAGGGCCGGGCTGTGTCAGCCCGGTCAGGGGTCAGGGCCGGGCTGTGTCAGCCCGGTCAGGGTCCAGGGCCGGGCTGTGTCGGCCGTCCTTCCTCCGTCATCGCCGGTCGGTCGAGGATTGCCTGGACTTCGTTCCGCTGGGGCACGTCGAGCCAGATCAGCCCGGAGGAGAAATCGCCCTCCGGCTGGTCCAAGGATAACGTGAAGCCTGTCGGGCCGCACCCGCTCGGGCAATCGCACAGCCGATAGCGGGCGGAACGCAGGTTCTCGGCCACGGGCAGGTCGATAGCCGCCGCCAGCCGGCGTGCCAGAGCGGGCTCGATCCGGCCGCTCCGGATGGTGCGGTACCAGCTTCGGCAACGGTTGCAGTACGGCAGCCGGGCCGTGGCCATCACTAAGAGCAGTGCGGGAGCGTACACGCACAAGGCATCCACGCCCCAAACGAGCCAGGCCCAGGCGTCTCGGGCGGGCCACTTGCCGATAGGCAGCCCCTTGGCCGCACTCCATCGCATGAATTCCCAGAAGTCCGGCGGCGGCAATTCCTCGGGTAGCGCCAACCGCTTGAGCGCCGCTTTGGGATCCCGGCTCATCCGCCACTCGATGCGCTCAAAGTGGACGTAGTGCTGCCCCAAAGCAGTCAACGTGGCGGCCAAGAGGACGCCCAAGAGGATCGTTGGGCGATGGCCGACGCGGCAGACGCGCATCAGGATCACCGCCACTCCCCCCAGCACGATTCCCACGATCAGAGGAAACACGAGAAACGGGTCCGAATAGCCGCGGGCCACGTCGGCAGCCCAGGCGACCAGGGCGCCCAACGCCCCACACACCGGCAGCCAACAGGCCAACGGCGCCCAGGAAAAACGGCCCGGTTGGGGCTCCTCGATCAGAGGTGCATCCTGGTGGAGCGACTCATCCATACCGCTATGCTAGCCGACCCGGGGGGAATTGGCGACAGCATTTCTCGTTCACGCCGGCCGGCTTGCCGCCAACTCGGCATCCGCTCCGGCACAGCGATCCCGCGGCGCCGTCGGCACGGCCGGACTCTCCTGCAGGTCACGAAACGGGAGCAAGAGACGGTGTCGCCGGACCGCGCTTGTGAGCCTTGCCCCAGTGCGGCGGTTGGGCCGGCGGCTTCGCTGCTTGCCGGCCCGTGCGCGCAGGGACGGACCGCCAAGCGGCGGCCGCGCCAAGCGTGAAGTGGAAAGTACACCCTAGGCCGGGTTCCGACTCCACCCAGACCTTTCCCCCGTGCGACTCGATGATCTTGCGGACAATCGCCAGCCCGAGGCCGGTCCCTTCGTACTCCCTGCGGCTGTGCAGGCGTCGAAAGACGTTGAAAACCGCCGCGTGATGCTCCCGGCGAATGCCGATCCCGTTGTCTCGCACGTAGATCGTCGCCGGCCTGCCCGGAAGGGCCCCGATTTCCACGGTCGGCCGGGCGTGGTTGTTGAATTTGAGCCCGTTGGAGATCAGGTTCCTGAAGACCATGCCCCACAGCGTAGCGTCGACCGCCGCCTGAGGCAGCGGCCCGACCACCCGGACCCGGGCGCCGCGCCGGTCGATCCAGGGCTGCAAGGTGTCCAACACCTGGTCGACCACCGCGTGCAAGTCGACGCGGCTCCGGGCGCGGCGTACGCGCCCCACGCGATAGTAGGTCAACAATCCGTCGATCATCGTTTGCAGGCGCGCGGACATTTTCTCGATGGCGTGCAGCCTGCGCCGGCCGTCCTCGCCGAGTTTGTCGCCGAAGTCCTCCAGCACCAGGTCGCAGTACGCGCCGATGCCGCGCAGCGGCTCCTTCAACTCATGGGAGACGATGGACGTCAGCTCGTCCAGCCCGCGACCGAGGCAGTCGACCCGTTTCGGCCTGGATCTCTTCCCGGCGGCGTGCTTGCCGGCTCGCGTGGCCGTCCCGCCGTCACGGTCGATTCTCCCCGACATCGTACACCTCCCGGCTGCCGGCGCCGGCTTGCCCTTTTGGAACATTGTCGAGCCGCGGCAACGCGGCCTGCGGCATTTTCACAACTGTAGCATTTTCGGGCGCGGGATGGCCGAGAAGCCGGTGAGCCAGCCTATGCCTCTCAAGATGGTATTTATGCCGACCTATAGGTGGGGGTTGATTTCCGGGTCTTGGTGGCGAAGCATTGTTCCATCGAGTAAATATAACATTTCTACCAGACAAAAATTGCATAAAAGCGCCCGTGGGCCTTCTCCTGATTCAGCCCGGCCGGAATTCAGTCGGTCGTGGATCCATGTCGAGACCGTGGAGAACCGCACCGGGGCGCATGCCGCACACCGATCGGGTGTCCACCTTTGGGTGGGGTTCTTGGTTGCCTTTGGACGAAAGGGATGTGAAATGAGGATGGCGAAGCGATTCTTGGTGTTGTTGCCTCTTGCTGCGGTGGCAGCGTGGCTCAGCCTGGGCCACCCGCAGACGGCCGGTGCCGCGCCGCTTGCGGAGTCCGACGTCGTCAAACTGCTTGAGCCGGGGGTCGACGGTCCGTCGATCATTGCCAGCATCGGCGAGAACGGAATCGCCTTCCGCGCCGACAGCCGGACCGCGGATCGGCTCAAGAAGGCCGGCGCCTCCAAGGAGGTCCTGGACGCGTTGAAGAAGGCGAAGGACAGGCCGGCAAAGCCGCCCGCCGCGTCCAAGGCGGCGATCGCGTATGAAGACGTGCTCCGGCTGCTCGACCTGAAGATCAGCGAGGACGTAATCCTCAGGCGACTTGCCGAGTCGCAAAGCACGTTCAAACTGGATGCCAAGCAGATCGAGGAGTTGAAGAACAAGGGTGCGTCGGCACGGCTCGTTGCGGCCGTGCAGCAGAGTTCACCGCAGGCGGGCACCGTCCGATTGAGGGACCTGGCGATCGTCGTCGACTGCTCCAAGAGAATGGCGGAGAAAACCGCCGACGGCGTCACCAAGATGGACGCGGTGCGTAACGTCTTGGCGAACGTCGTCCGTGCGATTCCCGATGGCGTCCGGGTCACGCTGGTCATCTACGGTCCTCCGCGGAAGCTGGGGCCCCAGGTCTCTGCGGCCCAGGCGGCATACGTCTCCCACCCGTTGGGAGAGCTGAACGATTCCGCCCGCGACGACTTGATTCTGCTCTTCGCCATGCTGGGGCCTGAGGGGGATGCACCGGTCGCGTACGCTCTGGAGACCGCCGGCAAGGAGCTTGCCAAGTCGGATCGAGACTGCGGGATCATCGTCATCGCCGCCGGCGCCGACACGGTCAAAGGCGATCCGGTTGCCGAGGCCGGCAAGCTCTTGAAGGCAGGGAAGGTGAAGTCGATCGGCGTGGTCGGGCTCGGCCTCAACGCCGACGAACAGAAGGCGATGCAGGACCTTGCGGCGGCGGGCAGCGGAAAGTTCCAGAACGTCCAGACTTCGCAGGAGCTGGCCAATCTCCTGGCTCCCAAGACCGAAACCCAGGTCGTCCGCGGGCAAGCCCCGGCCTCCGGCACCGCGGGCCGCCGCGGCCTGAGGGTCATGGCGCCGGCCATGTCGCTGCCCAAACTCGGCAAGATTGCCGTGGTCGCGGACGACGGGCACCCGCCCGGAGCCCCCTACTATAAGCCGGTCCTTGAGGTAACCGCGTATGGCCAGGAGATGCGCTTGCCCACGGCCGACAAGTACGACATCTACTGGCAGCCGGAAGTCGGACTGCCCGTGCTGCTGGCCAAGGGCTTCTCCGTCAAGGATCGCAAGGTGATGGACCTCAGTCCGGACCTCGCGCTGGGGATCGTGCGCGTCGTCGGGTCGGGCCAGCCGGCCCCGAAACTGATCGCCCTGGTGGAGCCCAGCGGGCACAGCCCGGACGAGGGGTACTTCAAGCCCATTCAGATCGCCACCCGGTTCGGCGAGGACATGGTCGTTCCGAAAGGCTCGTACGACGTCTGGGTGAAGCCTCAGCAGGGCAAGTCGCAGATGCTCGAAGGGAAGCTCGAGGTGAAACCCGGTGAGGTGACACAGATCGAGTAGCTGGCCCGCGCAGACAAACGCCGCGGCCAGCGCGATGGGTCGCGCCCTGCAGGCGGCCGACCAACCTCCTGCAGGGCGGCCCGTACTTCCGATTCACCCTGTGTATGGAGAGAAGCCATGCGTGTAGCGTCATACATACTGTCGCTTGCCCTCATTCTTGCGATCGACGGCGGCCTCATGGCCGCCGATCCGAAGCCGGTGCAGGTGATCGACGGTTGGGGAGTCGTGTTCGATCCGGACGGGGACTCGGCCGTGCGCAAGGAAGGCGACAAGATGCTGATCGACGTCCCCGGCGCCTATCGCGACCTCTGGCCGGTCCGCGGCAAGACGAACGCTCCGCGCGTGCTGCAACATGTTGAGGGGGATTTCACCGTGACCGCGAAAGTGTCCGGCGACGTCTTGGCCGAACAAGGGACCGGCATCGCGAGGTCCGGCACCTCCAGCGCCTTCCAGGCCGGGACCCTGCTCATTTGGCACGACGCCAACGACTTCGTCCGCCTCGACCGGGGCTGCGTGGCCAGGGACGGCAAGACCACGTTCGTCGCCTACTACCACGTGTTCAAGGACGGGAACCGCGTGACGGAGCTCAGCCAGATACTGAAGGACCAGCCCACTTGGCTGCGGCTTGCGCGGCGCGGCACCCGCATCGAGGCCGCGTTCAGTCAGGACGAAGGGCGGTCCTGGACCTCGTTCCCGTCGCAGACGCTCGATCTGCCCGCCCGAGTCAAAGTCGGGGTGGCCGCGCTCAATGCGACCACCAA
>CAYGZA010000131.1:0-16299 GCA_964354135.1 uncultured Planctomycetaceae bacterium
ACCTTTATGGAGTCGGTGGTTATGACTATTTGAACGGTATTGCCCCTAGCCCCTACCCCCTAGTCCCTCTGAGACACCCGTATGGCAGGTCATTCCCATTGGGCCGGCATCAAGCACAAGAAGGCCCTGATTGATGCCAAGAAAGGAAAACTCTGGAGCAGGCTCTCCAAGGCGATCATCATCGCCGCCAAGCTGGGCGGCGGCGATCCCGATGCCAACGTGCGGCTCCGCATCGCCATCGACGACGCCAAGGCCGTGAGTATGCCCAAGGAGAACATCCAGCGGGCGATCAAGCGCGGCACCGGCGAGCTGGACGGCGGCGCCCCCGAAGAAGCCCTCTACGAGGGTTACGGGCCCGGCGGCGTGGCGGTCCTTTGCGACGTGCTCACCGATAATCGCAACCGCACGGCCTCGGAGATCCGCAAGGTCTTCGAGCTCTCCGATGGCAAGCTCGGCGGCTCGGGCTGCGTCGCCTGGATGTTCGAGAAGAAGGGCTTCTTCCTCATCCCCACCGGCAAAGTCGAGGAAGACACCCTCATGGAAGTCGCTCTGGAGGCC
Source organism: uncultured Planctomycetaceae bacterium (assembly GCA_964354135.1). Lineage (GTDB taxonomy): Bacteria > Planctomycetota > Planctomycetia > Pirellulales > Thermoguttaceae > CAYGZA01. The sequence goes on from CAYGZA010000131.1 coordinate 559, forward strand.
AGCGCCGACGACGTCCGCCGCTCCGGCGACAAGTTCGAGGTCCTCTGCGGCCCGGAGGTGTATCAGACCGTCTCGCAAGCCCTGGCCAAAGCGGGAATTGAGCCGGAGGTGGGCGAAATCAGCCGCATCCCTAAGAACACCGTCGACGTCTCCGATCCCGACACCGCCCGCAAGATCCTCAAGCTGATGAACCGGCTGGACGACCACGACGACGTGCAGAACGTCTCCTCGAACTTCAACATCTCCGAGGAGATCATGGCGCAGGTCGGGTCGGAGTGAGCGGTAGGGTGCGTGCTCGCACGCACGCCGGCCCGTGTGCCCATGCTTCGCAGAAGCAGTGCAGCGGCTGGTACACATCCGCGAGGAAGGGGGTCCGTTCAGCCATGAATCGCAAGAGGCTGGTCCTGATCAATCCCGTCAACCCGCGGCGGACCGGCCTGACAGTCACTCACGCGTCCCGCTTCCCGCCGCTGAGCCTGGGCATCCTCGCCGGCTTGACGCCCCACTCCTGGCAGGTTGAGCTGGTGGACGAGAACTGGGAGCCGTTCGCCTACCGGGATGCCGATCTGGTGGGCATCACCGCGTTCACCGCCTCGGTCAACCGGGCCTACCAGATCGCTGCACGCTATCGCCAGCGAGGCACTCCCGTGGTGATGGGGGGCATCCACGCCTCCACTCGCCCCGAAGAGGCCCTCCGCTTCGTGGACGCCGTCGTCATCGGCGAGGCCGAGACGGTCTGGGATCGGGTACTGTCCGATGCTCAGGCGGGACGGCTCCGGAAAACCTACCGGGCCGAATTGCCGAGCCTGGCGGGCCTTCCTTGCCCGCGTCGCGACTTGTTCCACCGCCGCTACGGCTTTGCCTCGGTCCAGACTTCCCGGGGCTGCCCGATGGACTGCGAGTTCTGCTCGGTCCCGAATTTCAACGGGCGGCGCTACCGCCGACGCCCGCCCGGGGAAGTGCTCGACGAGCTCCAAACCATTCCCCAGCGGAGAGTGATCTTCGTGGACGACAACCTCATCGGCTACGGCGAGCACGACCGGCAACAGGCCCTGGAGTTGTTCCGCGGGATGGTCCAGCGCCGGCTGCGCAAGTGGTGGGCCTGCCAGGCCTCGCTCAACTTCGCCGACGACGAGGTGCTCCATTGGGCGAGCCGTGCGGGCTGCAAGGTCGTCCTCTTGGGACTGGAGGCCGAAGAGCCGGGCGCCCTGGCGGAAATGAACAAGCGGCTCAACCTCCGGCTCGGCGTGGAGGCCTATGCCGAGATCTTTCGCCGCATCCACCGGGCCGGGATCGCCGTGCTGGGGGCGTTCATCTTCGGCCTGGACGGCGACACGCCGCAGAAACTCCATCGCCGCGCCGGCTACATGATCCACAGCGGCGTGGACGGAATGCAGATCACGTTCCTGACTCCCTTCCCGGGCACGCGCCTCTTCGACCGCCTGCAAGAGGACCGGCGCCTGCTCTACAGCGACTTTCCCCGGGACTGGGACCGCTACAACATGGCCGGGGCCGTCTATCGGCCCCTCAGAGTGTCGCCGGAAACCCTCCTGCGCACGATGCGCCAATGCGCCCGGCGAGTCTATTCCTGGCCCGTGCTGGTCCGCAAAGCGGCGCAGACGCTCGCCGCCACCCGAGACCCGATTGCGACGGGCCTCGTCTGGCAGACCAACATCGCCTTCCGCCACGTGGCGTTGGCCGATACCACGTGTACTTAGTCGAGGGAAAGAGGTTGGGACTCCAAGAGCAAAGCGTGATCCAAGCCGTCGAGCAAACCTCGTGACGACGCTCTGCGTCGTCACGCATTGCTGGAGGCTCTGTGGCCTAGATTCGACCGCGACCCATTGCGGCGATGAAGATTGCGCCCGGCGTAGCCGCCGGGGCTAACTGCCGACTGCCCACCGCCGGCTGCCCACTGCCCTCTGCCCACTCCTTTTCACTTCTTCTCGTAGTGCTCCACGTCGGGCCAGTAGGTCTCGAACTTGTAGTCGGGGCTGTTGTCCAGGTCGTGGCAGGTGACGCACAATTGCTTTTCCGACTCGGCCTTGGTGACGACCGCCGCCTTCTGGAGCTTCTTCTGGAGGGCGGGATCGTTCTTGATCTCCGCGTCGCAGTGGGCCCCGCCGGGCCCGTGGCACGACTCGCAGCCCACGTTGACCAACTGCGGCGTCTTCTGCCGGCTCAGGAAGCCGCCCTTGTAGGGGAAATACTCCGTCGGATGCCAACCGACGACGTGGCAACTGATGCACTCGGGGTCGAAGTTCCGCGGCGGGACCGCCTTCACCAGCGTCTCGTAAGCCTTGGCGTGGCCCGATCTCTTCCAGATGCGGTAGGATTCCTCGTGGCAGGACTCGCACTTCTCCGAGCCCACGTAGGCCCCGAGGGCTTCGGCCTTCGGATTGGGCATCGGGCGGACGTTCAGCCCGTCGAGCCCGAGCCTCTCCAAGGCGTCCTGGTAGCCCTTCATGAGGGCCTGCATTTCCTGCGCGGAGCTGTAGCGCGAGTCGAGGAGCACCCGCTGGTACCGGACCGGGCGGGCCGGATCGTCGTAGAAGCCGAGCACCACGGCGGCCATCCCCTTCTCGCCGACCTCGACGAGCATCGTCTTGCGGCCGACCACTTGGGGCTTGTCGCCGGGCGGCTCGGCCGGTCCCCCGGCGGTTACCACCACGTCGAACTCGGGGAACCTCTGCGCCAGCACCAACGACTCTTCCATCGTGGCGTGGGCCAGGAGGATCAGCAGGTCGCAGTTCTCCTTTCGCAGCTCGAGGAGAATCTGCTTCAGCGCGACCTCGGCCGCTTTCATCTCCAGGTCGGGGTTGTGGATTTCCTTCTGGTACGCCGGGCCGAGGATCGACGTGATCCCGAGCTTCATGCCCCCGCGCTGGACGACGCGCTTCTGCGGAGTCAGCCCGAGGTCGAAACCGTAGAGCGCGACGTTGGCCGAGACGAAGATGCTCTCTTTGCCGCCGACGCCGGCGACGTGCGAGGTCACCTCGCTGGCGGGGAGCTTCAGCTCGGCCTTGCCCAGGGCAATCGCGTCGTAGCCGATCTTCTTCATGGCCTCGGCGGTGATCTGGAACTTCAGCTCGGCCTGCTTCCCCCAGCCCTTGCAGTTGCCCCCGACGTCGACGCCGACCACCGGCCAGCGGCGCGTGCGGCGCAAGTCCTCGAACATCGAATAGCGGCGGCTGATCCCGCCCTTCATCCGCTCCAAACCGGCGCAGCCGCACGGCTCCAGATAGCCGTCCTCGCGGCCGGTGATCACCAGGGCCAGCTTGGGCTTGGGCCAGCGCTCGAAGAACACGCGGTTCTCTTTGATGGGATCGAAGGGCACCTCGTTATGTTTCTTCTTGCCGAGTGCGCCCGGCTTGGCGCCGGTCCGCAACGGGTTGCTCGGCGACTGCCGTTCCCCGGGACGCCGCGACGATGGAAGAGCAGCCGGGCCCGAATCGGCTCCCGGGCCCTCGGCCGAGGAACATCCGGCCGTCAAGGCCACGCACCAAGCGGCTGCAACGGCGCACGGTCGGGTCCATCCGGGCAATCTAGTCCTTCTCATGAGCACATTCCACGACATCGGGCAAGTACACGGGGTCCCTCCGCCGCCGGCAGGCCGGTCTCAGTCCTGCACGGCAAACCGGACCCGGATTATCAGCGAAGAAGCAGGCGGCGGAAGGCCGGTCTCGAGCAGAATCCGGCCGAGGCGCCCCTGCTCCGATCCCAAGTGATTGGCGGGGGGGCTCCCTTTCGGAATCCGAATCGCGATGAGTGTTTGGGACACCGGCCGGCCCGGAAGTTCCGTGGCCTGGCCGATTTCGACCTTCAGCAGGTCGGGCCAGATCTCCTTGGGTTTGAGTTTCACCTCCTTGTGATGCGGTCCTCGGGCAAGGACGAGCAAGCGCCGCTCGGCGCCTTCGCGGCTGCTGACATTGTCGACCATCAGTATCCCTAGATCGCTATCAAAGCCCGCGCCGGCCACGGAAAGGTCGCTGACGACCTTCCCCTGGACGAGCAGATCGAGCTTCGGGCTCGTCTTGATGCCGGTCTTCACGCGGATTGTCTGCCGAAACGTCCCCGTGGGCAATCCCGGTTTGACGGTGACGTGCCCCGAGTACCCGCTCTTGGCGTCCTTTTCCTCCGCCAGTTGGGCGGGGGTCATTGGCGCCAGCTTGATCTCGAAATGGTCGGCGAACTGCGGCTCCAGCAATTCGTAGCCGTCTATCCGGAGGCGGTCGGGTACGTAGCCGAGGATTTGCACGGGCTGGCTCGTGGGTTCCCCCGCCGCAACGCTCGTGAACGCGATCTCGGCCGGCACGGATTTCACCGCCGTGATGGCTCGGCCGGAGACAATGAGGGTCAGGCGGGGCCGGCTTGGATCGTTCGTGGTGATCGTCGCGGAGTGGCGGAAGGGCCCTTCCACCTTGGGCGTCCACTCCAAGATGACCTTGGTGGACTCCCCTGGTTGGAGTCCGGTCTTCTCCAAGGCGGAGACCGTACACTTGCAACTGGTCTCCCCTTTGGTGAGGGTGAGGGCCTTGGTGCCGACGTTGGAGATCTGGAAGGAGTGTTTGTCCATTACTTGGCTTTCCACGACGCCGCACTCGTGCGTCTCCTTGTCGACAGCCACCTTGGGCCCCTCCCGAGACATCGCCTTTTCCAACGAGGGCACAGGCTCGGTTCTCGTTCCCCTCACCCCCTCCGGAGTGCCATCCCAAGGGGCCAGATGGACGCGCAACCGCGTGATTCCAACACCCAGCCCCAACCCAAGAACCAACGACAGCACCACCACATGCCAACTCTTCATGGAACACACTCGCCACCAACGAGGGACACCGATTACTACCTGCCCGCGACCATCGCATCATCGTCGCGGGACTGCCTAGGTCAATTCCGATCAGAAGTATTACGCTCCAAGGACTTACGGAGTTCGTCGGGGAGCTTCATGTCGAAGTGGGGAGTGATCCGGTCGAGCCACAGGGCCTTTTCCGCCTGCTCCTGAAAACCGGCGCGGTCACCCGTGGTTCGGAGGGCCAACGCGAGGCCCGCCCGGTAAACGGCGCAATTCGGATACAAGTCGACCGCGCGACGGTATGCCGCAATCGCCTTCTGCAAGTGCGATTCCTCCCTAGTCTTAGCATAGATCGCCAAGTACCGCTCGCCGGCGGCGTGCCACGCGGAGCTGGCGTTAGGAGCCAGCAAGGCGGCCCTCTCTGTGTACTCCTCAAACCGCCGAAGGATGCTCCCCGTTGGGGGGGTCTTGCCCTGCGAGAACGCCCAGGTCGCCAGCTCGTTCCAGGGTTCCGCCGAAAGCCGATCGGCTCGGGCGGCCTCCAGCAGTCGCTCCTCTTGCCGCAGCGGATACTGCTGGGCCTGTTCCAGTAAGAGACGGCATCGCAGCACCGGCTCGTACGCCGTGTAGTAGCATGCGGCAGTCAGGCTGCCGGCAAGAACGAGGAGGCCCAACGCCACGCGGCGGGGCAACGCACGGGGCGCTCCCCGGCCGCCGAGGTTCAGCCCCAACGCCACGAGCACCCAGAGCGTACCCGCCACGCCCGCATAACCGATCCCTCCGGCAGCCAGCAGATTCACCAGGAGCACCGCACCGCCGATCGCGGGGAGCGTGGGTGTCAACGTTCCATGCTCGACCCACCCGGCAAGGACTGCCCCCGTGGCAATGGCAGCGGGAAGTCCAATAACCAACACCGAGGGGAGTGCCAGCCCAGGAAAGAACGGAAACCACTCGATCGGCGCATCGGCTATCCGGCTGATCGGCAACACCAGCAAGAAGCCGAAAACGCCCCCCGCCAGAACGAGCCACGGCCGGTCGCCCCCTGGGGTTTCAGACGGAGCCAACGGCAAACGGCCGGGGGCAACGGGCGACGCGGAACGAGCTGGGGCCGGCGCCTCGCTGGCCGGCTGCGGGCCGCGAGCCGGTTGCGGTGAAGCAAACCCGCGTGTGGGAGTGAAGGCTGGCTGTCGTGGCCGGCCCCTCCAGACTGCCCAACCGAAGCCGCCGAGCACAAACAACAGGGCCAGCACGGCGGGTGTCCCGGCCGTGGCCCAGACTTCCAGGAGGAAACTGTGCGGGTCGGCGATCTCCTCGCTGGCCTCGGGCAGCTTGTAGGCCGTGTAGGCATGTTGGAAATTGCCCGGCCCGCAACCGGCCCACGGGTAATCGGCGATCATCCGCCATGTGGCGTCCCAGTATTGCAGGCGAAAACCGAGCGACTTGGTGGCCTGCGTGAGCAACTCGATCTCCAGGCCGCCGCTGCCCAGAGCCACGGCCATCCCGAGCACGGCGATGATCGCGAGGGCGATGACCAGTCTCCCGCGAACGCGGGCCGCGATCGGCCGGGCCCAGAGAAGGAGCAAGACGATGCCGGTGAGGGCCGCCAGGTATCCGCTGCGGCTTTTCGTCAGCAGTAGACACGCTGCCACGACCCCGGCAGCCGACATGGCTCCGATCAGGCTCCTCAGTCTTGCCGCGTCGCGACTCGCGACCGCCGACAATCCTATCCCGAGCAGCACGACGAGCCACGGGGCCAGACAGCCGGCCAGCGAGTTGGTCAGCGCGAACGTTGCCAGAGGCTCCTTGCTCTCCAGCCGCTTCTCGAAGAGCAGCCTTTGCGGCGATCCTTCCGGGAACCAGAGGCCCGCGGCCTGGAGGGCCTTCTCCTGGTTTTCCTGGTAGAACCTCTGCGTGGCCGGCATCTCGTAGAAGTGCTGGTACAGTCCATAAGCGGCCAAGGCAACCGCCACCGCGCCCATCACAACGACGATCGCCCGGGCCTCCCGCGGGCCGCCGACCAACTGCCGCATGAGGAAGAAGCCCAGACCGAAGCCAACCCATTCCCAAAGCATGTTCACGGCGGGGCGCGGGCTGACGTGGGCGGCGGCCCAAATTGCCGACACCGCGTGCAGTCCGACCAGGAGCACCACCGCGGCGTCCACCCACCCGAACCGCAGGCGAAGCTCCCGGCGGCCGATCGCGCCCAAGAGCCAGAATACCGCCAGGGCAGTCCAGAGCATGACCACGGGCAGGCCGTCGCCGCGGGCCGCCACCGACTCGCTGGGATAGAGGGGGCGGACGACCCACAGCCCGCAGGCCGCACCCAAGAGCCATGGGCGCAAGCGGTCTTGGGCTTCGGTGGTCCTGGTGGGGTGTGCGTGCCCGGGCTTCGCGTCGGCGGGTTTGCCGCGTCGGTGCGGCTTAGGTCTGGCCATTGCCGTGGTCCTTCCCGTCGCCGGACCGGTTCCGCCGCCCCGCGGTCTCCAGGATTCCCACCAAGAGCAATACGCAGGCGATCAGGAGGAGAATCACGCACGCCCCGCTCTGCTGGACCTCGTGGAGCAGGAGGGCCCCGAGGCCGCAGGTGGCGGTGGCCAGGTAAATCGTCAGGACGGCCTGGGTCTTGGTCATGCCCAGCTCGACCAGCCGGTGCGAGAAATGGCTCTTGTCCCCGACGAACGGGCTGCGGCCCGCGCGGAGCCGGATCCAGATCACCGTGGCCGTGTCGTAGAGCGGAACGGCCAGGACGCAGAGCGGGGCGAGGATCGCGTGCCGCGGGACTTTCTCGCCGGCGAACGTGGCCGTCAGCGTGGCGATGGCCAACAGATAGCCGATCAGGTAGCTCCCGGCGTCGCCCATGAAGAGCCTCGCCGGCGGCCGATTGTGCCACAAGAACCCGAGCAAGGCCCCGACCAGGACCAGGAGAAACCCGCCGACGAACAGTTGCGGCTGATCGGCCTTCGGATTGGGGCCCAAGAGCATCACCGCGGCGAGCATCGACGCGGCGATGGCGGCCACGCCGGCCGAAAGCCCGTCCATGTTGTCCAGCATGTTGAACGAGTTCACCAGCCCGACGATCCAAACGACGCTCAAGAGGCTCATCAGCAGCGGGGCATCGACGAAGAGGCTCATCCGCCAGCCGAGGAGCACCATGACGGCGGCTACGAGCGTCTGCACGCCGAGGCGGAGTCGCCAATCCAGCCCGCGGCGGTCGTCCACCAGGCCCAGCACCATGAGCACGGTCCCGCCGGCCAGCACTTCCCAGAGCTTGCCTGCTTGTTGGGCGAGGCCGGCCAGGTGCGGCTCGATGAAGGCCGGAATCGGCAGCGGCAGCGGGGCCGTGGGGTCGCCGTGCCGGGTTCCCAAGAGGATGGCCAGCACCGCGTGTCCCGCGGCCAGCGGGAGGACGATGCCCAGCCAGATCGCCAGCCCGCCGCTGGTGGGCGTGGGCGTTGCATGGACCTTGCGGTGCCCCGGCCGATCCACGAGCCCGAAACGCGGCCCGTAGCGCCGCACCCAGAAGGCCGCCGCCAAAGCCACCAGCACGCTCGGCGCCAGAGAACCCACCACGAGCCAGATCACGTCGCCGGAACCTCCCGAAACTGTTGGTGAAGGTGCTCGCGGCACCGCGAGAAGAATTCGTGGTACGACGCCTGCCGGTAATCGGCAAACGTCCATTCGTGGTGCTGCCAGCGGTGGTGCCGATAGTACAGGGTGATTTCCGCGAAAATCCCACGCTGAAGGTAAATGCGGTGCGAGAAATCCTTGGTCGAGGCCAGAACCAGCTTGCCTAAGGTAAGATAGCCCGGATCCAGGTTGAGCGGCCTTAGCTCAGGGTGCCGGCCGAGGGCGGCGTACTCCGTTTCCCAGGCGTTGGTCGCGAGCTTCCAATCGGCCAACCCGGCAGGATCGGCAAGCCCGGCAAAGGCGACAAAGACTTTACGCAAGCCCCGGCCCATCGTGGGGTCGTAGTAGCTCGTCTGGTCGAACTCGAACGGCCAGCTCTCTAAGGCCAGCGGGCCCCAGGCGGCCACGGCCCGCCCGCGTGCCCACGCCAGCGCCTCGTCGTAGCGGCTAAACGCCGCCAGAAGCGGAAGCACGGGGGAAGGTTCCGCGGGCTGGCCCATGTCACACCAACCACTGCCGGCCGCCGGGGACGTGCGTCACTTCGATTTGCGGGCGACCGGGGCCGGATACGACGCGGAAGCGGAGCGGGACCACGGCGCTCTGAAGCACGTCGGCAACGTGCAGGCTGGATTGGCCGGCCTTCTTCAGCTCGCCCTCGCGCCACCGGTACAGTTCGAGCGTCCAGGCCTGACGGTCCACCACCAGAAGCTCGCGAACACCCAGGCGGCTGTAGAAGGGCATCTTCTCGCGGGTGCGGTCGTCGAGACTGGTGACCTCGACAAGAAAATCCGCGCCGCCGCGCCAGTGCGTGCCGCGGTTCTCCGCTCTCCCACCGTGCAAGAAGACCGCTACATCGGGCACGCGGTAATCGAACTGCCACTCCGTTTCGATCTCCGCCAAATTGACGCCCGGGCGCACGTTGCCCAGCCCGGGCCAGCCGACGGCTTCCTGGAGAATCGCGGCGATTCCCATGACGATCTGCTGGTGTTCATCGTCCGGCATGGGGGCCATCATGTAGGTACCCTCCCAGGTTTCGTCGTAGCGGTCGGCGCCAGACCTTTCGCGTTCCGCTTTCAGGCGCTCCTCCAGCACGGGATCGGTGACGAAGACGGCCATAGCCGTTCTCCAATTCGCAGGGAAGCAGCGGTAGTGCGCACGCTCGTGCGCGAGCCGACCACCACCGTCTCTAGTGTATCTCCTGAAGGTGGGGTCTAAAACCCCGGTGCGGTTGACAATCGCCGGCCGCGCAATAGGATGATATGCTGGTGCGCAAGCGGTTGCGCGGCAAGGTGTTGGGTTGTCCCTGCTCCCGCAGATCGAGGGTCCAGCGCGGGACGACTGCGGAGAACCGCCCGCCAAAACCCTCACCCCAACCCTCTCCCGGAGGGAGAGGGGACTCTCGCAAGACCACAGGGAGAGGGGTTTTCGCCGTGCTGAGGGAGAGGGGACCGGCTGCCGCGGTGGAGTTGCCTGGAATGACACAGATTGAACAAGCCTGCTCGGGCGTCGTCACCCCCGAAATCGAGGCGGTGGCCCGCGCCGAACAGCTCGAACCCGAGCTGGTCCGCGGCGAGGTGGCCCGCGGGCGGATGGTCATCCCGGCCAATAAGGTCCACCTGGCAAGAGGGCTGCGGCCGATCGGCATCGGCATTGCCGCGCGGACCAAGATCAACGCCAATCTGGGCAACTCCGCGATCTCAAGCGACACCGGCTGCGAACTCCAGAAAGTCCGTGCCGCCGTACACTACGGGGCGGACACGGTGATGGATCTCTCGACCGGCGCAGAGATCGACGCCATCCGCCGGCAGATCATCGACGCGGTCAGCGTCCCCGTGGGCACGGTGCCGATCTACCAGGTGGCAGAGGAGTTGGACGACATCGTCGATATGCGGCCGCGGGACTTTCTGGACGTGGTGGAGCAGCAGGCCCGGCAGGGGGTCGATTACATGACGATCCACTGCGCCTTGCTGCGGGAGCACCTGCCGCTGACCGAGAATCGCGTGACGGGAATCGTCAGCCGCGGCGGCTCGCTGGTGGCCAAGTGGATGGCGGCCCACCGGCAAGAAAATCCCTTCTACACGCACTTCGACGAGTTGTGCGAGATCATGCACCAGTGCGACGTCACCTGGAGCCTGGGGGACGGGCTGCGTCCGGGCTCGATCGCCGACGCCAGCGACGAGGCCCAGCTCGCCGAGCTGCGCGTGATGGGCCGGTTGGTCCTGCGGGCGTGGGAGCGGAACTGCCAGGTGATGGTCGAAGGGCCGGGCCACGTGCCCCTGGATCAGATCGAGCGCAACGTCCGCCTGCAGATCGAGTGGTGCCACGAGGCGCCCTTCTACTTGCTCGGCCCGCTGGTGACCGACGTGGCCCCGGGCTACGACCACATCACCTCGGCGATCGGCGGGGCGATGGCCGCTTGGCACGGCGCAGCCATGCTCTGTTACGTGACGCCCAGGGAGCATCTCGGCCTGCCGAACCTGGAGGACGTGCGGCACGGGGTGATCGCGTTCAAGATCGCCGCCCACGCGGCGGACCTGGCGCGGCACCGCCCGGCGGCCCGGGATCGGGACGACGCCTTGTCGCGGGCCCGGTTCGCCTTCGACTGGGCGGAGCAGTTCCGCCTCTCGTTGGACCCCGAGACCGCTCGGCGGATGCACGAGGAGTCCCTCTCGGCGGCGGACCGCGAAGATGCCCGGTTCTGCAGCATGTGCGGGCCGAAGTTCTGCTCGATGCGAACCACCCAGGAGGTCCGCCGCATGGAGCGGGAGGAGCGGGTCGGTTGACTTCGCGTCGGCGGCGGATCACAATGGGCCTCGGCTCACGACGCGGGATCCTGCCGTTTCCGAAGCCGGACGACATCGCACGATTCCGGGAGGGCGAGGCTCCTGCCGAGCTGGGCACAAAGCGCGAGTCCGGCAACCAAGCCCGCGGCTCGGCAGGAGCCTCGCCCTCCCGTTATCGCCAAACCCCATTCAGAATGGAGACCTCACCGATGCGATTGACTCTAGTTGCCTCATTGCTCTTTCTGACGTCGGGGATCGTCCTTGGAGAGGACGCGAAGAAACCGACGGCAAGCAGGCTTTCCAAGAAGGAGGCCGCCGACGGGTTTGTCAGACTGTTTGACGGGAAAACCCTGAACGGCTGGCAAGGGGCCGTCAACGGGTACAAAGCAGAGAAGGGGGTGCTCGTCTGCCTGAAGGAGAGCGGGGGAAAGCTCCTCACCACAAAGGAGTACGGTGATTTCATCTTCCGATTCGAGTTCAAGCTCGAGCCCGGCGCCAACAACGGCATCGGCCTCCGCGCGCCGCTGGAGGGCGATCCCGCCTACACCGGCATGGAAATCCAGGTGCTCGACGACGACCACGAGTCCTACAAGAGCCTCAGGCCCTACCAGTATCACGGCTCGATCTACGGCGTGGTGGCGGCCAAGCGCGGGCACCTGAAGCCTACGGGACAGTGGAACTCCGAAGAGATCTACTGCAAAGGCCGCCACGTGAAGGTCACCCTCAACGGCACCCTGATCACCGAGGCGGTCAATCTCGACGCTTATGTTGAGGATCTCGGCGGCAAGACGATCGACGGTCATGCGCACCCCGGGCTGAAACGGGAGAAAGGCTACATCGGACTCTTGGGTCACGGTGCACGTCTGGAGTTCCGCAACCTCCGGATCAAGGAACTCTGATGCCTCATTCCGGCATGGCCGCCGGGGCTCACCGCCTGCTGCCTACTGCCGACCGCCTACTACCTGCTCCCCATGTTTCTCGGCATCGAAATCGGCGGCACGAAGCTCCAGTTCGGCGTGGGCCGGGGAGACGGCCCGCCCTTGGTCGCGCTGGAGCGGCTCGACGTCCAGCCCCGGCACGGCGCCGAGGAGATCCGCCGGCAAATCGAACGGGTCGCCGGCCTCTTGATCGAGCAATACGGAGTGACCGGGATCGGGATCGGTTTCGGCGGGCCGGTGGACCTCCGCACGGGGCGGACGATCGTCAGCCACCAGGTCGAAGGCTGGAAGGACTTTCCGCTGGCCCGGTGGTCGCAAGAGAGGCTCGGCCTGCCCACGCTCCTGGCCAACGATTCCGACGGCGCCGGGCTGGCGGAGGCCCGCTTCGGCGGCGGCAAGGGACACCGCGTCGTCTTCTACAACAACATCGGCAGCGGCATCGGGGGGGCCCTGGTGATCGACGGCCGGCTCTATCAAGGCGGCAGCGGCGTGGCGTCTGAGATCGGGCACTTGCGGCCCGGGCCCCAGGCCGAGCGGCCGGATCAGGACCTCGAGTCGATCGCCAGCGGCTGGGCGCTGACGGCCGCGGCCCGAAAGCTCGTCGAAGCCAAGGGGCCGGAGGACCGCGATGCCGCCGACTTGTTGGCTCGCTGTGAAGGTCGGACCGATCGGCTCAACACGAAGATCCTCGCCCAGGCCGCCGAATCGGGCAACCGGCTGGCCCTTGCGGTCTTCGACCATGCTTGCCAAGCGGTGGGCTGGGCGCAGGCCCAAATGATCACCCTCTTGGCCCCCAGCGTGGTCGTGGTCGGCGGCGGCGTGTCGCTGGCCGGCGAGGAAACCTTCATGGCCCCGTTGCGGCGCTATGTCGCCCGATACGTGTTCCCGCCGCTGGCGGGGACCTTCGAGATCGTCCCGGCCGCCTTGGGGGAAGAGGTGGTGGTCCACGGGGTCTTGGCCCTGGCGGCTGCTGCGGCGCAGGCTTGACCGGCATTCGGGAACGGAGCAGTCCCAATTTCGCTGCGCGAAAACCGGGGCAGTCCCCGGATCATCGCGGTGGGGCAGGGGACCGGCCGAGCGGTTTTCCCTCGATCAGGGCGCGGAACATGGCGTACTGCCATTGGTAGACGTTCTTCAGCCGCTGCCGGTCTTCGCGGATCCGTTGTTGCTCCTGCGGCGGGAGCTTGTCGAAGTCCTCCGGGAGCTGGTTCGGATCGATATCGCCGGTCCCGCCCATCTGCGAGTCGGTAAAGCGGGAACCGTAGCCGACCACGGTGACCGACCCCCCGTTGTTGCCCCAATCAAGCGCGGCCCCGACGGGCCGCCCGCCGACCCAGGCGAAGGGCCGGCCTCCCTCGACCGCCAGGGCCTCCGTGACCGGAACCGACGGCCAGCCTTCCGCACTCTGCAACGGGCCGGATAGCCGCGTGCCGTGGTCCACGGTGATCTTGAAGGGCTTGAGCAGATCGTTCGTCGTCGGCTTCCTCTCGGAGGCAAGGTACTTCGCCTTGCGTCGCCGGCGGGAGGGGTCCTCTTGTTCCAGGGCTTTCCGCGCGGTCCTGGGACCGGCGGCGAGCGACTCGGGGTGCGGCATGTCCACAACCAGCACCTTGCCTCCGTCCTCGACGTAGCGGACCAGGGCATCGCGGAACTCGCTGCTCACGGGAAGATCGGGACGCAAAAACACCACCGCGTTGCCCCGAAACAGCTCCGGGCCGGTGGGGCGGTCGTCGTAATCGCGGCGGGCCGTGAAGTAGCCCAGCCGTAGGATCCACCGCTCGAAGATCCCGAACGTGTCGCCGCGGGGCGAGATGAACCCGCCTCGCGGCAACTCCGTGCTGCAGACGGTCTCGTCCATGAGCACCTCGACATACGGCCGCTCGGGCTCGGCCGGAGGCATGGCCAGCCGGTGCGCGGCGTTGACTCCCAGCACGGAAACGCTCCAACCCAGCGCGCCCGAGCCGATCAGCACCAGCCAGGCCCCCGACCATCCCCGGGCCCGCCACAGCCCGGCGCAAGCCAGCACCGCCCCCAGGCAAACCAGGGGGAAGCGGGGGTCGATCCAGGGGCTGCGGTGGTTGAGCCACTCGATCATCCCCATCCAGAGTTCCTTCTTGCCGGCCTCGAAGACGCAGAAGTTGGAGAAGATCGTGGAATCGCTGAAGGCGACGACCCGCCCCCGGCCGTAGCGCATCGCCCAGAGCTGCACGAAGGCGCCGTAGCGCATGTCGGGAGTGTCGTCGGGCGCAGGATAGAAGTTGCTCGCGTGGTAGTCGGCCATGGCGCTCTTCAGGCCGGCGCTGCGGATGACCCCGCGGCCGCGGCTGGTCCCCGGCTCGATCGAGCAGGAGGTGGCGAAGTCCATCTCCGCCAGTTGCCCGACGATCGGGTGAGGCACCAACGGGCGCCGGTACTCCTGTTCGTAGACCTTGTCGACGCCAAACATGGAATCGTAGCGGAAGCGGAAGCCGAACGGCCGCACGATCGCGTTCAGAAAGGTCCCGCTCCCGAAGACGTTGGTGTGCTCCCCGATCACCAGCAGCCCGCCCCCGCCGCGGACGAAGCGCTCGATGGCCTCGATCTCCTTCTTCGAGTACGGTCTGGTGGGGATCTTGGCGATCAGCACGTCGCAGTCCCGCAGGGCCTCGTCGTCGAGCGGCTTGGTCCGCCGGGACATGGCGTAGAATCGCGATGCGTAGTCGTAGATGCAGAAGTAGTTGTAGCCCGACAGGTGGCCGTACCACTCGGTGTCATACGGTTTGTCGGTGCGCTCCCACTGTTGATCTCCCTCCGGGTGGTACTCCTCGACGACGACGCGTCCTTCCTTGCGGGCCCCCACGGGATCCCAGAAGATTCCGGCAGAGAGGATCGCGAGCCCCGCGCCCGTCAGGACCAGGGCCGCCCATCGCGGCCGCCGGTCGGCCGACGCCGAAGGAGGCTGAGCCGGAGCGGCGGCGCCGCGAATCGGCTCGCGAGGAATTCCGCCGGCGCCGGCGGGGGCAAGCTTCGCCAAGCGCGAAGCCAGCAGGATCGGCCCAATGAGAAAGGCCAAGTGGATCCCCGTGCTCCAGAACAGCCGCATGGAAAGGAGCGGGGCCTCGTAGTCGGTGCGGAGCACGTCGTGCAGGTAAAGCCCCAGAAGCAGCCCGGCGCGGAGAGGCAGCCAGACGAGGACCGGCAGCACGAACCACAGAAGCATCCGGATCGCGCCGCTTCTCCGTCGAGGAAGGGCAGTGTCCGGCGGTTTTTCTGCGGCCGTGTCGGGAGCCGGCCCCGGCGCGTCGGACCATGCCCGCCACGCGATCGCTACGATTCCCCCCGCCAGGAAACACCAGGTGGCCGGGTCCAGGAAGAGTTCCCACGTGGCGCCCATCCAATGGGTCTTGCGCACGGAGAAGAGCCCGAGGGTCGTCTCGTAAACGCCCGCCTCCATACCCAGCGCGGTGGCTACTCTCCCAAGGAGCTTTGCCAGCGGCGCGGGGAGCTCGTGGGAGCGGGAAGTACACGTCGCGTAGACGAGCATCGCCAGGGCTTGCGCCAAGAGCACGCAGCCGCCCAACACGCCGGCAGTGCTCAAGCGGTGCAGCTCGATCTGCAGCCACCG
>CAYGZA010000132.1:0-16283 GCA_964354135.1 uncultured Planctomycetaceae bacterium
CGATCGAGATGCTGCTGACGGAAGTTGTCCGCGGATCGGGCGTCACGTTGACGACATCGGCCGTGGGTGGCGTAATGTCCTGGACGGCAATCGTCACCGTCGCCTCGTTCGACATCAGCCCGCGGTCGTTCTCCACTCGGTAACGAAAACTGTCGCTCCCAAACCAACCGGCCGCAGGCGTGTAGGTCGCCCTGCCGCTTTGCGGGTTGACCATCACCTCGCCGTGCCCCGGGGCCACGGTCACCGCGACGCTCGCCGGATCGAGCGTGCCCCACAAGGTATGGTCGTTGGCCAAAAGGTCGATCGCAACGGCCGCGTTCTGGACGGTCACGGCCGCGTCGTCTTCCGCAACCGGGGGATCGAATTGCGTCTGCCCGGGGTTCGGAATCTCTCCACGCCAATTCGCCGGGTCGTTCCCCCAGAAGGCCGCCGCCAGCCGCGAAAGCGACAATCCCCCGCCGTCCGCCCCGGTCGGCCACGGCAGCACGTCGTCGTAGCCGACTTCGTCCTCCAATAGCTCGGGATAGAACGTCGGCTCCCCCAGGGGCGGATCGTCCGGACGCAACAGCCGCACCGCCTCACCGCCGTTGGAAAGCGACCCCAGGTACCCGCCCACCAGACGCACGCCCACGCCAATCCCGTACGCCGCGCGGAAATCGGCCAGCTTCGCCGCGTTGGTCGGATTGGCCGGATCGAACGGCACCACCACCAGCACCTCGCCCGCGGCCAAAAGCGTGCCGGCGGCAAACGCATAGCTGATCCCGCCGCCCAACTTCCAGTGAGCCAAGTCCACCGTCCCGGGACCCGGATTGTAGACCTCGACGCACTCCCGCGAGTCCAACAACGGGTCGGCGTCGCTCCCCGGCGGATTGTACATCACCTCGCTCACCACGAGCGGCCCAACCCGCGGCCCACCGTTGGAATCGCCGAGGGTCACTTCGCTCATCGGATAGAGCGCCCCGATGCCGTCGGGCCAACGCCCCAGCGACTCCCCCAACGCCGTGGCCCCAAACTCCACGTGATCCACAAACCGCAGGAGCTTGCCCGAACTGTCGGCCGCCAGGAGCCACACGTCGTCGCCATGGGCCGCGTCCAACGCGAAATCCGTCGGACGGGTGCCGCCGCCCGGATTGAAATCGTCCTCGTCGAAAACGACGTATGCCCCAGACGCCAACTGCATCGCCGGAATCTCGAACTTCCGGTACTCGGCGCTGGAGTCGCTTACGTACCAGCCGCCGATCTCGATCGCGTGATCGGTGGTGTTGTAGAGCTCGACGGCATCGACGTCGGGCAAGTCGGTGTGGCTGAGGACCTCGTTGACGACGACGTCCGTAAACGGCCCCAGACCCGCGGCCCCAGGCGAACCGCCATACTCGGTGCTTGAACGCCAGTTGCCGGGGTCGTCGTAGTCGCCCCCCGTGCTGACGACCTCCAGCGAGCTCCCCTTGCCGTTGGCCCGCCCAGGCCACGCCTCGTCCACGTCGTAGGCGAAATCGTGGATGGTGCCATTCTGAGCATCTTCAAGCTTGAGGGGTTCGCCGCTGTTGTCCAAGGAGCCGGTATACGTTCCGGCGACGTTCAGGCCCGTCCCGTAGCGGGACTCGAACGCCGCTCGGTTCTTCGCCACCACGACGCTTTGGCCGGGATCGAGAGTCGCGGTGGGAAAGGTGAACGTAATGCCTTGGGTGAAGTGAACGCCGGTGATGTTGACCGTCTCGCCGCCGGCATTGACGAACTCGACGAACTCGAACTCGCCGCTTGCCACGTTCAGTTCGCCCCGGGCCGTGTCGGCGGCGGGCGGGTTGTACATGAGCTCAACGATGCGAAGGAACTGTTGCGGGCCGGTAGGATCACCCTGGTAGGTGACCGAGGTGATCTCGGCCGCGTTGGCGTCGCTGAGGCGAATCGTTTCGCCGAAGGAGGAAAGGTGCCCCTGGTAGTTGCCCTGGACGAAGAGCCCCTGGCCGCCCGAGGGGCCGGTCGTCCGGGCGCGGAAGGCATTGACGTTGGGGGAGACATAGAGGGTGGTGCCCGCGGCAACAACCGTGCCGGGCTGGAAGGTCATTTCCACGCCGCCGGTGAGCTGCCAGCCGGAGATGTCCACGGCAAAGGAGTTGCTGTTGATGATTTGGATGTACTCTTCGTCCTGGTTGCCGGAGATGGGTGAAAACTCGATCGTGCCGAAGGTGATCTTGCGCTGGTCCGCGGGCAAGGAGGCGATGTCGGGCTGCGCGGCGGGAATATCGCCTCCATTGCCGACGGTGAGGTGGTTGTAGACCCAGTCGCGTCGGGCCGGGAGGAACTCGTACTTGATCCGGTCGGCGCCCTGGCGGGTGTTGTTCATGTTGCCCCAGGAGCCCCATTTCTGGTAGTCCAGGTCGGCGTCGTCGGTGCCGAGGGCCGGGTCCGGGTCGTTGTGGGGATCGATCCGGGCCACGAGCTCGTCAATGCGGCGCTCCAGCTTCAGCTCGGCGGCGGGGGTGCCCGGCGGCTGGAGCAGGTCGTCGATCAGCGTGCGGGCCCGGCGGAGGTACATCTGGCGGAACGCCGGCGTGTTGTAGAGGGCACCCATCACCTTGTTGTGGGCGCCGATGTACAGGCCCATGTTCGTATAGATCGTGTCGTCGTAGTAGTAGAACTCGTACGTCCAGTTGTGGCCGAAGCTCAGGTCCACGTCCCAAGGGAAGAACTGCCATTGGCCCGTGCCGTTGGTGTCGCGGTAGACGTAGTAGTTCTTGTGGCCGACGTCGACGTTCCCGGTGACGATGAGCGAGGCGAGGTAGTTGGCCACCTCGGCCATGTCGACGTTGTCGAAGAAATACCGGGTTTGGGCGTCGCCGGCGAGATTGGCGCCGTCGATGAGGGCCTGGAGATCGGCGGTGCCTTCGGTCTTGCGGGTTTTCTTTTCGGCCCCGGCCACCGAGTCCAGGCTGTTGTAGATCTTGTAGAGGGCCCCGTCGGGATCGAGGCCGAGGCGCTGGAGCCAGACATCGTCGCCATCCTCGACGTAGTCGGCGACGCTGAAGAACTGGCCGTTCTGCTGGACGCGGATGGGAAACGCGACGTGGGAAGGGACGCCCGCATTGGCGTGGGTCTCGTAGGAGAGCGTGTTGCGGACCTTGGACTTGTCGGCCCAGTCGGAGAGCAGGTTGGCGTCCTTGACGGGCAGCTCCACGGGCGACCAGCGGAAGCGGAACCTCTTGTTGAAATCGAAATCGTAGCTCTTCTTCGGGAAGCCGCTGGTGGACTGGCCGTGGAGGTCGACGCGGATGTTGTCGTAGAACTCGCCGTCGAAGAAGGCGGACGCCCGGGACCCGCTCCAGCTATTGGCCGCACTGGGGTTCTGGATGAACCAGTGGAGCACGGGGAGCTGGCTCTGGATCGTGGGATCGGCGATCACGGTGCCGAAGTACTCCGGCGAGTCCAGCCGATCGCTGAAGATGGGGGCCCGAGACGTGCCGCCCGAGTCGCTCGCAGAAACATACCAGCGGACCATCTGGCCGGCGGCGTAGGCGGTGTGCGGGATCGTCGCGGAGTAGATGCCGTCACCAGCGACGGCGTCGGGCGCGACGCCGTTGTCGGCCATGCCGAGCGTCGTTTCGGCGCCGTACATGACGCGGTAGTGCAGCTCGACGGCGCCGAGGGTCCCGAAGCGAATCGCTACGGCGGCCGTGACGAGAATGTCGTCGCCAGCGGCCGGGACGCGGGGCGCATGGGTCGCGCCGTCGATCGAGGGGCCGAGGTGGATGTCCGCCAGGGTGTTGGGCAGTCCGGGCGTCGTCTCCGTGAGGAAGTACCTGCCCCGGTCGATAAAGTGGTTCCCCACCAGTTCCGGCAGCACCAGGAAGTCGGCATCGGACGCGGCGGCGTTGAGGCCCTGAATGGCCAGGACGTTGGAGCCCGCGTGCAAGAGCCCGGCGACGGCGGCCAACTGGACGTCCTCGAACGCCAGGGCCAGATGGTCCGGGTGGGTCGCCGTGGCGGTGGAATTCCAAGAGAGCGTTTCGGGGGCATTGCGTCGGGCAACCTCAAGGCCGTTGAGGTAGGCCACGAAGCCGTCGTCGTACTTCATCCGCATGGTAAGAGAATCCAAGGCGGCCGGATCACTCACGTCGAACGGCACCCGGATGAAGGCGGACGGGTTGACGTTTTGCATCGCGGCCCGAACGTCGGTCCGGATCAGGCTCGTAAAGCCGGCCAAGGCTAGGGGTGACTTGCCAGCAGCCAACGCGGCGATTTGCGCCGGGTCCAAGGCGGTGTTCCAGACCGCCACGTCGTCGATCCACCCGCGAAAACAGCCCTTGGCCGCGTCGTTGGAATATCCGATGAGGACCTGCGTCTGCCAGTTGAAGTCGGAATAGGACTTCGTGCCGCTGGTGACGAGTTGGCCGTCGACGTAGATTTGCTGGCCGATCGAGCCCTTCTGGTAGACGCGGGCGAGGTGGTGCCACGCGCTATTGCAGAAGTTCTGGCCCGACGTGGAGATCGACTCGTCGTCCCAGAGACGGCTGACGATGTTCCCGCCGTTGACGTAAAGGTGGCGGTCGTGACCGTTGCTGCCCATGTTCCCGTCGGTCACGGCAAACAATCCGCGGCCGCTGAGGGTGTCGGTCCGGAACCAGAGCGACGTGGTCGAGGCGTACTCGGAGACATCGAGGTCGGCGAGGGCATATTGATTGGTGCCGCCGAAATACGCGGACTTGCCCGCGCCGATCGCCGCCGGCACGCTGGTGGAGAAGGTCACGCCCGTCAGCGTGAGTCCGTGGCCGTTCCCCGAGGAGTCGGCAGCGGTGTCGTTGAAGGTCCAATAGGCCGAGGGCTTCAGGATGCCGGCCGCGCTTGGCTGGGCCAAGGCGAGGATCTCGTCGGCCGCCAGAGGTCGCAGGAACACGGCCACCTCGTCGATCTCGCCGGTGAAGGAGTTGCCGGTTGGGTCGAAGATGCCGCTGCCCCCGACATTGAAGCCGTACGGCGAGCTGCCGTAGTTCTCCGTGAGGCTGCCGCCGATCGCCGCCAGAGCACCGTCGAGATAGATCCGCAGGTCGCGGCCGTTGCCGACCACCGCGACATGATGCCATTGGCCGTCGGCCAACGGATAGGCGACGCTCACCGATCCGCCGCCGGCAGTCCAGACCTGAAGGGTGCCGGGGTCAATGAAGCCGAACTCGATCGCATCGTTCTGCCCCCACAGGCCGACCCGGTCGGCCACCGTGGCTCCGCGGCGAAACCAGCCGGACATGGTGAACGCGGAGCAGTTGCTGAGCAGGTCGAGTCCGGTGGTTACGGCGTCGTCGATGCCATCGAAGCGGGGCGCGGGATTGGGATTGCCGAAGCCGGGGCCCGGTCCGGGCTGCCCGAGGACGCCGCCGCCCACGTAGGTCCCGTCGAGCGCGCTGCCCATCGTGCCGAGATTGGGGGTGACCGTGCCGCCGGTCTCGCTGAACCGCCAGTAGCCGGCCGGGTTGCCGGCCAGGATCGTATCGACGCCGCTGCCGGCCTCGGCGCCCCCGGTGTCATAGCCGACGCCGGTGTTCCCGGCGGTCCAACTTGCGTCATTGAATCCGACGTTGTTCCAGCCCGCGGCCGGACCCGCCGTGGTTGGTACGAACACCCTAGCGGACGCCCCGCTCGCGACCAGCGGCGTGGTCTCGACTCGATCGCCGATTCCATAGGAAACGTCGGGGAGCTGCGCCGGGTAGGTGGGGGCATACTCGGAGGCCGCGATCCCGTCCGGCCGGATGAGCGCCAGGTAGCCCGGCTCCCCGCTGAGGCTGAAGCTCGTGTGGAGCGTGCCGGCAGGGTCCCGGCGGTCCTTGCCGGAGGCGAAGACCAGGAGATAGCCGCCGGCATTGAGCGTGACTGCTGAAAACTGCCACTTATCGGGGTTGGTCGCGTTGTCGGTAAGGGACCAGTCCTGAAGCGACACGGCCGAGGCCGTCGGGTTGTGGATCTCGATCCAGTCCGAGGTATCCCCGTCCTCGTCAACGATCCCGTGGTCGTTGAGCGCCAGAAACTCGTTGATCACCAGCGGGCCGGCGTCCAGGGCCAGGCGGGGCTCCAGACGCTCCATCGCAAGGCCGGGACCACGGGGTAATCGCCGGGACGGCCGGCGGTTAGCACGGCCAGCCTGCCCAACCTTGGCCATCGCACTGCTGCGAGAGCCCGCAGTGCCGACCCGATGCCTCCTCAAGCGTGAGCCGAGCTTCTGCCTCAATCGGCGTAACACGGATGATTCCTCCTTCACGTCACGAGGCTGGGTCGGCGAACCGCAAGGATCCACCACAGAGCATGGAGGCCCGCAGAAAAGACCCGAGGAGTTGCGCTGTGCCCATCGCTGGCCCGTGCCCGGAGAAGAGCCCTCGTTCCCAGGAGCCTTATCAATAACCCGGCGGACCGGCAAAGTCAACAGCCGAGGGGCTGCGAGAGGAGATCGCGGGCCGAGCCCGGGTGGGGAAGGTTCTCGAACCGGGTGCGCTGCGCCGCTAGCCGTTTCCCTGGAGGTTTTCGAGCGACCGGCCCGGGAGGATCTCCAGACGCGTGCGGAGGCGAGCGGAGGCGAGCGTGCCGGGAGCGGAGGTGGGCTGTAACGAGTCGCTGGCCCACGACACCGATGTGAGGCTACGACCGCTGGTCGCGAGTGCTTCGAGGCGCGACCAACGGTCGCGGCTTTACAGCATGGGGTCGTTGACTCTCTCCACCAGGCGCGTGGCGGCGGCGGTAATGCGGTCTTCGATGTCGGGGCACCAGCGGGCGGCGGGCAGGCCGTACACCTCGAACGCCCCGGCCTGATAGCCGCCTTCCTCCCAGAGCCGCCGCGAGGGAATGTATGCCATCACGTCGTTTGTGTATCCGGAGACCCACGCGGTCGGCCCGAAACGCCGCTTGAACGACAGGGCATAATCGACGCACACTTCGCCGCCCAGCGTGATCCAGAGTTGCCCGCCACCCAGGCGCCACACTTGCACGGGATACTCCGGATAGCTCTTGACGAACCGTTTTCCGCTTCCCAACTCGGCCACCAGGCGTTTTGCCCAGCGGGCCTGGTAGTTGGCTTTGGTCGCGGCGGATTGCAGTTGCTCGCGCGACGGTTGCTCGCCGAAATCGAGCGAAACCAGTTCCATCGCGGTCCGCAGGCTCGGGCCGAGCGACTGCATGGGCCTGGCCAGCACCTGCTCGACCGAGGCCGCCAGCTCTTCGCCCATCTTGCAGCACTCCTCCAGCGTACCGCGCGGCGCAGCGCTCTGGTCGCTCCCGCAGCCCTGGAAGAACATGGCCTGGGCCTCGGGGTGCTGCTTTTCCAGGGCCATGCGCGTGAACGAGACATAGTCGCCCGACCATTGGTAACCGCTGAGCGTCGACGTATGCGCGGCGTATCCGCAGACGACCGCGCGGAGCCGGTGGTCCTGGCCGCGGACCGCCAGCACAGGCACGGTAAAGTCGCTGGGGCCCTTCGGGGCAAGGCCGCGTTTGAGCACCTCGGGCAGGTCGCTTTCGCGGTTAGTCCGCCGGTTCAGCGCAAAGCCCGCCTTGCCCTCCCCTGCCCAAAGGGTCGCCGGCGTGCGTTTCACCAGGGCCTCGCTCATGGCGGCCACGACGGTCTCCTCCAGCCAGACGGAGTACTCCGCGATCAACGTCCGCTGCCGGTCATCGAGCGGATAGATGTCCTGAAGTGCCTCGCGCAACACCGGACCGGAGTGCGTGTGGGAGGCCAGGAGCATGATCTGGGCCCGCTCCAGACCGTGCCGCCGGTGCATCTGGCGGCAGATGGCGTCGTAGAGCCACTTGGGGACCCCGACGAGGTCCGCCGTGACCACCACCCCGAGTCGCCCTCCGGCGTCTTCCAGGGCCAGGACCGTAACGGCAAGAGGTCTGACATGGGCCGTGAATTCAGGTTCGAGCACGATCTGCTGCATTCCTAGGCTTGTTTACGTTTGTGGTTGACTTTCCCTAATATGGGTATTGACTTGACTCAACTACCTACCACAGGTTGTGTTTGCCGTTGGTGCCATCGCTTGTGGCTCGACTTGCCTCCGTTGCCTCGGCACGTCCTGCCGCACTGTGGGCACGTCCACGGACTCTTGGCATGTTTTCGCGCTCGTTCACGCCGTTTTTCGGCGCCGCTAAGTGTCGCCATCGTACAGCCCTCCTACTTGATTGTCTGGGCTGTGACACGATCACTACAGGTTGTGGTCGGTTGAGTCAAGTCAATACCCATATTCCCTAATGATCGGATCCACGATGTCCGTGAGAGGGACGCTGGAGGCTACGCCTTACGGGTTCGAGTTCGGCTTCGGCCAAGTGCGGCTCGTCAGAGTCCAGGGCATCGGCACATCCGAGGGCGCCGTTGTGCTGCCCGCGGTCGCCGGGAATGGCGCAGGCTCGTTCGACATGGCGCAGGTCAAAGCGACAGAGTCTCCCGCCGCACAGCGACCGGCCGACGAGGTACCAGCCCTCTGAGCACACCGCTAGATGATCGGGGGTAATCGCAGCCACGGCTAGAGAGCGGGAGCCGGTTGGCCGACGATAGGTGATTCGGAGTCGGGATTGATGGCGGATCGCCTGAAGGATCTCAGACAAGACTGCGTCCTGACCGTCATAGGAAAACCCCACGGACGGTTCCACTGTCAACGACCTCAGGACGCGACCTACCTCATCTTGAAGTGCCAGAGGAGTCAGGGCCAGGAGCTTCCCCGATGCCTGCCTGATTAGGCCTCCAAAGGTTTGGTTTGCGACGAGAGGCGATGCACATGCACCCACTAACAGCGCAATGAACTCGTCATCGCGCAAGGGGGCCAGCCGTGCGCGGAAGAAGGCTTTCACCACGTAACCGCCACTCCCGCGGTCAAACCGCAAAGGGATGCCTGCGTCTTTGAGCAATTGGATATCCCGATACACGGTGCGTCGGGAGACCTCGAAATCTCGCGCAAGCTGACCCGTTCTGTGCCCGACTCGGGACTGCAAGAGATTGAGCAACCGGATACACCGAGAGAACCGAGCGGTAGGCGTTTTGTTCTGCATCGAGATCCGTTGTGACCAGCGTTGAGGGCGAAATCGCCAGTCGCCACGCCTCGTGGATGGCGCCCCCGTGCCCTGGCCGGCCCTCATTCGGGTCGCCACCGTGAACGAGTCAGACGACTATGCGTACCGCCGCATTCCCGACAAGTTGCCTGGGCCGCGCCATCTGGGAGTCTCGGCCGCTCGGGTACGACACAGATACTCAGGGCCGTGGCGATGCCCACCAGGCCCCCCATGAGAGTGGAATCCTGTGGCGGACGGTACCCCCTACTGCTATAATTGCGGTTTTGTGGAGAAAGCGGGCGAGGGTTTCGGCATTTACCCTTGTTCCCGGGGCAATAACGGTCAAACCAATCCGAGATGGCAGAGACCCACGAGCACTTCCGCGAACTTTTGCGCTGCGTGCGCCAGGGCCATGAGGATGCGGCTTGGCAACTCGTCCACCAGTACGGCGATGCGATACGTCGGGCGGTTCGGCGGGTGCTGAACGAGAGGCTGCGATCGCAGTTTGACTCGTTGGATTTCGTTCAGCTCGTATGGAAGTCGTTCTTCCGAGTGCGCGACGCCGCTGAGCGGTTTCAAAGCCCCGGCGAACTAGCTGCATATCTACTGGCGATGGCCCGTAACAAGGTCGGAATGGAAGTTCGACGACGGCTGCTCACGGAGAAATACAACGTGAATCGAGAAAGGCCGTTGAATGCCCCACAAGGTGTAGGTGCGCAGGGCTTACCGGATCCCGGGCCTGGCCCGATGGACGTGGCGATTGCCCGCGAGCGCTGGGAACGGCTGGTGCAGCACCAGCCGCCTCACTACCGACAGATCATTCAGTTGAGACTGCAAGGGTATACCTGCCGGGAAATCGGCGGCTCCCTCCATCTGGCCGAATGTACGGTGCGTCGTTTTCTCAAGAGACTCCTGCATGAGACGACCGTATGACGGGAAAGGAATCGACGTTCTCTTTCGGTTCCACGGCTCCTCTCGGCGACGACGATGGGCTCCAGCGAGCCAATCTGACGGCCGCTGAGATCAAGAAAGCATGGCGTTGCGGGGACGACGCCGACGCAGCGGCTGCTTTGAAGGACCATCCGGAACTTCGGCACTACCGATCCGTGGCACTCGACTTGGCGCACTGCGAGTACCGCGTGCGCCAGGAGGCCGGCGAAAGTATCCCCGCTGAAGAGTTCTGCCGGCGGTTCCCCGCGCTCCAGCAGTCGCTGTACCTTCTGATCAGGGTGCACAGCTTGATGGAGCACGATCCCGACTTGCGAGTCTTACGGGACTTGGCTCCCTGGCCCCAACCGGGCGCGACCTTTCTTGGGTACAGACTGCTGTCGGAGCTGGGACGCGGGACGTTCAGTCGCGTTTTCCTGGCCTGTGAGCCAACTTTGGGCAACCGGCAAGTGGCGCTGAAAGTGGCCCTTGGAGGCAGTGAAGAAGCCGACATCTTGGGCAAACTGGCCCACCCGAACATCGTACCGGTGTATTCGGTCCACTGGGACGAGGCAACGGGCTTGGCGGCCTTGTGCATGCCTTATCTTGGCCGCGCGACGTTGAGTGGCGTGCTGGAGCGTGTGTTTTCTGCGCCCCGAATGCCCAGACGCGCCAGCGTCATCCTCGATGCCGTCCGATCCGCGAATGAGGGCACGGGTGTCTCTCCGTTGAACGAATCTGATCGCATTCTCCGTTCCGGGTCTTATCTGGACGGCGCACTTCACTTGGCTGCTCAGTTGGCCGACGCGTTGGCCTATGCCCATCGGTGTGGCGTTTTCCATCGGGATCTGAAGCCGTCCAACGTCCTGCTCTCGCCCGAAGGCCGGCCGCTCCTGCTTGACTTCAACCTTTCGGTGGATGGCCGGCTGCCGGCGTGTCGGGTTGCCGGAACGCTCCCGTATATGGCACCGGAAGTACTAGCGCTTGTGTCGCAGCGGGATGGCGGCGGCGATACGTGGTATTACGACCCGCGCTCCGACCTGTTTTCATTTGGGGTGATCGTCTATGAGTTGCTGGCAGGGGCTCTCCCGTTCGGAGAGATGGAACTCGCGGAATCCTTAGAGCAATCGTCCGTGCAATTGCGGGGCCGGCAACGACAAGGAGCAAGGCCACTACGGGAGAAGAACTGTCAGGCGGACCATCGGGTTGCCCAGTTGATCCACCGGTGTCTGGCGTTTGTCCCCGACGAGCGCCCTCAATCCGCCGGGGAATTGGCCGATGGGTTGCGCAAGCAGCTTGTTCCGCACCGGCGAGCGCACCGATGGGTACGCGAGAATCGGCGTTGGGTTTCTGTTGCCGCGTCGGCGCTGGTCGCGCTGGTGCTTACCGGCATTGGCTTTGTCACCCTCCGGCCGCCCTACCACCTCCGCCAATTCCAACGGGCGATGGTGTTGTACGAACAGGGTGATTTTGCGGCGGCAGTGGAGCGCTTCAGTGATGCCTTGCGCTTCGACCCAAACCACAGCGAAGCTTTGGTTGGGCGAGGCGGGGCTTTGCTGCGGCTGGGGGACTTCCGGATGGCCCTCGACGACTTCGCCGCGGCGCGACAGCTCGCGCCGAACGCAAGAATCGACGCCTGCCTAGGCTACTGCCT
The DNA here is from genome assembly GCA_964354135.1 of uncultured Planctomycetaceae bacterium. GTDB lineage: Bacteria > Planctomycetota > Planctomycetia > Pirellulales > Thermoguttaceae > CAYGZA01. The sequence continues at coordinate 11,600 of CAYGZA010000132.1, forward strand.
GGCTAGATTGAAGCAGCACGAAGGAGCGGTCTTCTACTACGAGCGGGCGAGAGGGAATGGGTACGAACCGGCCAGCCTTTTGAGCAATCTCGGTTTCAGTTATCGGCAACTGAACCGCCTCGATAAAGCCGAGGAGTCCCTGGAAAGGGCCATCGCTTTGGACGGGCACCTTCTGGCCGCTCATCACAACCTGGTGATCGTGCACCTGAATCGGGCTGCAACCGGGTATCCCATTGCCGACGCCGCGCTCGACCACGCAAAGAGAGCCGCGGAACTTGGGCCGCCGTCGGCTGAGTCTTACCGTCAAGTGGCCGCCCTATTCGCCTGTGCGGCGAGAGAGCGGCCAGAGCTGATACAGCCCGCCATCGAGTACCTGGAGAAGGCGGTGGCCCACGGTCTTGACCCGGCCAGCGTCCAGGCTGATCCGAGTTTCTCGGTACTGCGCGGCCACGAACAGTTTCGGGCCCTGCTGACGAGGCCGCCAGGCCACGAGCCGTCAGCCCAATTGGATTACTTGGTCGATCCGCTTTAGGCGACGTTCCTCTGCCGCCTCTCGCGCCGCACGGAATACCAAGTAGGCCGGGGCGCGGCACTGCTGACACCTTGCCGTCGTTCCCGCCAATGCCGCGTTTTCCTGATGAGCGCACGCGCGCCTTTGCCCGCGCATTTCAATTCTAGCAGTGGCACCTCTCTTCGGGCCAAACCGGCCCGAACCAAGAGGCTTTCCTGGCGTAACGTCCCCCTGGCGGTGTCACTCTAGCGAGGTGTCTCTATGTTTGCCAATCGACTGCAAGGGCGCACGCGCGCAAGCCGGCCGTCGCGCTTTCTCGGCCACGAAGTCTTGGAGAGCCGGTTCACACCGTCTGGGGCGGCCGGGCTCGCCGATCTTGCTGAACTCGCGACGGACGTGATCGCATATCCTGAAGTCGGCGTGCCATCCTTGGCAACCGAACGGGGCGTGGAAACGACATGCGCCCAGACGGATTTGGGCACAACTAACCCGGCTGGCGCCATCCTATGCGATCTACCAGCGTCGGACGGTGCTTCGGCAGATCCGAGGAACGTGACCAAGGCTGAGCCTGCGATCGGTCTAGGCCGCGACGACATGCCCGCGAAGCTGGACGGCGGCGGTCTGTTGGGCTTCGTGGCGCCGGATGTCATTGCCATGGACGGATATGGCGGTGGGGGAAACACCCCGCCCACAACGTCTGGCATTCCGGACGTCTATGTCGACGAGGATGCTGCCGATGTGGTTGTCTCGCTCTACGACGCCTTCGACGATGCCGAGGACAGCGACGGGGACCTGACGTACGAGGAAGTGGGCAATACCAACCCGTACTTGTTTAGCGGGGTTTACGTTGACGGCCAAGGGGGCCTGGTCTTGGACTTCGCCGCCGACGCCTTTGGTGAGTCGGTGCTGACGATTCGGGCCAGCGACCCATACGGCATGTACGTGGAGACCAGCTTCACGGTCCACGTCGCCCCGGTGAACGATCCTCCGGTCATCGTGTACTTCGCTGCGGTCCACGTTTTTGGCGATCTGTGGACCTTCTACGGCGGGGTCTTCGATGTGGATGACCCCGGGGAAGTCATGATCGTACATTTTGGCGGCGTATTGGAGGGCTACAACCTCACGGCCAGCGTCGAGGCCGGCAGTACGTTCGCGCTCACTGCCGAGTTGCTCGGGTTACAGAGCGGCACAACAACCGCTCAGACCCAGGACGACGGCGGCCTCTATTCCAACGTAGCCTGGTACGTAATCACCGTCTGAGACGACCACCTCCGATGCACCTTCGACAGGGATCGAGTCCGACTGAGGCGAGCATGACCATGCACGGGCAATGTGGCGAGTAGCATCATGGCAACGGTCCTACTATCGTGGGAACTGGGCAGCGGCTTAGGTCATTTGATGAGACTGCTTCCTTTGGCCCGGGGGCTGTGCCAACGCGGACACCGCGTGGTGGCTGCCCTCCGCGACCTGTCGCGGGCCGGCAACGTGTTTGGAGGCTTGAATGTCGTCTGTCTTCAGGCCCCCATCAAGACGCACGTGGGTGCCGGCCGGTTCGATCCACCGCGCACCTTTGCCCACATTCTCTGGAACAGCGGCTTCGGTGAGTTCGATGAGCTTCTTACAATGACAGCCGCTTGGCGAAGTCTTTATGGGTACGTTCGCCCCCACTTGATCGTCTTTGACCATGCGCCGACAGCATTACTGGCGGCCCGTGGTTTCCCGGCCAGAAAAGCTCTCGTAGGTAATGGTTTCTTCTGCCCGCCCGACGTTTGTCCGCTGCCTGATCTTCGGCCTTGGCTTCCGGACGATTCCGTGCGCTTGCGCGAAAACGAGAGGCAGGTGCTGGACAACGCCAACCGAGTCCTGGCTGCCCAGGGGCAGCCATGCCTTGCGCGGCTTTCCCAGCTTTATCGCGAAGTTGACGAGAGCTACCTGGCCACTTTCCAAGAACTCGATACCTACCCGGAGCGATCTGCCGCACACTACTGGGGCGCGTGGCCCAACCTGGACGGCAAACCGCCCGTGTGGCCTGACGGTCGGGGCAAGCGGGTCTTCGCCTATCTGAGGCCGTTTGCTGCACTGCCGAGGCTGCTTTCCCAGCTCAATGCCTCGCGGTGTCCAACTCTCATGTACGGCGACGGTCTTGATCGCAGCGTGCCGGCGCGCTTCCGGTCCGCGACACTTCGTCTTGAAAACGAGCGCCTTGCTCTCGCAGAGGTGGGCAAGCAGTGTGACCTTGCCATCTTGAACGGCACCCACGGGACCACGATCTCGATGTTGCTGGCTGGTAAGCCGATTCTCCAGTTACCCATCTGCTTGGAGCATGCGCACAACAGTCTGCGGACATCTCACCTCGGTGCGGCGCTGTGCGCCAATCTCACAAAGCCCCGGCAGATTGAAGAGGCGCTGGACATCCTTCTCCGATCTACGGAACACGAAGAAGCGGCCCGGCGCTTCGCCGCGCGCTACGCACACTTCTGGCCTGAGGAACAGATCAACGGGATGGCTTGCTCCATTGCCCGGTTGTTGAACTGACGGTTCTTCCGCGCAAGAGGGGAGCGGCTCTTGGGGGCAGATTGCGCGGCATGCCTCGAATCGCGCGTAATGCGCCCGCCGGTCTGGTCGATCACGTGCTCCATCGCGCGGTGGCGCGGCGGCCGTTGTTCGAGAAGGCGAGCACACAAAGAGCTGCGGCCGCGTTTCGACTTCCCAACCGGTGGAGCGTCCGCTCGCCCTGATGCCGCAAGAGGCTGATTGCTGACTGCTGATAGCCGACGGCTTCGCCTCAGTGCAGCACCGGGCACGAGTCGAACCACGCGCGGCCTGGGCCGATTCTAGCCGCGTGGAAGCGCGATGTCCACCAGCGGTCGCGCCGGGCAAGCGCGGCCGCTCAATGGGCTGCTTGTGGCACAGCCGCCTTCGGCGGAGCATTCATCCGTGGCGGGTCAAACCCGGCAGTCATGTGAGTCGGCACACCCCAGGCGCTGGGCAGAACGCGGTTTGTGGCGACGAGCTGCGAGGATCGTTGTCATTGGCTGACGAGACGTCCCGAGAACGAATTCGTCGGTCTACACCAGCCGTGCAAAGGGATGGACAAGCCCTCGTGAAACAAGTCGAGGTGGAACCGGACCAGATCCGAGTCATATACAAGGTCACCCCTACCCCTGTTGACGGATTCTCCGGCCGAGGCGAGGTGTAAGATTGTCCGATGCAGATTGATGCAAGGAGCGGCAGATTGATGCAAGGAGCGGCGAGCAGTATAGCACCCTGGCGCGCACCACGGGCCGAAAAGAGAGCACCGGGGGAAGCACCGTTTGATGCTCCCACCCGAGTCGGAAGTCCTTGGAACCGTCACGCAGTCGCCACCAGGCTGGCGTGGACAAAGGTCTCCCGGGAAACTGTGGCAGTGCCAACCCAAGGATGGCGGGATGCGATTCTGAGAAACGGTCGCCTGACGGGCACGGGGAGGCTCCAAGAGGGTCTTGCGGGGCGGTCTCTTGAAGCGGACCATAGGTCACGGGCGGCTCATGAGTCAGGGCCAAGAAGAAAGTTGGCGAAATCCGCTGGACCAGGGCGCTGACGGCGGACGACGCCGCGCAGGCGCATCATCGGGAGGAGCTTCGGGCGCGGCCGACGAACCGATAGTAAGGTACGCGGAGCAACGGCACATAAGGCATCTTCGTCCGGCCTTCCACGTACTCCGTTGCCTCGAAATGATGGTGGAGGAACGGGACATGGTCCGGAGAGGGAAAGACATCGGTGCCAGCGAACCAGAGAGGCCAGAAACTCCGCGCGAACCGGCCGTGACGGACCCGGCCGGGTTCCGGGTATTTCCGGGAGACGAAGAAATCGACGACGCCGATCGCGCCCCCCGGCCTCAACATCACCCGGGCGTTCTCGACAGCAGCGAACCAATCGGGAATCATGGTCAGACTGTACGAGAAGGTGACGACGTCGACCAGTCCTTCCGGAGGCTGGAACGTGGTCGCGTCGGCGAGGACGGCGTCGACATTGGCTCAGCCTTGCTCCTCTATACGCCTTCGCGCGACACCGAGCAACGAGGCCGACAAATCCACCAGGTACATTCTCCCGATCTTGGCCAGGTCGGGGCCTAAAAACGAGTCTGTAGCATCATTACAGGGGATTATGCGGCCTTTCGGGTGGCACGAGCGG